>JBGAQN010000060.1:0-14662 GCA_044220725.1 Dermatophilaceae bacterium
CTGCCCCGTTTGACCCGACTGCCCCGTTTGACCTGTCTGACCCGTCTGCCCCGGCTGACCTGTCTGACCCGAGCACACGAGCCCAGCACCGGTGGCAGTTACACCGTTTTCCTGGCAGAAACATCCGCCAGGAAAACGGTGTAAATGCCACCACAAGGGAAACGCGGACAGGGCGGGCGAACGGACAGGCCAGGCGGGGGCAGGGCGGGGCGGTCGGGACGACGGGGTCGGAGGGCGGCATACGGGATCTGGGAAGATGACCACATGCCCTCCCTCGGTGACGTCGAACCCCCGATCGCCCTCGGCGCGCTGGACGGGCGCTACCGCGGGGCGGTGGCAGCGCTGGTCGATCACCTCTCCGAGGCGGCACTCAACCGCGAGCGAGTCCGCGTCGAGATCGAGTGGCTCATCCACCTCACCTCGTATGCCGTCGTCCCCGGCACCCGGGCCCTCACCGCCGAAGAGCAGGCGAGCCTGCGCGCGATCGTCACCGACTTCGGCCCCTCAGACATCGACGCGCTCGCCGAGATCGAGCGAGTCACCGTCCACGACGTCAAAGCCGTCGAGTATTTCCTCAAAGAACGCCTCGCCGCCCTCGCTCCCTCCCCCCAGGATGCCGGTCTCGGCGAGCTGATCCACTTCGCCTGCACGAGCGAGGACATCAACAACCTCGCCTACGCCCTCATGGTCAAGGGTGCCGTCGAACACGTCTGGCTCCCCCGCGCCACGGCCCTCGTCGAGCAGCTCGCCGCCATGGCCCGCGAGCACGCCGCCACCCCGATGCTCGCTCACACCCACGGCCAGCCCGCCACCCCCACCACCCTCGGCAAGGAGCTTGCGGTCCTGGCCTTCCGGCTGCACCGCCAGCTCGACCGGATCGGCCGCGCGGCATACCTGGGCAAGCTCAACGGCGCGACCGGGACCTACGGCGCGCACCTGGCCGCCGTGCCCCACCACGACTGGGAGGCGACCTCGCGCACCTTCGTGGAAAGCCTTGGGCTGCAGTGGAATCCGCTCACCACTCAGATCGAGAGCCACGACTGGCAGGCCGAGCTCTATGCCGACATCGCCCGTTACAACCGGATCCTGCACGGCCTCGCGCAGGACATGTGGACCTACATCTCGATGGGTTACTTCGCCCAGGTCCGCGGCCAAGGCACGGTCGGCAGCTCGACGATGCCGCACAAGGTCAACCCGATCCGCTTCGAGAACGCCGAAGCCAACCTCGAGGTCTCCTGCGCGCTGCTCGATGTCCTGGCCAACACCCTTGTCGAAAGCCGGATGCAGCGCGACCTCACCGACTCCTCGATGCAGCGCAACATCGGGACCGCCTTCGGTCACTCGCTGCTCGCCATTGACAATGTATGCCGTGGCCTCGCCGGCCTCGACGCCGTCCCCCAGCGCATGGCGGCGGATCTCGACGCCAACTGGGAAGTGCTGGCCGAGCCGATCCAGTCGGCGATGCGGGCGCTCGCGGCGCGCGGAGTGCCGGGGATGGACAACCCCTACGAACGGCTCAAGGAGCTGACCCGCGGCCGGCGGATCGGAGCCGTGGAGCTGCGTGAGTTCGTCGTCGGGCTAGGCCTGCCGGTCGACGTCCAGGAGGGGCTGGTCGCCCTGACGCCAGCGAGCTACACCGGCCTGGCCGAGCACCTGGTCCGACACCTATCCCGACTTCGGACCGACGCCTGATCTGCCCCGCCATCGGCAGGAGGCCAGCAGCGGCAGCGCGGCCCCCGTCAACCGCGGGGCTGGCCTCGGGCGATCAGCGCCTCCCCGAGTGAGTCGGCCATCCGCAGCGACCGAATGACCACAGGCACCGCCAGACTGCTCACCGACGGCCGCGCTCCCCGCGCCGAGCGGGCCTCGTTGGCCTGCTGCACAGCATCCACGACCATCGGCACGCACCGGATCGCCAACGCCACCGTGAGCGCCGCCCGCTCGGGCGAGAGCCGCACCCAACGCACTGGAGCCAACGCCACCTCGAGAACCCTCAGCATGGCCGCCACCCGGGTCGTCATCGAGATCGTCCAGGCAAACAGGACGCTCGAAGCCACCCGCCCGAGCGTCACCGCGGCGTCGTCCAACCCGGAGGCCCACCACTGGACGACAAACAGCACCCCCAGCACGATCGCCAAGCCGCGGACGCCCCCACGCACCACCGTCCACGGAATCCGCGCCGACGCGAGCAATCCGCCCGCGACGAGCACCGCCACCCCCGCCAGCCACGGCGCGCGGATCAGCAAGACGACCAACACCGCAACGAAGAGCCCACCGACCTTCACCCCCGCCGGCAGTCGGTGCAGCCAAGTCGAACCGGGCACGAAGACGCCGGCCGGGTTCACCGCACGACCTCCCCCATCAAGCGCCGGTATGCCGCGACCGCGACCTGCGGGGTGTCGTCCGCGACCACCCGCCCCTCATCGATGACGAGTACCCGATCGAACCCGGCCAGCAGCTCGACGTGGTGGCTGACCATGAGAACCTGCTGCGGCAACTCAGCCAGCAACTGCGAGAATTGACGCTGGTTGCGCAGGTCGAGCAGCGTCGTGGGCTCGTCGGCGACGATGATCTGCGGGTCGAGCAGCAACACGGCAGCCAGCGCCAACTGCTGCTTCTGCCCCCCCGAGAGCAGGTAGCACGGGTGATCCGCGTGATCGGCCAACCCGAAGTCGGCCAGCGCCCGGTCCACCCGTTGCGCCACCTCCAAGGCAGCCAATCCCCGCCCACGCAACGAGAACTCAAGGTCTTCCCGCACGGTCGGCATGACGATCTGAGAGTCGGCGTCGGAGAAGAGGAACCCGACTTTGGCCCGCACCTGGCGGGTATGCCGCGCGACGTCCAGCCCGTCGACGGTGACCGTCCCCGCGGACGGCCGCACCAGCGCGTTGATGAGGCGCACCAAGCTCGACTTGCCTGACCCGTTGGCTCCGACGATGCCGATCCGATGCTCGGTGAGGTCCACCGAGATCTCCCGCAGGACCTGGCGCTCGCCAAAACTCAGCGAGACGTCCGACAAGGTCACCCGGGGCACGGGCTCATCCTCCCGCGCCGGACCAGCTCGGGCCATTCAGCCGACGCACGAGCCCGCGCCCTGGACAGGCGCTCAGCGGAACAACTGCGGCAAGGCCCGGGCGACCGCGCTCGTCACGACCGCGGCGATGGCCGCCTTGATGACGTCGCCGATGAGGAAGACGAGAGCGCCGACCTGCAGAGCCCGGCTGAACGGCATACCGGCGAAGGCAGCCAGCCACGGCACTCCCACGGCATACACGACCGGTATGCCGGCCAGGCAGGCGAGCAGCAGGCCCCCCGTCGCTGTCGCCCCGCTCGCCCGCCGCAGCACCAGGCGGGAGAGGAAGCCGACGACGGCAGCGGCCAGGACGAACCCGACGAGGTAGCCACCGGTCGGGCCGGTCAGCACCCCGAGCCCACCCTTGTAGCCACTGGCGACCGGCAGCCCGACGGCGATCATGGCGAGGTAGACCAGCACGGCCAGCGCCCCCTTGCGGGCTCCGAGCACGGCACCGGCGAGCGTGACACCCAGGGTCTGCAGCGTGAACGGCACCGACGAGCCGAACAGGGGCACCCCCGGCACGAGAGTGAGCGCGGCGATGAGCGCGGCAAAGACGGCCACCTGGGCCATGTCACGGGCGCGGCTGTCCTGGACGGGGACGTCGGACATGGCGGCGGAGGCGTTAGTCGGCATTGCGGTATTCAATCAGCCCGGGAGCGCCCAATCGGCGCTTTCTCTGGTCTGATCAGTGCCGATCAGACGGTGACGCGGCCCGCGGGGGTATCGAAGGTCACCGACAAGACGCCCGGGTTGCCATGCGGGGCCAGGAAAGCAAACTCCAGGGTCGACGGCACGTAGTCCTCCGGCAGCCCCAGCCAGGACCGAACCCGAGCCGGATCGCCGGCGATCGTCATCCCGACCAACCCGACGTCGGTTGCCCCGTCGGTCGAGGGGTGGCGGGCGTCGTCGGCCCATTGGATGTAGAACGGCAATTGCGGGTCGCAGATGAGGCCCTTGGTGCCCAGTTGTCGCCAACGCAACTCCAGACCGTCGGGCGTATGCCGGTAGCCCTCGGCCGACTGCCGTGACAGCCGACGCTCGACCTCGGTGATGTCGTCGACTTGGACGGCCCAGCCGAGCCAGCCGCCGCCGCTTTCGGATCGGGTCCGGACCGCCTGTCCGAACGGCGCCTTGTCAGAGGCGGGGTGGTCGAGCACCTCGACAACTTCGACATAGCGCTGGTTCGACAGGGGCAGGATGACGTTGCGGGTGCCGAACCGCGGGTGGACCCCCCCATCGACCGGCGTCACCCCGATGAGCTTGGCCAGCCGCTCGGCGGTGGCATGAAGGCCGTCGTGCTCCGCTGCGTAGGAGACGTGGTCAACGCGCATGCCGCCCATCGTGACACAGGTTTGAGGGTGCTCTTGACCACGGTCCACCGCTGGGAGTAATGGGTCCGCGGTGTAAGCGCTATGACCTGCGCTGGCGCACGGCGTCGAAGAGGACGACCGCCGCAGCCGCTGCAACATTCAACGAGTTTGCCTTGCCAGACATGGGAATTCGCACCCGCACGTCGGATGCGTCCAACAGGTCGCGAGAAGCGCCGTGCTTCTCCGCACCCACCGCGATCGCTACCGGTCCGGTGAGTGGGGTGT
The DNA here is from genome assembly GCA_044220725.1 of Dermatophilaceae bacterium. Classification (GTDB taxonomy): domain Bacteria; phylum Actinomycetota; class Actinomycetes; order Actinomycetales; family Dermatophilaceae; genus Phosphoribacter. The sequence continues at coordinate 4,672 of JBGAQN010000060.1, forward strand.
CCGAATAGAGGACATCCGTCTCAGGTGTCGTCACCACGAGGCGTATGCCGTGCGCCCTGCACCAGGCGATGGCCGCCGCCGTGGACGCGGAGGCCACAGGCACGGCATACACGGTGCCCTTGGAGGCGCGCACGACGTTGGGGTTGCCCCAGTCGGTGACCGGATCGGCGGCAACCACGGCGTCGACCCCGGCAGCGTCGGCGGTCCGGAGCATGGCTCCGAGGTTGCCGGGCTTCTCGACGCCCTCGACGAGCAGGACGAACGGGTCGGCCGGCAGCCGCAGCGCCGACAACGGGCGGTCGACCGAGGGGAGCACCCCGAGCAGCCCGTCAGGGCCCTCGCGATAGGCCACCTTCTCGAACGCCGAGCGAGACACGGTGACGATCTCGGCTCCGCACGCCCGGGCCGCCGCGACCAACTCGACCTGCGAGCCGATGGCCTGCGACCCGGCATACCCGCTCGGACTGTAAAGCTCGGGGCACACGTAGAGCGTCTGCGGCGCGACCCCCGCAGCGAGCGCAAGTGCCAGCTCCTCGAAACCCTCGACGACGGTCAGCCCGGCCTCGTCGCGAACCCGGCGACGGCGCAACGCCACCAGCGCCTTGAGCCGCGGGTTCGTTGGCGAGGTGAGGTGCAGGTCCATCGGCCGCACCTCAGCCCGATGCTTCGGACGCGGGTTCGGAAGCGGCGTCGGGAGCGGCGTCAAGAACAGACTCGAGGACGGTCGCCAGACCGGCCTGCTCGACCGAGCCGGTCACCTCGTCGGCGACCGCCTGGACCTCTGCAGGGGCGTTACCCATCGCCACCCCACGCGCCGCCCACTGGAGCATCTCGATGTCATTTCGCTGGTCGCCGACCGCGATGGTGTCGCACGGCTCGACCTCCAGGCGGCGCCGCAGCTGCTCCAGCGCCGAACCCTTGGACACACCCTCGGGGTTGATGTCCAGCCACGCGGTCCAGCCGACGGCATAAGAGACCTCGTGCAGGCCGATCCGCTCGATGTGGGCCATGAACGCCTCGGGCTCGGCGTCGGGCATCCGCAGGGTGACGCGGGTGGCCCGCTTGGCGATGAGCTCGTCCCAGGGCACGACGCGTTGGTCGCCCATGAGCTCGCCGTCGGGGAACGGTGAGCTCACCATGAAGCCGCGCCCGAGCTCCTCGACGGCGACCAGGGCCTCGGGCAGCTCGTCGCGCAGCAGGGTGAGCGCCGGCCGGGGATCGAAGGTGACCTTCTCGACGATCTTGTAGCCCTTGGGCCGACGCGGGTCGATCCGCAAGGTCACTGCGCCGTTGGAGCACACGGCATACCCATCGGAGATCCCCAGCCGCGCGAGGACCGGCATGGTCGCGACCACCGATCGGCCGGTGGCGATGACGACGAAGTGGCCATTGCTGACACAGGCCGTGATGGCGGCGTGGACGCGCGGGTCGAGGTGGCCGTCGTGGGTGATGATCGTCCCATCGACGTCGAGCGCGACCAGTTTCCGTCGGCTCGACCCGCCCGCCCCGTATGCCGCCCGCTCACCTATGCGTCGGCGAAACCCCTTCGCGCTCTTGGTCACCGGACCGGCTCGAGGACGGCCAGCCCACCGAGGTAGGGCTGCAGGGCGGCCGGGACCCGGACCGTGCCGTCGGGCTGTTGGTGGTTCTCCAGGATGGCGACGATCCAGCGGGTAGTTGCGAGGGTCCCGTTGAGGGTGGCGACAACGCGGGTCGCACCGCCGGAGCCCTGCGGGTCGCGCTCGCGGACGCCGAGCCGACGGGCCTGGAAGGTCGTGCAGTTGGATGTCGAGGTGAGCTCGCGGTAGCGGCCTTGGGTCGGCACCCAGCCCTCGCAGTCGAACTTGCGGGCCGCGGGGTCGCCAAGGTCGCCCGCGGCGGTGTCGATGATGCGGTAGGGCAGCTCGCAGGAGTCGAGCATCGCCCGCTCCATCGCCAGGAGCCGTTCGTGCTCGGCCTCGGCGTCCTCGGGCCGGCAGTAGACGAACATCTCGACCTTGTGGAACTGGTGGACGCGGATGATTCCCTTGGTGTCTTTGCCGTGGCTGCCGGCCTCGCGGCGATAGCAGGCCGACCACCCGGCATACCGTTTCGGGCCGTCGGCGAGGTCGATGATCTCGTCTCGGTGGTAGCCCGACAGGGCGACCTCGGACGTGCCGGTGAGGTAGAGGTCGTCGGCGGGCAGGTAGTAGACCTCGTCGGAGTGGTGGTCGAGGAACCCGGCTCCGCGCATGATCTCCGGCCGCACCAGGGTGGGGGTAATCATGGGGGTGAAGCCGGCCTCGACGGCGCGGGCGACCGCGAGGTTGAGCAGGGCCAGCTCGAGCCGGGCGCCGACGCCGGTGAGGAAGTAGAACCGGGCGCCGGCCACCTTGGCGCCACGCTCCATGTCGATGGCGCCCAGCGACTCGCCGAGCGTGATGTGGTCGAGTGGCTCGAACCCCTCGGCCGCGAAATCCCTTGGTGTGCCGATGGTTTCCCGGACGACGTAGTCCTCCTCGCCACCGGTGGGCACACCGTCCAGGACGACGTTGGAGACGCTGGCGAGCAGCCGGGCGGCCTCGTCGCCGGCTGCGGCAGCAGCCGCGTCGAGGCTCTTGACCCGCTCGGCGAGGTCCTTGACCTCGGCCAACAGGGCGGGCTTGTCGGCCGCCGATGCGGCGGCGACCTGCTTGCCGAACGACTTCTGCTGCGCCCGCGCGGCTTCGAACTGGGCCAGTGACGATCGCCGGGTCTCGTCGGCGGCAAGGATCGCGTCAACGATCGCGGGGTCTTCGCCTCGGGCGCGCTGCGAGCGCCGGACCAGGTCGGGTTCTTCACGGACGAGCTTGATGTCGATCACGTCCGCCAGCCTACCGAGCGGCCGATGGGAGCTTCAGTTCAATGTCGGCTGCCGCACCGGTCTGAGCGGGCGGAGGCGTCGGCAGAGGATGTTCCGGCCGCAGTCGGTCAGCCGCGGACGTTCCGGGCCGCAGTCGGTCAGCCGCGGACGTTCCGGGCCGCAGTCGGTCAGCCGCGGACGTTCCGGGCCGCGGTCGGGTCAGCCGCGGACGTTCCGGGCCGCGGTCGGGTCAGCCGCGGACGTCCCAGACGTGGTGGCGCAGGTCATGCAGCGCATAGATGCCGAGCGTGGCGATGGTGAACTGCGACCCGTTGCTTCGGGTGCCGGGGCGCTGCCAGTCCTCCTTGCTCACCCGCTCGAAGACTTCGGCCAGGGCTTCGCCGGCCTTGCCGATCTGCTTGGCAACGGTTGCGGGGTCCTGCTCCCAGTAGCGCTCCTGTTGCGCCGTCTCGTCCTGGTCCCAGTTGGCGAAGATGGGGTTGTCCTGAGCGAGCATGAGCTCGACCCGCTCGGCGAACAACCGCATGACATCGCGCACGTGACAGGCGTATTCCAGCGGCGACCAGATGTGCTTCTTGGGACGCTCGGCGACTTCCGGTTGCACGAGCACCGCTGGCCACCGCGACGCTGTCTCGCGCACCGCCTCGGCGAGCCGCTTCGGCCGGATCGTCGCCGCATCGAAGCCGCACTCCGCGCAGGGCTCGCGCAGCACCCAGGTCCAGTCCTTGTCGTCAGCGGGCGGCACGGCGGGTTTGGGGACCATGCACGCCAGTATGCCGTCCCGCCCCGACGGACGGCACCCCGATGGCCCCCGGTCAGGGTTTGCGGTGGTCCAGCGCCGAGGGATTGCCGGACGGAGGGACGGGGTGCGGGCCAGGCCGACGGGTTGGACGCGGGTCGTATACCGTCAGAGAGTGCCCGAGAATGTCCTGTGGTGGATCGCCGGAGCGATCCTGCTCTTCGGCGTCATCGGCATCGCCGCAGCGCTGGGCAACCGGGGCAGTGTCGACTACGACGCCCTCACCCAACGGCTGCGCCGCCGACGGCCGCACCGCGACAGTTTCCGGGAGGCACCCACGCCTGAGGAACCGCTGCGGCGCGCTGCGGTCATTGTCAATCCGACGAAGTTTGTCGAGCTGTCCGACCTTCGGGCCCGCGTCGCTGGCGTGTGCGCCGCCCACGGTTGGGGCCAGCCGATCTGGGTCGAGACGACCGCGGCCGAGCCGGGGACGGCCCAGGCCCGCCAAGCCGTCCTCGACGGTGCCGTCCTCGTGTGTCCACTTGGCGGTGATGGGACGGTCCGGGCGGTCGCCAAGGCCCTTGTGGACACCGAGACACCCCTGGGGCTGCTTCCCGGAGGCACCGGCAACTTGCTGGCTCGAAATCTCGACCTGCCCTTGGATTCGGTCGAGAAGGCGCTCGTCGTGGCCCTCACTGGGCACAACAAGCGCGTCGACGTCGGCCGGATCATCATCAGCCGCAGTGACGACGCCGAGCCAGAGGAAGACACCTTCTTCGTCATGGCCGGGCTGGGGTTCGACGCCGCGGTGATGGCCGGCGCGCCTGAGCACCTCAAGCGGCAGGTGGGCAACGCGGCATACATCCTCGCGGGCCTGCGCAACATGAAGGGGCCACAGTTCAAGGCCCGGATCAGCGTCGATGGCGGGATGGAATTCAGCCGCCGGACGCGGACCGTCCTCTTGGGCAACTGCGGCAAGATCTTCGGCGGACTCGTGCTCATGCCGGAGGCGAAAGTCGACGACGGGCTGATCGACGCCGTGGTCATGTCGCCCAAAGGGGTCGTTGGCTGGACCGCAGTGCTCGCGCGGGTGGTCAGCCGGCAACGCAAGGGCCACCCCATCGTCGACCATCACACCGGACACGAGATCCGGGTGCGCTGCGATCGCCCTGAGGAGCTCCAACTCGACGGCGACAACGTCGGGCCGGTCCGCGCCGTCACCGGCTCAGTGCGTCCCGGCGCGCTCGTCGTGCGAGTGGCCGCCGCGGGCTAGCCGAACGATGGGCTCCCCCCATCACCGTCCCGGCAAAGCCGCGCCCGCCTGGTATGCCGCGCCCGCCCGGCAAGCCGCGCCCGCCTGGTATGCCGCGCCGCCCCGCCAGCCGGGTCAGCCCCGACGGGTTGACTCAACCTGACTCGCCGGCTGGCGCTCTCCTCCCGGGGCCACCCGTGGCGCACCCACCCCCCTCAGGAACAGCGGCAACACGACGATCAGGTATGCCGCCCAAGCGCCGATCTCAAGCACGGCCATCCGGGGGCGAAGGTTGACGATCCCGCGGACCACCATGGCCACGGGAGAGGCCGGGTCGATAACGCTGCGCAGGTCGAAGGCGTAGGTCTGTTCCCCGGGAAGCACGCCGGCCTCCTGAAGTTCGTGGACGGCATACGCGAGGATGCCCGCGGCGACCACGACCAGACCTGCCCCGGTCCAGCGGAAGAATCTTGCAAGGTCGATTCGGACGGCACCGGCGTAGATGCCGACGCCAATGGCGACCGCGGCACCGATGCCGAACACCCAGCCGAGGGCAGGCGCCAGGCCCGTCTCGGCAGCGGATTGGACGGTCGCGTAGAAGAACAATGCCGACTCCAGACCTTCGCGCCCTACGCCGAGGAAGGCGACGGTAGCGATGGCCAGCGGTCCGGCGTCGAGCGCTCGGTCGAGCTTGCCGGTCAGTTCTCCAGCGAACCGGCGACCCACCGAGCGCATCCAGAACACCATGCCGGTGACCAGGATGACGGCCAGCAGGGACGCGATGCCGGTGACCAATTCGGCGGTGCGGTCATCCAGGCCGTCGGTGCCGAAGGTCAGCACCGCGCCCAGGATGACCGAGAGTGCGACCGCCACGCTGACGCCCGTCCAGACGTGTCGCAACGCCCAGCGGCGACCAGTCTTGGCCAGGAAGGCAACGAGGATGACGACGACGAGTGCCGCCTCGAGGCCCTCGCGAAGGCCGATCAGGGCGTTGGAGACAAACACGGCGCTCCTGGTGTCGAAGTTAGGTAAGCCTTACCTCAGTAGGTTCTCACAGGCTGGAGCGGTATTTCCACCCGGGTAGTCGGGGTCACAGCCGCCGTTCCTCCGTCCGAGTCGCGGAACTGGGAGCCAGCGCAGACGCTTGGATGAGGTTGGTGGCACTGGGATGAGTCTGCACGCTCACCCCAGCGTCATGAACCTCATCCAAGCCGGAGACCAAGCCGGGGGCCGACCAGCCAAGCGGGAACGAAGCCAGCGGTCGCCGCGGGTCGCACCTCAGGACAGGGCGTCGATCCAGGCCCGCGCGGCGACGAAGTCGGCGTCAGCCATCCCCGCATCGACGACGCCGGGGCGCCCGTCTGCCCGTGGGTATGAGCCAAGGAACCGCACATCGGCGCACACCCTCTTGAGACCGATCAACGATTCCCGCACCCGTTCCTCGGCGACGTGTCCTTCGAAGTCGATGGAGAAGCAGTAGGACCCCATCGCCTCACCGGTCGGGCGCGACTCCAGACGCACCATGTTGACCCCACGCACCGCGAACTGCTCGAGCAACTCCAACAGGCCTCCGGGGCGGTCCAGCTTCTGGAAGAGCACGACGGTCGTCTTGTCAGCGCCGCTTGGCGCGGGCAGATGGCCCGGGCGGCTGACCAGGACGAATCTGGTCACCGCGCCGCCGTTGTCACCGATGTCCTCGGCAAGCACCCGGAGCCCGAATCGGGTGGCGGCCCCCGGCGCGCAGACAGCCGCGTCGAAGGGCGGGTGGCTTTCGGCGGCCAGCGTCTGCGCCGAGGCCGCAGTGGACAACGTTGGCAGGTATGCCGCGTCTGGCAGGTTCTCCTCCATCCAACCGCGCACTTGAGCCCAGGCATGCGAATGGGTGCCGACTGCTCGGACGTTGGCGAGCGGCATACCAGGTCGGGCGGCCAGGACGAAGGTGATGGGGACGAGGACCTCCCCGATGATGTGCAATTGGTCTCCGACGGACAGTGCGTCGAGAGTCGCACTCACCCCGCCCTCGACCGAATTCTCGATGGGGACCATGGCTGCGTCGATCTGGCGATCCCGCAGCGCGCGCAGGGCCGCACCGACCGAGCCGAACGGGTGCCGGTTGCCCTCGTGCGAGGCTGCCCATTGTTGTAGGGCCATTTCGCAGAAGGTTCCCTCCGGCCCGAGGTAGCCAAAGCGCGTCATCGGGTATGCCGCCCTACCAGGCACGAGTGGGGACTGCCGGGCACGGTGGGCACGGTGGGCACGGTGGGCACGGTGGGCACGGTGGGCACGGTGGGCACGGTGGGCACGGTGGGCAGAGTATTACGCTCGGGGTCCACCATGACATTCAGTATCGCGGTCGCCGCCGCCGCCTTCGTCCTCATCTTCCCCGTCGAGTTCCCGGACAAGACGTTCATCGCCACTCTCGTCCTGGCGACTCGGTTCCGCCCGATGCTTGTCTGGGTTGGGGTGGCCAGCGCCTTTCTGGTCCAGACGACTGTCGCTGTCGTCGCAGGGCAGCTCCTGACCAACTTGCCACGGACGCCGGTCGACATCGCCTCGGGGCTGCTCTTCCTCGTCGGGGGGTTCATCCTCCTTCGCGGCGCCTCCCGAGCCGACGCTGAGGGAGCTGAGGCGGAGGCGGAGTTCACCGAGGTTGCCTCAGCCAAGGAGGACGCCACCGGCCTCAAGGCGGTCGTCACGAGCTTCCTCGTGCTCTTCCTCGCCGAATGGGGCGACCTGTCGCAGCTGTTAACAGCCAATCTGGTGATCCGCTACGGCGAGCCCCTGTCGGTTGGGGTCGGGTCGTTCCTAGCCCTGGCGTCAGTGTCCGGCCTGGCCGCGGCCTTGGGCCATCAGCTCCTTCGGCGGGTCAAGCTGGCCACCATCCGCCGAATCGGCGGCGGGGTCTGTCTGCTGTTGGCCGGGTTGACTGTGCTCGGCCTGCTGGGCCTCGACGTCCCCGTTCTGGGCTGACTCCCTTCGACCTCCTCCGGGCTCCCAGCCCCGAACTCCGGACTCCCAGCCCCGACCTCCGCTGCTTACCGGGCCGACCGGCCTACCGGAGAGTCACCTGTCTGCTGACCAGGCCGCTGCGGGCTCGGCGTTGATCAGCGGTCAGCGGCGACGTGTCGGCGATCGCCTCGGCTAGCGGCACGGCTAACGCGGCGATCGCGTCGGCATACGACAACGCATCCCGCTCGGGATCCACCTCCCAAACCGGCACGAGCAGGCCGCCGGCCCGGAATGCCCCCAGCAACCGGGCCTCACCCTCGAGGCGGTGTTCGTCGCTGGCGGCGAGCCGGGCAAGGCCGTCCGTGGCGGTGTCCTCGGCCTGCGGCAGCACCCAACGGATGAAGGTGCGGTCGCCGAACCGGACCCAATAGACGCTCGAGGCCCCGGGCACGCGCTGCACCGGCACGATCGACTGGTTGGCTTGCTCCAGGGACGCAGCCCCGTCATCGTCGAGGTCGGCGTCTCCCACCCAAAAACCAAAGCCCTCGTGCAGTGTGACCTCGAACCCGAGGTCCACGTCGAGCAGGTCCTGAAGGCGGGGCGTCTCGGCGGTCGGCGTCGGCACGTGCGAGATGGGGGTCCCTTCCGGTGCAGCCGCAGCAAGCAGCCATGCAGCGGCGATGTCACGGCTGGCATCACCACAGGTCGCCCCCGCCTGAGTGGCCACCAGGACCCCACCACCGGTGCGATGCAGGCCTGGCCAGGCCATCGGCAACACCGTGGCCAGGGTCGCGTCACGGGGTACGTCGCCTGGGAGATCGGCGACGGTGCCGGCGAGGCGCACCGAGGCGGTCGCCGCGGGCAAGATCTCGCGCATCGCGACCCACTCGGTCTCGTCCGGCAAGCCCTCGAAGGGCCGCAGCACGAAGGGCGCCGCTGCGGGACGCCGGTCTTCAGATGTATGCCGCGCGTCGCGCCGCCTGTTCGCCTTGCCCATAGCCGCCCACCCTAACGGGCTGGCCAGACCGACGGGCGGCGGACCCGGGTCAGGGCCGTGCAAGCTCCAGTCGGTGGGCGGGCGTTGCCTGCGACTCGGGTTGGATGTAGTCGACAAGGAGCCGAGCGTCAGTCGCGGCCACTCGCAGGGCCCCGATGCCTTTGACGCACACCCGGCTCCCCTCAGCGCGCGTAGCCGGGCAATCGCGCTCCAACGTATGCCCACCCACCCCTGCGACGAGGTAGGGCATCCCGTCGACAAGCAGGTCTTCGAGAACGTGCTGGTGGCCGGCGATGACCAGGTCGGCGCCCCACTCCTTGAACAGCCAGCCGGCGCTGGGGCGCCAGCTCTCCTGGGCTGGATGCGGACCGGAGGTGAAGGGGGGGTGGTGGAAAACGACGAGGTTCCACGTGCCCGGCGCCCTCTGCGACAGCGCCCCTTGCAGGAATCGCTGTTGCGCCGGCGTCTCCTCGGCCGGTGCGTTGCTGTCGAGCACGTAGACGTTGATATTGCCGACGGACTTGACGTACCAGCGTCCGAGCGGGTCCGCCGTCGTGTCGAGGTAGGAGAAGAAGCTTCGGTATGCCGCGAGCCCGGCACCGACGTCTTCGTAGTCATGATTGCCCAGGGCGGGGAACAGCCTCGGCCCGCGGGCGCCCTGCAGGTAGTCCCCGTAGTACGCGCCCACCGATTCGGTGAACGGGTCGCAGCCATCCACCCCTTGCGAATTGTCTCCCGCCGAAAAGACCAACGCGGGATCCCATGAACGCACCAAGTCGGCGATCTGCCGCTGACCGTCGTCACACTGACCGAAATCGGAGATGAACGCGACCGTCGTCTGCCCCCCCGGTCCATCGGGGGCAGCCCACGGCCGAGTGCCCTGCACGGACGGGATAGGGGCAGCCGTCGCGGGACGGGCAGCACACCCGCCGAGACCCGCGACCAGGAGCCCCAGGCACACGGCCACCTGCCCGCGTCGGCGCCGAGATCGGCCCGCCACGGGCGTGGCACCAAAGCCAAGGGCACGCATCATCGACTCCTCCGATCGTCTCGCTCTGTTCCCTCGGTCGCCAGGCGGAAGACGTGACGCAATTCATATGAGGAGGAATTATGTCATCCTGCGTGAGCCTGTCGGCCGGGCAACTGCCGACAAGGAGACCGCAGTCCCCCTGACACAGGGGTGTCCCTGCCGGATGACTCCGGCAGGGACAC
>JBGAQN010000004.1:0-108823 GCA_044220725.1 Dermatophilaceae bacterium
GTCGGCGCGAGCGAAGCGCAGCCGTCAGCGCACGTCGTGCGGGTCGATGTGCCGCGGCCAGCCCGGAATGTCCTCCGGCCGACGTGAGTGGACCCCGATGTAGCGGGCGGCCGGGCGGATGAGGCGGGCGGCTCGCTTCTGCTCAAGGATGTGGGCCGACCAGCCGGCCGTGCGGGCACAGGTGAACATCGGGGTGAACATCGACGGCGGGACCTCGGCGTAGTCGAGGATGACCGCGGCCCAGAACTCGACGTTGGTCTCCAACACCCGATCGGGCCGACGCTCGCGCAGCTCAGCCAGGGCGGCGACCTCGAGAGCGTGCGCCGCCTCGTAGCGCGGCGCGTTGAGCCGCTCGCACGTGGTGCGCAGCACGCGGGCGCGCGGGTCCTCGGCGCGGTAGACCCGGTGCCCGAAACCCATGAGCCGCTCGCCGCGGTCCAGGACCCCCTTGACGTATGCCGTCGCATCCCCCATCTGCTCGACGGCCTCCAACATGTGCAGCACCCGTGACGGGGCACCACCGTGCAGCGGCCCGCTCATCGCGCCGACCGCTCCGGACAGGCACGCGGCGACGTCGGCGCCGGTCGAGGCGATGACCCGGGCGGTGAACGTCGAAGCGTTCATCCCGTGCTCGGCGGCCGACACCCAGTAGGCGTCGACGGCCTCCACGTGGCGGGGGTCGGGCTCACCGCGCCAGCGGATCATGAACCGCTCGACGATGGTGCGGGCCTTGTCGACCTCACGCTGGGGAACCATGGGTTTGTGCACGCCGCGGGCGGACTGGCCGACGAACGACAAGGCCATGACAGCGGCCCGGGCGAGGTTCTCGCGGGCCTCCTCCTCGTCGATGTCGAACAGTGGCCGGAAACCCCAGATCGGGGCGAGCTGGGCCAGCGCCGACTGGACGTCGACCCGGACGTCGCCGGAGTGCACCGGCAGCGGGAACGGCTCGGCTGGCGGCAGGCCCGGCTCGAACGCCCCGTCGACGAGCAACCCCCACACCTGACCGAAGGACACCTTGTCGACGAGATCTTCGATGTCGACCCCGCGGTAGCGCAGCGCGCTGCCTTCCTTGTCGGGCTCGGCGATCTCGGTCTCGCAAGCGACGATCCCCTCCAGGCCCGGCTTGAACCGGTCCTCGGGGACGGCGAGCGGTTGGGTGGTCACAGGGGTGCTCCTTGGGACAACGGGTCGTGGCTTACGGGGTTGCGGTGCAAGCCGCATGCGATTCTGCCCCATCCCCGAGGGTGCTCGGCGCCGCTGCCCCCTGGGCCGGGGGCTGGTCGCCTAACGCGTGCGCTTGAGCGCCGCGCGGGCCTTGCCGGCCATCGCCCCGCCAGCCGAGGCGATCCGATCTTTGGCGGGCGCCGGCGGCTCGGGCACCACGCGCTGGCTCAGGTCGGCGCGCTCGACGAGGCTGGCCAGGGGCACCGCGACCGGCGGGTGCGACGTGATCGGCTCCTCGCCGCTATAGACGACCCACACTGGCTGTCCCTCGTGGAAGACCCGCAGCACCGTCCCGGCCTGCAGGGTCCCCGCCTCCGCGAACGCCGCTTTGCGCGCCTTCTGCTCGGCGAGCTTCTTCTGGGCGTATGCCGTCGCCGGCTCCCGAAGCGTTTTGGCCGCGACCACGAGGTGGGGGCCGTACTTCACGCCGTACTTCACGGCATACCCGACGATCTTGCCAGCCGCCATGTGTCTGGACCCTTCCGTGCGCGCCTTGTGCCGGGAAGCCTACGCTCGGAGGGTGACCGACCGCGTCGACTACACCGGCGAGGGGCTCGACGAAGCCGACCTCGCGTCCACGCCCTACGAGCAGCTGACCCGCTGGATCGGGCAGGCGACGGCGGAAGGGGTGTGCGCCGCGGAGTCTCCTGAGGGGCTGGCGCTGCAGTTCGCCACGGTCGACGCCGCCGGCGCGCCCAACGTGCGGACCGTGCTGATGCGGTTCCTCGACCCGCGCGGGCCGGGGTTCGTCACCGATGCCGGGTCGGCCAAGGCGCGCGAGATCGCTGGCAATCCCCGGGTGGCCGCGTCGCTCGGCTGGCCGGAGTTGTTCCGGGTCGTGCGCTTGCGCGGGGTGGCCGAGCCGGTCGAGGCGGCGGCGCTCGCGGACTACTTCGGGCACCGGCCGTGGGGGTCGCGGATTGCCGCGTGGGCCTCGCACCAGTCCGCGCCGGTCGCGAGCCGGGCCGCGCTGCTTGCCGAATTTGACCGGTATGCCGCGCAGTTCCCCGACCATGGCTCACCGGACGACGTGCCGGTGCCGCCGTCGTGGGCGGGCTTCCGGGTGCGGGCGATGGAGGTCGAGTTCTGGGCCGGTCGGTCCAGCCGCTTGCACGACCGGATCGTGTTCTCGGCGTCTGGGCCTGCGACTGATGGCAGCGAGCCGGGGCAGGTCCCGTTGCTGGACGACCCGGCGGCGTGGACGGTGAGCCGCCGCCAGCCTTGACATGGGAACGGCCCGTGGGGGAGCCGGTCTCCGACGAGGGCCGACGTGCACGCTGGACGAGACGTGCCTACCCACAGGCCGCGGCGACTGCTGGGATTGCGGTCGCGTCGACGTCCCAAGACTGGGACGGTGCGCTAACGCGCAGCCACCTCACGTGTCCGATAGGAACTCACTACCTGACCACCTCCTCTCTCGTGTGAGGGAGACGGTATGCCGTGCGTGCGGCGTTCTCAAGGGATTTCCGAGCGGTCTGGGCGGGCCGGGGGGTGGAGGTGGAGGTGGACAGGATCTGACGGGGGGTCGGGCAGGGTCGCCAGGGCCTCAAGGGTGTCCCGGGTCCACGCGAGGTGGGCGCGCGGAGACCTCCGAGTGGCCGAGGCAGGCGTTGGCGGCCAGTTATGCCGGGGTGGCCGCCTTCCAGGTGGCCCTCGCCGCCGGTGCTCCGTGGGGCGCCGCAGCCTGGGGTGGAGCGAAGAAAGGGGTGCTGCCGACAGAGTTCCGGATCGGCAGCGTGATCTCGGCGGCTCGGGGGTGGAGCTGGACAGAACCTCGGCGGGAGTTGGACGGGATCTGGCGGGACGCCGGGCAGGACCTACAGTGCGGGAGGTGACCAGCAGTCCGGCCCGCGGCATCCCACAGGTGACCAGCCTGCGGCCGATCGCGGTCGCGGCATACGGGCCGACGATCCTCTCGTCGGTCGGGACTGGCGCCGTGCTGCCGGTGCTGGCGCTGACCGCCCGCGACCTCGGTGCGAGCGTCGGGGCGGCTGCGGTCGTCGTGGCCCTGCTCGGCGTGGGGATGCTCGCCGGCGACCTGCCCGCGGGCGCGCTCGCCGCCCGGATCGGTGAGCGGCGGGCGTTGCTCGCGGCGAGCCTGGCCGAGGCGGTGGCGATGGCCGCGGCGGGCCTCGCGCCCTCGGTGCTGACCTTGGGCGCGGCGGTCTTGGCGCTGGGGCTGGCGGGATCGGTGTTCGGGCTGGCTCGCCATGCCTACCTCACCGAGGCGGTCGCGCCGACGCTGCGCGCGCGGGCGCTGTCGACGCTCGGCGGGGTGCATCGGGTGGGCATTTTCGTGGGGCCGTTCGTCGGTGCACTCACCCTGGGGTGGTGGGGAAGCATCGGCCCGTATGCCGTCGGCGTCCTCGCCGCGCTCGCCGCGGCTGTGCTGGTGGCGGTGACTCCCGACCTGGCGCTTCGGGATGCCGCCCGCCACGTTGAAAGCCCGACCCGGGACACCGAGAGCCCGGACCGGCTCACCGTGCTGTCCGTGCTGCGGGCCCATCGACGGGTGCTCACCACTCTGGGGCTTGGCGTTCTGGCCGTGTCGGCGACCAGGGCGGCGCGCAACGCCATCGTCCCACTGTGGGCTGAGGCGATCGGGCTGGATGCCGCGTCCACGAGCATCGTCTTCGGGCTGTCGGGGGCCGCCGACATGTTGCTGTTCTACCCGGCGGGCTGGGCGATGGACCGGTTCGGGCGGGTGCACGTGGCCGTCTCGTCGATGCTCGTCCTCGGACTCGGGATGCTTCTCGTGCCACTGGTGGGCACGTTCTGGGGGCTGGTCGTCGTCGCGACCGTGCTCGGGATCGGCAACGGGATCGGCTCAGGCATCCTCATGACCCTCGGCGCGGACGCCTCCCCACAGGTCGGGCGCGCCCAGTTCCTCGGCGGCTGGCGGCTCATGGGCGACATCGGCTGGGCTGGCGGCCCGGCCCTGGTGTCGGCGGTCGCCGTGGTCGCCTCGCTCGGCTGGGCGTCCGTGACGATGGGCCTGCTGGCCTGGGCCGGTGCAGGCTGGCTGCGGGTCTGGGTGCCGCGGTTCGACCCGATCAGGCGGGGTTCGGCGAGTGCGCCGAGACCTGACCCTCCGCCGAGATCGGGTCCCGCGTCGACCCCAGAGCCGTGAGCGCCGCACCGTCGGTGCGCCACACCGTCCACTCGTCCTGAGGCACCGCGCCAAGGCTCTCGTAGAACCCGTGCGCCGGGGTGTTCCAGTCCAACACCCACCACTCGAACCGCGGATAGCCCCGCTCCACCGCGATCCGGGCCAGCTCGACGAGCAGTCGTCGTCCGAGCCCCAGGCCGCGCGCCTCCGGCCGGACGAACAGGTCCTCCAGCCAGATCCCATGCCGGACCTTCCACGTCGAGAAGGTGACATACCAGATGGCGATCCCGGCAACTGTCCAGGCCCCGGCGTCGTCCCGCACCTCGGCGACGTGGCAGAAGACCTGCGGCGAGACACCGAACAGGTGCTCCCGGAGGTCCTCGACGCTGCCCTCGACGGCGTCGGGTTCCCGCTCGTAGACGGCCAGCGCGACGATCAAGTCATGGATCGCCGCGCAGTCTTCGGGGACGGCATACCGGATGCGAGTCTCGGCCACCTCCTGAGGGTATGCCGTCCGCCCCCGCCCCCGAATCCGCGCGCGCCACGGAGTGCGGTTGAGGGGGTGATCATCCCCTTGATCGCACTCCGTCGGGCACGCGCCCAGCGCTGGATAGCACGTCAGCGGTCCCACCGCCGGAGAGCACAGCAGCGGTCCCACCGCTGGACAGCACAGCGGCGGTCCCACGGCCCGGCCCATCAGATTACGTGCGGGTGGCGGCATACCGGCGCAGCGCCTCCTCGCGCTCCGCGGCGTGGTCGAGGATCCGCGGGGGGTAGCCCGCGGCATACCCCTGCGGGTGGCGCCACGGCTCGTGGGCGGCAGCCCCTGGAAGGTGGGCTAACTCGGGCACCCAACGCCGCACATACGCCCCGTCGGGGTCGAAGCGCATCCCCTGACCGACCGGGTTGAACACCCGGAAGTAGGGCGCCGCGTCCGTGCCAGTCCCCGAACACCATTGCCAGCCATGCGAATTCGAGGCCAGGTCGCCGTCGGCGAGCAACGCCATGAAGTGCCGGGCTCCGTGCGGCCACCACACGTGCAGGTCCTTGACCAGGAAGCTCGCGGTGACCATTCGCACCCGGTTGTGCATCCAGCCGGTCGCCGCCAGCTGACGCATCCCCGCGTCGACGAACGGGAAGCCGGTCCGGCCCGCCTGCCACGCCGCGAAGCCGGCCCCCGGCTCGTCGTAAGCCATCCCCGGCATCGGCCGCAGGTCCTTCCACGCCGACCCGGGGTGATGCCAGAGCACATCCGCATAGAACTCGCGCCAGGCCAGCTCGGTGACGAACGTCGCCGCACCGGGGCTGGCGGCAGCCGGCGACGTGGCCACGTCGGATAGCAGAGTGCGCGGGTGGACCTCGCCGAACTTGAGCGCCTCGGACAGCCGTGACGTCCCGTCGAGATCCGGCCGGTCGCGGCGCTCGCCGTAGTCCGCGATCCCCTCTCTCACGAACGCTGTCCAGCGCTCGCGCGCCGTCGTCTCGCCTGCCGGTGCTAATGCCGCCGGCGCCCCGCCCGCCGGTCTCGGCTCTCGTCCCGGTTCGGTCGGCAGGCCGTCGGAGGGCACGTCGGCGAGCCCACGCAGCCGGTTCGGGGCGGGCGCTGGCCCGGGTGCCCCGTGGGCCCGCCAGGCCCGCGCGAACGGCGTGAAGACCCGGTATGCCGTCCCGCCCCCCGTCCGCAGCGTCCCAGGTCCGATCGCGTATGCCGTGCCCGTCGCCACGAGGTCGCAACCTTGGGCGACCAGGGCCGCTCGAACCGCCGAGTCGCGACGGCGGCCGTAGGGAGTGGTCTCCGCGGTCACCTGCACCGAGGCGGCCCGAACCTCACGAGCAACGGCCGGCACGACGACCGATGGTGAGCCGCGGCGGATGACGAGGCGCACGGCATACCGGGCCTGAAGATCGGCGTCCAGCGAGCGGAGGGAGGCGAGCAAGCGCGCCCGGCGGGCGGCTCCGGCTGAGTCCCACAGCACCGGGTCGAGGACGAAGAGTGGCACGACGGGCGCGTCGGCAGCGGCCAGCAGCGCGGGGTTGTCGCCGAGTCGCAGATCCCGCCTTGCCCACCACACTGTCGTCATCGGATGAGAGGCTAGCCCCCGTGACCGACATGATCGACACGACGGAGATGTATCTCCGGACCATCTTCGAGCTCGAAGAAGACGGCATTCCGCCGATGCGAGCCCGCATTGTCGAGCGGCTCGGTCACTCTGGGCCGACGGTGTCGCAGACCGTGGCCCGGATGGAACGAGATGGCCTGCTGGCGGTCAGCGATGGCCGGATCCTGGAGTTGTCCCCGAGTGGCCGGTTGGCCGCCACGCGGGTCATGCGCAAACACCGCCTGGCCGAGCGGTTGCTCGTCGACATTCTCGGTCTGGATTGGGAGTTGGCCCACGCCGAGGCGTGCCGCTGGGAGCACGTCATCAGTGACGACGTCGAGCGCCGGATCTTGGCTTTGGTGGGCGATTCGAGCAGGTCGCCGTATGGCAACGAGATCCCGGGTCTGGCCGAGCTGGGCCCGGACCGCTCCGGTGTCTCAGTCAGTGCCGAAGTCCCCGACGGGGAGTCGGTCGAGGAGCCGGCGGGCGAGTCGGCCGGGGAGTCGGCGGGCGAGTCGGCCGGGGAGCAATCGCTGGTGGAGGTCTTGGCCGCGACCGGGGTTGACTCGCCCGAGACCTCGCCGCTCGTCGTGCAGACCCGACGGATCGGTGAGCCGGTCCAGGTCGATCACAGCGCCCTGTCGCTGCTCACCGTGGCCGGCTTGGTTCCTGGGCAGATGTCTCGGGTTCTGCTGCAGGACAATGAAATTCTAGCTCTCCGTGCAGTTGGTGGCGATCGTGAACCGGTGACGATCCCGGCGCGCGTCGCGGCATACGTCTTCGTCGGTCTGGTCTCCCGTGATCGGGGAGAGTCCATTCCGTGACCTGGGCGTGACATTTGCCTCCAGCGTCGGCTATCGTGAGGGCGCTCGCCAGCAATGCGCGAGCCCCGAGGTGGACCGCCGAGTCCTGCCACCGCCGAGGGTTTCTGCACACCGCCAGGCAGGAGCGGGGGACCCATTTTCGGGCGTCGTGAGACGCCCTTGGGGTGAAGTTCCGGGAGGCGACCCGTCAGGGTCGAGACCGGAGCCGGGTGACCAACTCCCACCCGAACCCGACAGCTCACCTCGTAGGCGTTTCTGGAGAGGCTCATCGTGGCAAAACACGTGGGGCGCCATCGCGCCGCCCGATACTCGGCATTGTCCGAATTGACCAATATCGCGGGTGAATCGGCACGTCCGGCTGTGCGTGCGACGGCCGTCGTCGCCGTCTCCAGCGGAATGCTCGCCGGCATGATCATTCCGGCCCAGGCGGTCCAGGCGCCCAGCGTCGACGGAGTTGCCTCCGAAGGCTCGGCGCGACCTCACGGGGTGACGGACGTCCTCGGCATCGCCGGGACTCCCACGACCGACGGACCCGGCCTGGCTCCCCCTGCCGCTGCTGCCCCCGCCGCACCCGCCGCCGCAGCCCCGGCCGCCGCGATCTTGGCCGTTGGGCCCGTGGTCACGGCGCCGGCATCGGTGGCAGGCTTGCCCACGTTCGGGGCGTTGGGGTTCACGACGAAGACGGTGGCCGTCGCGACCGACACTCGCGCATCGCGAACCACGACGACGGCGCGCACGGCGCCGACGGCCGCGCCGGCCCGGGTGCCGGCCCAGAGTGGATCGGTCATTGCGGTCGCGGCCAGCCTGCTGGGCATTCCCTACCGCTACGGTGGCTCGTCGCCCTCGACTGGCTTCGACTGCTCTGGCTTCACCTCGTACGTTTACCGGGTTGCCAAGGGCATCTCGATCCCGCGGACGGCTGAGGGGCAGCGTGCGGGTTCCACCAAGGTGTCCAACCCGGTGCCTGGCGATCTCGTCTTCTTCGGTATTCCGGCGGGGCACGTTGGCATCTACGCCGGCAACGGCATGATGTACGACTCGCCGCACACCGGCGAGGTGTCGCAGCTGCGCAAGATCTATGGCGGAAAGACCATCACCTACGGTCGCTTCTGACCGACCCCTCGATCACTAGACTCAAGAGCCCCCCAATCGGCGGGCCGAGCCGTCCGTCGCCCTGAGATCAGCCGGCGAGGTAGCTGCCGCGGCCCGCGTGCGCGAGCTTGCTCTGCAGGACGCTTCGCATGAGCTCGGCGTTCGGACCGTCGTGCCGGTCCGCCGCGGCGAGCAGGTCGAGGATGTCGCCGCGCGAGTGATAGCCGGTCAACTGTCGTTCCAAGGCGGCGGTGGCGATGCGCTTCTGGCGGCGCTCGCGCAGCTCGTCGCGCAAGGTGCTCCACCGGTCGGCAATGCCCGCCGACGTGCGGGTGGTGGTCGTGGTGCTCTGCTTCGTGTTCATGTCAACCATGCTCTCCCGAGCGCCATTCATGCGTCCAATACGGAAGTATCGAGTAATCCATGCAATATTGTTATGGGTATGGATGTGGAGACCTTGCGGTGGTTCCAGCAGGTGGCTGACGGTGCGACTGTCACCGAGGTCGCCGAACTGTCGATGGTCAGCCAGCCGAAGGTGTCCCGAGCCCTAGCGGCTCTGCAGGTCGACGTCGGCGCACCGCTACTCGCCAAGTCGGGGCGGCTGTTGCGGCTGACCCACGCCGGCGCTGTCTTCAAACGGCATGTCGACGCGGTCGTCAACCGCCTCGACGACGCACTCGCCGATGTCGACCAACTCGTCGACCCCGAGCGAGGCACGGTCACCCTCGCCTACGAACGAACGTTGGGCACCTGGCTCGTCCCCTCACTCGTCGGTGGCTTCCGGGCCCGGCACCCGGGCATCCGGTTCTCCCTGGTCGCGATCGACGAGGAGATGAGCGTCTTCGCCGACAGCCGGGTCGACCTCGTGGTCGCCGCGCGACGGCCGGGGTATGCCGCCAGCGAGCTCCCGGATGGCCCGGTGCTGCACTGGCGCAAGCTCTTTCACGAGCCATTGTTCCTCGCCGTGCCTCCGGCGCATCGGTTGGAAGACATCGACACGGTGTCCCTCGCTGACCTCAAGGACGAGCCGTGGGTCGCGCTGCGCGTGGGGACCCGGATGCGTCATGCACTAGAAGATCTTTGCCGGGCAGCCGGGTTCGAGCCAGACATCGCCTTCGAAGCCGACGACTTGGCCACGATTCGTGGCTTCGTCGGTGCCGGTCTGGGGGTCTCGATCGTGCCTGCCATGGGCGAGGACCCGATGCCCCGGGTGGCCGGGCTGGCCCGGTTAGTTGCGTTGTCCGACGCCGGAGCCCGCCGGGACGTGGGGCTGGTCTGGTCGGCTCAGCGGAGGTTGTTGCCGGCTGCCGACGTGTTCCGCCGCTTCGTGCTGGGTCGGCGAGAGCCGGCGCCACCTGCTCCCCGCTCAGCGCTCTGACGCACGCCGTCGGCCCTTGACCCCCGTCAGTCCGTCAACTGAGGGAGGACCTGGCGTCCGACGATGCGGACGATCTCGGCCACTGCGCGAAGCAGGTGTGGTTCCGCGCGGTCGGTGTGATGGGCGACCGCCAACTTGGTCGTCGCTCCCCGGTCGGTGAGCGGCCGATAGATCACGCCGTCGAGGCGCAGCGCGGCGACCGGTTCGGGCACGACGGCGACCCCGAGGCCGCCGGCGACCAGAGTCGCCAACGTGGACGTCTCGTCGACCTCGTGGCGGATCGTCGGCTCGAACCCCGCCGCTCGACAGAGTCCGAGCACCGACTCGAACATCACCGAATCCCGCCGACCGGAGTGCACGATGAACGACTCCTCACACAGGTCCGCGAGCGAAACCCGCTTCACAGCGGCATACGGATGCGTCGCGGGGAGGGCGGCGACCAGGCGCTCGCGCCGGAGCACCTGCAGCGAAATGGCCGGGTCCGCGACGGGTGGTCGAAGCAGCGCAATGTCGATCTGCCCAGCCCTCAGCGCGCGGATCTGGTCGGGCACAAGCATTTCGCCGCGAAAGGCGAAGTCGATCCCGGGCAACTCGGCGCACAACCCCCGCGCGAGCGCCGGGAGCAGGCTGTAGGTCGCCGAGCCCACGCAGCCCACAGCGAGGCGACCGACGGCACCGGCGGCCACCTGACGCGCCTCGTGTCCCGCGTCGTCGACCGAGGCGAGGATCGTGCGAGAGCGGACGAGGTATGCCGCCCCCGCTGCGGTCAGGTCGACCCGCCGAGTCGTGCGGAGGAACAGTTGCACGCCGAGGTCGTTCTCCAAGGCCCGGATCGCCTGTGAGAGAGGTGGCTGGGCCATGTGCAGCCTCGCCGCCGCCCGACCGAAGTGGCGCTCTTCGGCGACGGCCACGAAGTAGCGCAGGTGACGCAGATCGATTGATATCACCATCATCTTGATTGGAGGCGAAACATATCCTTCACCTTATCAACAATCGTCCCTAGTCTCGAATCCATGACCCAGATCTGTGCGACCGTCGACGAGGCCGTTGCGGGCATTGCGGACGGCGCCACCGTCCTGGTCGGCGGCTTCGGGATGGCCGGTATGCCGGTCGACCTCATCGATGCGCTGATCCGCCAGGGCGCCACTGACCTCACCGTGGTGTCGAACAACGCAGGCAACGGGGACACCGGGTTGGCCGCGCTCCTGGCTGCTGGCAGAGTCCGCAGGGTCGTCTGTTCCTTTCCCCGCCAGTCCGATTCGTGGGTCTTCGACGGTCTCTTCCGTGCGGGCCGGATCGAGTTGGACGTGGTGCCCCAGGGCAACCTCGCCGAACGGCTCCGGGCTGGCGGCGCCGGTATTGGAGCCTTCTTCTGCCCGACCGCAGTCGGAACCCCACTCGCCGAGGGCAAGGAGACCCGGGTTATCTACGGGCGCGCCTACGTCCTGGAATACCCGATCACGGGGGACGTGGCGCTCATCAAGGCCCACGTCGCCGACCGGATGGGCAACCTCACCTACCGCAAGACCGCTCGCAATTTCGGCCCAGTGATGGCCACAGCGGCCGCGACGACGATCGTCCAAGTGAGCACCGTCGTCGAGCCCGGCGAGATCGACCCCGAGGTGGTTATCACCCCGGGCATCTTCGTCAACCGCGTCGTCGCTGTCGAGACAGGAGCACGGGCATGAGCGTCACGGGCGTGAACGTCGTCGAGCACACCGACCGGGGGCCATTGAGCCGCAACGAGATTGCTGCACTCATCGCCGGGCATATCCCCGCCGGCTCCTATGTCAACCTCGGCATCGGATTGCCGACGCTCGTCGCCGACCACCTCGGCCCCGATGCCGGCGTGATCCTGCACACCGAGAACGGCATGCTCGGCATGGGCGCCGTCGCCACGGGTGACGACATCGACCCCGACCTCACGAACGCCGGCAAGATCCCTGTCCTCGAACTGCCCGGAGCGGCATACTTCCACCACGCCGACTCGTTCGCGATGATGCGCGGCGGGCACCTTGACGTATGTGTCCTGGGCGCCTTCCAGGTGTCGGCCACCGGCGATCTGGTCCTGCTGTCCAGCAATGCGATCGGCGTGGCCAAGGGGCATACGGCATACGAGGTGACGTTCGGTGCGGTGCTCGCGACCTTCGTGCCGCGGCTGCGGGCGGCGGGGGTCGGCGAGGACGACCTGCGGCGCATCCTCGTGACCAACCCCGCTGCCCTGCTCACCGTCCGCTCCTCCGAAGGGTGATGTCGTGTCCAGAGTGAACACGGTGCTCGGCCCGCTCCCCTCCGAGGAACTGGGGATCGTCGCCGTCCACGAGCACATCGGCTATGGCATGCCCGGGTCGGAGTTGGACTCGCGATGGTGGAAGACCCCGGAGCAACGATATGCCGAGACCGTCCCCAAGTTGCGCGAGTTCGCCGCCAACGGTGGGCGGACCTTTGTCGAAGCCACCGGGATCTGCAACGGCCGGGACATCGATTACTACAAGTCGTTGTCGGCCAAGACCGGCGTGCACATCGTCGCCTGCACCGGCTTCGTCGGCGGCGACACCGCGCTGGCCTTCTTCGCCCGGGCCACCGTCGACTATCTCACCGCGCAGTTCGTCCACGAGATCACGGTCGGCATCGGCGACACCGGCAGCAAGGCCGGGGTCATCAAAGTCGGTGTGAGCCGCGGCGGCCGGATGACCGACCTGGACAAACGGATCTACCGCGCGGCCGGCCGCGCCGCGGCCGCCACCGGCGTCCCCATCCTCACCCACCTGGCCATCGACCCCGAGCCGGCCGTCGAGATCTTCCGCGAGGAGGGGCTGCCGCTGGACCGGTGCCGACTTCCTCACCATCCGCACCTGAGAAAGCGAGACCACCATGGAGTCCTCTGCCCTGCGCGCCCTCACGGTCGCCGTCGTCGGTGGCGGTTACGGCGGCGCCTGCGCGGCCAAGGCCCTGAGCCTGCTCGGCGCCGACGTCACCGTCTATGAGCAAGCCAGCCAGATCCGGGAGGTCGGCGCCGGCATCGGGCTGCGCCCGTCGAGCATGGATCAGTTCCGCCAGTGGGGGATCTTCGAGGCCATCGCCGACGTGACCTCGGCCAGCGACTACTTCCAGATCCTCACCGCCGACGGCCACGAGATCATGAAGGACTCCTGGCCCGGCATGGACGATTACACGCCCAAGACGCACACCCACCTGGTGCACCGCGGCGACTTCATCGACGCCCTCATCGGTGTGTTGCCGGATGGGATGGTCAAGCTCGGCCACAAGCTCGAGCGCATCGAAGACCACGGCGACGGTGCCGTCTTGCACTTCGCCAACGGAGCCAGCGCCCGGGCCGACCTCGTCGTCGGTGCCGACGGGATCAAGTCGACCGTGCGCCAACAATTGTTCAGCGACCAGCAGCCGCGGTTCGCCGGGGAGCACGCCTACCGCGTCGTGGTGGACAACGACAAGGCGCACGGGCTCGTCGTCGACGACAACCTGCGGATGTATCTCGGCCGCGGCACCAAGGTCTACGTCCTGCCGTTGCGCCATCGCGGCCAGATGTCCTTCGACGTCACCGCCCTCAATGCGGACGCCTCGTGGACGCCGGCCGTCACGAAGGACGACATGCTCGCCACCGTCGGCGGTTTCGACGAGCGGATCGTCAACACGGTCCAGGATCTCGACTTCGCCGAGGTCAACGTCCGCGCCGTCTATGACATCGACCCGGTCGACACCTGGGTGTCCAGTTGCGTCGCGTTGCTCGGCGACGCGGCCCACGCGATGTGTCACCACCAGGGCCAGGGCGCCAACTCGGCGATCCTCGACGCGGGTGCCTTGGCGACGGCCCTCGCCGAGGCCGACTCGGTGGCCGAGGCGCTCGCGGCATACCAAGCGGCTCGCAAGCCGGTCACCGACGAACTGCAGCGGATCTCCCGGCAGGGGTGGAGCGAGGACGAGGTGAACGACGTCTTCCCCGGCCAGAAGTCCGCCGCCGGGCAGCAGGGCGTGGCCGAGGAGTGAGCCTGCACCCGCAGATCACGCAGGTGTTGCGGCACCTCCCGCCACCGCCCCCCGGCCCGCTCGACCCGCTCGCCTTGCGCGCCGCCGAGCAATCGCAGGTCCCAGCGCTCGCCGACCGCATTCCGGTGTATGCCGTCCGCGACCTCGTCGCGGACACCCCCGCCGGGGACGTGCCGGTGCGGGTCTACACGCCGGGGGAGGGCACGGCATACGGGCTGCTCGTCTATCTCCACGGTGGAGCGTTCTTCCTGGGCAGCGTGGACACCCACGACCACGTCGCTCGCTCCCTGGCGAAGGAAACCGGACACGTCGTGGTGTCCGTGGGCTATCGCCTCGCGCCCGAGCATGCCTATCCCGCCGGGCTCACGGATTGTTACGGCGTCGTTCGGTGGGCGGCGGCGAACGGCGAGCAACTCGGCTGGAACGGCGGGAATCTCGTTGTGGCAGGCGACAGTTCGGGTGGGACTTTGGTCGCGGCGGTTGTGGCGATGGCCCACGATGACGGCTTCGACGCCATCACCCACCAGGTGCTGTTCTACCCATCGCTCGATCTCGACTTCGACGTCCAGCGCTATGCGTCGCTGCGCGACAACGCAGTCGGCTACGGCTTGGAGACCGCGGGGCTTGCGCCGTTCAACGCCTTCTACCTCGACAGCGGTGCCGACCCGGCCGACCCGCTCGTCTCGCCGATCAAACGCGCCGACATGGTTGGTCTGCCGCCGGCCATGGTCATCACCGGCGAGCTGGACCCGCTGCGCGACGAAGGCGAGCTCTATGCTCGTCGGCTGCAGGCGGCGGGTGTGCCCGCCACCGTCAGCCGGTATGCCGGCGCCGGACACGGCTTCGTCCAACACTTCTCGTGGATCCCGGACTACTACCGGGCGTTCGAGGAGACCGCTGAGTTCCTGGTCGGCGGTGCGGGCTGATGGCCGGTGACGTCACGATCCACCCGCTGGTGTCGCCGTGGGGCCGCTTTGGGCTCTACACGTTCTTCATCGACGCTCCCGAAGCGGCGATCGTCGACACCGGGATCATGTCCTCGCCCGCCGAGGGGATCGTCCCGGCCCTGGCGGCGCTCGGTCGGCGGATCGAGGACGTCCGCTGGATTCTGTGCACGCACGGAATTGGATTCCGAGCAGGCCCGATTGGCGCTGCAGGAGAGCATCGACATCGAGGCCCGACTATCCGATGCGGTCGAGCGCTACCTGGCCGAAGGGATTCGCGAGACGGACACGGCATACTCTCCGTTCGCGCAGGTGGCCTCCGAGGTGGGTTACACGGGCGATCCGACGCTGGAACCGTCCCCGTTCTTCACGACCATGCACGGGTATGCCGTGGCACACCGCAGCGACGAGGAGCACCGACCGTGAGCAGTGACCTGGGCATCGGCATGGGGATCGGGATCGGCCTGGGCGGCGGCGCCGGCGAGGTCCGCACCTGGGATGCCGGCGGCGTGCCGATCGTCATCCGCAAGGACTTGCGGGTGCCGATGCGCGACGGCGTCGAGCTGGCCGTCGACGCGTATCACGGCAGCGACGAGAAGCCGCGGCCTGCCCTCATCGCGATGAGCGCCTACGGCAAGGAGTTGCAGGCGCTCGCGCTGACCACCCCGCCGCAGCGGCGGCCGAGCCCGATGTGGGACGGCTGCATCGAGGCGGGCGACATCGCCCGCGTCGTCGGCGAAGGCTATGTCCACGTCATCGGGGACATGCGGGGGACCGGCGACTCCGGCGGCGAGATGATCGGCAACTACAACTTCGGTGGGGTGTCGCAGGGGCAGGACCTCTACGACGTCATCGAGTGGGTCGCTGCGCAACCATGGTGCGACGGCAACGTCGGCATGATCGGCATCTCCTACTTCGGGTCGATGCAGGTCCTCGCTGCGGCCGAGCGTCCGCCGCACCTCAAGGCGATCTTCGTCAGCGGTGGGCACTTCGACTTCTACGAGACGACCTACCACGGGGGGGGTCATGTGGTTCATGCCACGAGCGGCCCGAGAGGGTCGCGGTGGCGACTCGGGAATCGCCCACACGAACGTGAAGTCCCGCATGCAGCAGGTGCATTCGCCTGACGAGTTGCGGGCCCTGGTCGAGAAGCGGCTGGCCGACCCCGATGTCGCGGCCTGGCCCAACCTCGTCCACGTCCTGCGCTATCCGAAGAACCGCGAGTTCTGGTTCGACATCGTCATGAACGAGCTCGATGGGCCCTGGTACAAGGAGCGCAACCCGATCACCCTGGCCGCCACCATCGACATCCCCGTCTACCTGCAGATCGACCAGGGGCGCGGCTGGACACTCGAAGGGCACATCGACCTGTTCAACGTGCTCCAGGGCCCGAAGAAGCTCGACATCGGGTCCTATCCGCCGATGCAGTCCCGCCCCTGGATCGAAGAACACGACCCGATGTTCCGGTGGTATGACTACTGGCTCAAGGGAATCGACAACGGGATCATGGACGAGCCCGCCGTGAATGTGTTCGTCGAAGGGACCCGGTCGGTGGTCGCCGCCGACGCGTGGCCCCCCAAGCCGACGACGTTGCGCGAGCTGTTCCTGCGACCGCGACGCAGGCTGACCTTCGAGCCCGAGACGCTGGGCACGGAGTTTGCGGCCCCCGACGGCTTCTACCAGGCGCCGCTCACCGTGACCGACAAGGTCGAGATCCTCGACTGGAGCACCGCGCCGTTCGAGAAGGCGACCGAGCTCATCGGCGCCGGGGCCGCCCACCTGTTCGTCGAGATCGACCAGCCCGACACCAACCTCATCCTGCGACTGTGGGACGTCGCGCCCGGTGGTGCCCGCCAGCTCATCACCAGCGGCTACCTCAAGGCGTCTCATCGCGAGCTCGACATGGAACGCTCCCGGCCCGGTCACCCCTACCATCCGCACACCCGCGCGGTCCCCGTCGTGCCCGGCGTGATCGAGGAGTATGCCGTCCGGCTCTATCCCTTCGCCGCGACCTTTCTGCCCGGTCACCGCCTGGTGCTCGAACTGTCCAACAACGAGCCGCTGGTCGACGCGCACAATGCGCTGCTGCCGCCGGACGCCTTCCACCTGCCCGTCGGGCGCCCAGTCACCCACAAGATCTACCGCGACGCCCGGCACCCGTCCCGTTTGCTGCTCCCCTTCACCGACTGAGCCTGTTGTCGAGCCGGTATGCCGCGCTCGGGGACCAGTCGATTGCGTCTGCTGGCAGCTGGGCCCCCGCGGGCGAGGAGGCCGGCGCGTCAGGGCAACGGTGTGGCTCGGTGCCCCCGGCGCGAATCGAACGCGCGACACCCGCTTTAGGAGAGCGGTGCTCTATCCCCTGAGCTACGAGGGCGGGGACGCGGCATACCGGATGTCCTGACCCGGCCACCGCGCAGGTCATTGTGCCACCCTCGGTGCACTGGGCCCCATTTCCGGGAGCGGGCGCGCGGCGCGCGGCGCGGGCGCCGGGGTCGCGGAGCTCGTCGCCGTTAGCCTGAGGCGGTGAGTGTTGCGCAGACGATTGCCAGTTGGGCCCGGGAGCTGTCCGAGGTCGGCGGCCGCAACACCCTGCTCTGGGCGCCCGATGGCCAGGACCGCGACGGCTATGTCGACCTGACGACCGCCCACCCCGGCGGTGTGTCGATGCTTCTGGCGGGCCGGCCCACCAGCCTGTCCGATTTGGTGCGGGAGGCGGCTGCCTTCGAGGAGGCCCGCGACGCGGTTCGCCGGATCCACGCCAAGGCCAGCGAACTGCTCGAGGAGCGCGGCATGGTCGCCGGGTTCGTCGCTATCGGTGTCGCCACGTGGGACCCGCCCCGGGCCCGCGCCGTCGTCGAGGCCCCCGTTCTGCTGCGCACCTGCACGTTGCGCCCCACCACTGCCGCCCAGCATGATTTCGACCTCGACCTCGGCCCGGCTGTCGAAGTCAACCCGGCCCTGGTCAACTACCTGCGCTCGGTCGCCGGGATCGCCGTCGACCCCACCGCCCTGGCCGCGCTGACCACCCTCAAGGGCTCGGCCGGCGGCTTTGATCCCTACCCGGTGTATGCCGCCCTCGGTCGCCTCTGCGCCGACCTGCCCGGCTTCGCGGTCTCGCCGCGCCTGGTCCTGGGGACCTATCCCTACGGCAAGCCCGAGATGGTCGCCGACGTCAGCGGACAAGCGACCTGGTTTGCCCAGGTCGACCTCGTCGCTGCCCTCGCAGGGGACGAAGGGGCTGCCACTCGGCTGCGCCAGGCCCTTCCCGAGCCTGCTGACCCCGATCCCGAGGCCGACGTGCGGGTCTTGGACCTGGACGCCACCCAAGAGTCGATTATCGAGGCGGTTCGAGCCGGCCGACAGTTGGTCCTCACCGCACCGACCGGCACCGGAGCGACGCAGACTGTCGCAGCTTTGGTTGCCGCTCTGGCCCACGACGGCAGACGGGTCCTCTATGTCACCGCGCGCCGTCGTTCGGTGCGCGAGTTGCTCGATCGACTCGGCTCAGTCGGTCTCGATGACCTCGTCTTGGACCTCACCGGAGCGGGTGAGGACCGCAGAGCGGCTACCGCCGAGCTCGGGCGGGCCCTGAGCCGGTCGGCGTCTCTTGATGACCGCGAGCTCGCCGATGCGGCCGACCCTCGCGGGCGACTAGAGCGAGCCGCTCGGGTCGCCGATGCCGAGCAGGCCCTGGCCGACCATGTCGCCGCCATCCACGAGATCCGGATGCCGTGGGGAGTCACGGCATACGAGGTCCAGCAGGCCCTCGGCGAGTTGGCCGCGCGGCACCCCGCACCGGGCTCACATGTGCGGATCCAGGGCGCCGGACTGGCCGAACTCACCCGTGATCGGGTCGCCGAGCTCGCCGGGCACCTGGAGGCCGCTGCAGCAGCGGGGGCGTGGTCGACCGAGGGCGGCGACCCGTGGTTCGGAGCGACGATTCGCTCCGAGCAGGACGTCCAGCAGGCTCGCGAGATCGTCACGAGCCTCACCGGCGGGGGCGGGTTGGCCGAGATGACGACGAATCTCGACGAGATCCTCGTCGAGTCTGGTCTGGCGCGGGCGCGCTCGGCCGATGACTGGCGACAGGCGCTGGCGACGATGCGTGGGGTGCACGAAACCCTCGAAGTCTTCCGACCGGAGATCTTCGACGTGCCCCTCGACGAGCACGTCGTGGCGACCGGCAGCCGTGGCTACCGGGCCGAGTCCGCCGTCGAACTGGGATGGTGGTCGCGATCCCGGGTCCGCCGTCAAGCCCGCCGGATGCTCCGGCCAGGTCGACCTCCGGCCGACCTGCACGCCGAATTGCTGCGCGCCCGAGCCCAACGGATTGCCTGGTATGACGCCGCCGGCCCTGGCGGCCGCCCGGAGATCTCCCCTCGGCTGGAGGAGGGGGAAGCGATCTATCAGGTGCTTGCTGCCGACCTCACCTGGCTCGATTCTCGCCTGCGGCCCGGGCCGGACGACACCCCGATGCTCACGACGACCTTCCCGCTGCTGCGGGCTCGGTTGACCAGACTGGCCCAACGCCTCGACCGACTCGACATCCTCCCCCAGGTGACCGCAGTCGTCGACGAGTTGCGCGCGGCTCGGCTCGGCGACGTCCTCGACGACTTCGCCGGCCGGGCGATCCCCGCCGACCAGGTCACGGCAGAGGTCAACCACGTCTGGTGGGCCTCCTTGGCGCAAGAGCTGCGGGACAGCGACCCCCGGTATGCCCACCATGACGGGTCCGCCCTGCGCGAGGCGGCGACCGAGCTCGACGAACTCGACGCCGCTGGCCGAGCCAGTGATGCCGGGCGGGTGCGAGCCGTCGTCGACCGCCGCGCTCGCCAGCGGGCCCGCGAGCACCCCCGCCAGACCGATCTCTTGCACGCGCAAGCGGGCTTGAGCCAGGGTCACTTGCCGTTCCCGGCTGTGCTTCGCGAGGCCGAGTGGGTGCTGGGCGCGCTGCGTCCGTGCCTGGCGGTCAGCCCGTATGCCGTCGCCCAGGTGCTCCCGCCTGGAACGTCCGTGGACGTGGTCGTCCTCGACGACGCCACCACCCTGAGCGTCGCCGAGGCCGTGTCAGCCCTCTCTCGCGGACGCCAGGCGCTCGTCGTCGGTCGGCCGGACGGGGCCCCCCCGAGCCCGTTCCGAGTCAGCGCCGGGCCCCGGGTCGGCTGGGATCCGGCGAGCGTCCCCCGATCGGTGTATGCCGCAGCCCGAGAGGTGCTCCCGGAGCGGCATCTCACCTGGTGGCACAGCGATTTGGACGCCCGGTTGCCGCTGATAGCGCCGCCTGGAATCACCCACGGTGCCCCATCGCCGCGTCGTCGCCCGGCGCTGCGTCTGGACTATGTCGATGCGACGGCGGCAGCGCTTCCGGCCAACGACGCGTCGATCGACTGGACTCCAGGGGAGGTTGCCCGGATCGTCGAGCTCGTCCTGGACCATGCTCGAACCCGTCGGCACGAGAGTCTGGCCGTGGTGACCCTCACGCTGGCCATGGCGCAGCTGGTGCACGACGGGGTCCGGGATGCGCTCGGGCTGCTGGCGGGTGACGAGGCGGCCGTCGAGTTTCTCAGCGGCCGCGGTGTCGAACCCTTTGTCGTCTGCTGCGCCGAAGACGCCGACGGGTTGTCTCGGGACGTCGTCCTGCTCTCGATCGGCTACGGTCGCACCCCGCACGGCCGAGTTCTGCACCGCTTCCCGGCGCTGATGGCTCCAGGCGGCGAGGCTGCCCTGGTCGCGGCGACATCACGGGCTCGCCGCGAGCTCGCTGTCGTGTCGACCCTGCGGGCCGGGGATCTGGACGTCGGCCGACTGCGGGCCACCCCAGCCTCGCGCCTGGTCGACCTACTGGCGCACGCGGAAGCGGGCGGCATACCGGAGCCGGAGTCCGGGCCCCACCCGGATGGGGATTCGCTGATGACCTACCTGGCGGCTCGGCTGCGCCAGGAGGGGCTCACCGTCGCCGCGCGGATGGGCATCGGGCCGCACCGAGTCGAGCTCGCCGTCGGGCATCCGTCCGTCACCGAGCGCTGGCTCGTCGCTGTGGAGAGCGATGGCCCCGGGTATGCCGCCCTGCCAGGTGTCCGTGCTCGTGACGTCCTGCGTCCCCGGCAATTGCGCCGAATGGGTTGGCATCCGATGCGGGTGTGGAGCACCGATGTGTTCCGAGACCCGGCACCGGAAGTCGTCCGGATCCTCGACGCAGTCAACACCCTGGCGCGTGAACGGGACGTCGACGTGCTCGCCACCGCCGCCGCTTCAGACGCCTCGACTCCGACAGATTCGACGCCGGCTGATCCGACGGGCTCGGCAACTCCGGTGGACGATGGCGCTGAAACTGGCAAGGACGTCCCCGAGAAGGGCCGTCGGCGGCGTCGTCGGCGCGGGTCACCGGCCGAGCGCAGCGCAGACGACACCGATACCGGCTGGGGCGAGCGTCCGCGCAGCAAAGACGAGCATGAGCGGTGGCTGCACGAACAGCGACCTCCCCACTGGGAGTAATCCGGCCGGGACTGGCCCGGAACCCGCGTGCAGGGTGCCACGAGGGGCGGGAGCCGTCGGCTCCCGCCCCTCGATTGACGATCTGAATGCGCCATGAGCGCGTTCCCCGCGCCAGCGAGTCTGCGACTCGGCGCGCAGACTCAGCGAGCGCGCAACGCGTCGCGGATCTCCGTGAGCAGGGCAACCTCGGCGGACGGCGCGTCGCCGCCGGGCTCCTCGGCGCTCTTGCGGCGCTCGGCGAGTGCGTTCATCGGGGCGACCACCATGAAGTAGACGGCGGCGGCAACGATGAGGAAGGAGATGAAGACGGTGATGAGGTCTCCGAGGTGCACGCCACCGGGAGCCCATGCCGAGAAGTTCGGCTGACCGCCGAGCTTGCCGACCAGGTCCATGATGACGGTGACGAAGGCTTCGATGACCTTGCCGAAGGCGCCGGCGATGATGACGGCGACCGCGAGGTCGACGACGTTGCCGCGCATGAGGAAGTCTTTGAATCCCTTGAGCATGGGTGATGTTCCTTTTCTGAGGTGGGCTCCCCACCCTGGGAGATCCACGCCTCGACCGAGGGTGGCGGGTGCGCGTCGGTGCGTGACCCGGGGAGCGTCAGACAGTGTTGTCGACATGCCACGGAGATGGCCCCCGAGGCACGAGCAGACAGGCTACCCGCAACCGGCCCCGTCTGGGGACTTTCGTCCTCACCCGTCGGCGTGCGCGGGGGCCAAGAGCGCGACGAGAAAGCCACCTGACACCCCGGCCGGCCCCCCGGCGGCAGCCATGGACGCAGCGGCCCGGTCGTCGACCGCCGCGAGCAGTCGCGCGGTCGTTTCATGCGCGCTGGCCAGGCCGAGGCCATCGACACCTCCGGGCTCGGCCACGAGGACGGTGCCATCGGCGACCACGGCACCCGTTCCGACCGCGAGCACGCGGATCCGGTCGCCCGGTCGCAGCGAGGGCAGGATGGCCGGGTCGGCCAGCGGCACAGCGACAGCGACCGTCCCGGGGGGCGCACCGGCCAGCAGGCCAGGGCCCTGCAGCCGGGCCGTCGTGAACGGCTCCCCGGCGCTCATCGGCCCGGCGAGCACGGCGCCGTCCAGGTCGGCCCAATCCAGCACGGCGCTCGCCGGGACGAGGGTGTGCGGCATCCGCACCTGCCCAACGTCCGCCCTCGTCACGAGGCTGCCTGCAGCTAAGGCTCGATCGGCGACGAGCACGGGTATGCCGCTATCGGTCGTCTCCGGTCGCAGCACGGTGAGCGCGGCGAAGGCGGCCACACCGACCAGAACCGCCGCGAACACGCGGCGAACCTGTGCTCGCACGTAGCGAGTCCGGCGGGACGCGATCGGTCCGGTGCGCGAGCACCGCGGCCAGTGCCAGCCGTTCATGGCAGGGCGAACGGGAGGTCCCGGCCATCGAGGGCCCGCCGGCAGGGACACGTCGCCGCATCGTCGCCCGCCGTTTCGGGAAGTCGCCGGACAACGTCCCCGACGAGAGCGGTGAATCTCGGCATGTTCTCGGCAAACGCGACGAGGACTTCCTCGTGGGTCACCCCGGTGCCGTCGTCGAGGCCAGCATCCAGATCGGTGACCAGTGCCATGGTCGTGAAACACATGGCCAACTCGCGGGCCACCGCGGCCTCGGGCATTGTCGTCATCCCGACCAGGTCCCACCCCTGGGACTGGTGCCAACGTGATTCGGCTCGCGTCGAGAACCGTGGCCCGTTGACGACGACGAGGGTCCCGCCGACCTGATGCGGTATGCCGCTGTCGGCCACCGCGGCAGCAGCCGTGTGTCGACCGGCCGGGCAGTAGGGGTCGGCGAAGCTAACGTGCACCACGGGTCCGACCTCACCGTAGATGGTGTGCTCCCGGCCCCAGGTCCGGTCCACGACCTGATCGGGCACGACCACCGTTCCCGGGCCTAGATGCGGCTTGAGCCCGCCGACCGCGCACGGGCCCAGGACCTGACGGACCCCGAGCGAGCGCATGGCCCAGAGGTTGGCCCGGTAATTGATCCGGTGCGGCGGGAACCGGTGATCGTGGCCGTGCCGGGCCAAGAACGCCACCCGTCGACCGTGCATCTGCCCGACGACGAGGTCGTCGCTCGGCGCACCGAAGGGAGTGGACACCGCGACCCGGACGCCGCCGGTGAGGAACCTATAGAACCCGGAGCCACCGATGACTCCGATATCCGCCTGGGGGACGCTCGTCATGCCTGAAGGCTAGAACCCAAGGCAATCGGCTGCGCGGCCTCCGGGGTGGGTTGTGGACAACGGGACGAACGGGCGCGGGTTGTGGACGAGGCCCGGGTCAGGTCCCGGCCGATCCGGAGCTGCCGCTGGCACCCGAACTGCCCGAACTCGACGAGGTCCCCCCCGACGCCCCGGAACTCGTCCCAGCGGCAGTCGTCGCACTCGAAGCGCCCGAACCCTCGGAGCCACCCGACCCGCTGGAGCCGCCCTTTCCCGCAGAGCCGCCGCTGCCGGAGCCGCCGCTGCCGGAGCCGCCACCTGAGGTCGAGGCTCCCACCGTGGAGGATGTGCTCGACGAGGCCCGCGAATCGGTCCGGTAGAAGCCCGAGCCCTTGAAGGTCACTCCGATCGACCCATAGACCTTGCGCAGTCGTCCGTCGCACTCCGGGCACACCGAGAGTGGGTCGTCGCTGAACGACTGGACGGCGTCGAAGGTGTGGTCGCACGCGGTGCATGCGTAGGCATAGGTGGGCACGGCGAAGATCCTCGCGAAGTCGGCGTAGTGCGGTGGGCCAGTCTAGGAGACCGGACCTGGTGACTTCGAATTCCCTGGCGACGTCGGCTTCCCTGGGGCCGAGCCCGAAGCTGCCGACAGCCACCCGGCCAGCCGACCGTGCCGGCTCACCATGACCAGTTGCTTCTCGACCTGGCCGCGGACCGCTGCGGTCGTGACGACCAACAACTGGTCGCCGTGCCGGAGTCTCGTGGTCGGCACCGGAACGATCGTCTCCCCTTCGCGCACGACGAGGGTCACGGCAGCCCCGTGGGGCAACCGCAACTCGAACACCTCCACGCCGTGCAACTTGGACTGGGCTCCGATCGACACACTGACCAGATCGGCGTTGAGTTCCTCCAAAGGGGTGGTCTCGACCTCGATCGAGGTTCGGCGCACCGATTCGACGACACGCAGTTGCCGGGCGACCCAGGACAGGCTGGGGGCCTGCACCAAGGTGAAGACGACGACGAGAACGACGACGAGGTCGAAGATCCACGCGGTCCCCATCGCGCCGACGGTCACCGGCACGGTGGCGAGCACGACCGGCACGGCTCCGCGCAGTCCGGCCCAGGAGAGGAACAGCTGGTCGCGCCAACCGACCCGAAAGGGCGTCAGCGACACGACGACCGACAGCGGCCGCCCCAACAGCAGCAGCACCAGCCCGACGACCACCGCCGGGACGATCTGGGCGGGCAGCCGGGTTGGGCTGGCGAGCAGACCGAGCATCACGAACAATCCGATCTGCGACATCGTCCCCAGCGCCTCGGCGAACCCGTGGACCGCGGGCCGGTAGGGCAGCCCCATGTTCCCCAGGACCAGGGCAGCCAGGTATGCCGCGATGAACCCGGACGCGTGCACGGTGGCGGCCGCGGCATACGCGAAGACCGCGACGGCGATGACCCCAATGGCGAACAGACCGGAGGCGCCACCGGCCAGCCGCCGCACGACTCGGCCGCCGAGCCACCCGACGAGCAGGCCCACCGCGCTACCGCCGACGAGCTCGGCGACAGCCAACAGCAGCAGGCTCCACCACGACGTCGGTTCGGCCGCGCTGACCTGCACGGCGACCGCGGTGACGAGGATGACGACAGGTGCGTCGTTGAAGCCCGACTCCGCCTCGAGCATCCCGGCTAGGTGGCGCGGCAGGGGCACACTGCGCAGCACGGAGAAGACGGCCGCCGCGTCGGTCGAGGACAAGATCGCCGCGACGAGCACCGACTCCGCCCAGGACAGGTGCAGCACCAGGTGCGCCACCGACGCGACCACCGCGACCGAGACGCACACCCCCACGGTCGCCAGCACCGCGGCCGGTGCGACCGACCGGCGAATGCCCGACCACGAGGTGGTCAGCCCACCCTCGGTGAGAATGAGGATGAGCGCGGCATACCCCAACACCTGGGTGAGCTGGGTGTTGTCGAACTCCAGGCCCAGCCCGCCTTCCCCCAGAGAAAAACCGATCCCGAGGTAGAGCAGCATCGTCGGCAGTCCCGACCGTGCCGAGATCCGGACCGCCACCAGGGCCAGCAAAAAGACGAAGGCGCTCAACAGCAACGTGCGGGTCAGGTCGTCCGGTCCGTATGCCGTCGCCGCTCCAGGCGCTCCGAGGAGGCTGCCGGGTGCGCCGGCGAGCGCGGCTCGGGGTGCCATTCAAATCCTTCCGACGGTTGTGGCTTAGTCTCGCAGGGTGACACGTGGCCGGGTGATCCGTCGAGTGGGGATGTGGGTCGGGGCATTCCTCGTCGTCGCTCTGGTGGCAACGGGTGCCTTCACGGTGTCGGCGGTGCGCCGGGCTTGGCCGCAGACGACCGGAACGATCGCCCTGGAGGGACTCGGCGCGACCGTGTCGGTCGTCCGGGACGAGCGCGGCATACCGACGATCACGGCGGACAACCCCTCTGACCTGTTCCGCGCCCAGGGGTTCATCGCCGCACAGGACCGGTTCTTCGAGATGGACGTGCGCCGTCACATCGGCTCGGGCCGATTGTCCGAACTGGTCGGCGCGTCGGGGATCACCTCGGACAAGGCCGTCCGCACTATGGGGTGGCGCGCCGTCGCCCAAGACGAGTTGCCCGGCCTGGCCCCCGAAACGCGGCAATATCTCAGTTCTTACGCCGACGGCGTCAACGACTACCTGGCCATGTCGGGGGACCCGGCTAACCTCGCCGTCGAATATCCAGTGCTGGCCATGCAACTGCCCGACTACCGGGTCGAACAGTGGACCCCCGTCGACTCGCTGGTTTGGCTCAAGTCGATGGCCTATGACCTTCGAGGAAACTTCGCCGACGAGCTAGCCAGGGGTCGACTCACCGGCACCCTGGGTGCGGCCATGGTCGATGCCCTCTACCCGGCATACCCGTCGACGGTGCACGCGCCGATCCTGTCGACCCAGGCGTGGGTCGCTCCGGCCACCACCGCCCAGACGCTCGCTCCCGAGGCGCTGTCAGACCCCCGGGTGCTCGAGGCGCTGACCCGATCCGCCACCTTGCTGGACACCGTCGTGCCGGCGCTGGGCAGGGGGGAAGGGGTCGGCTCCAACTCATGGGTCGTTGGTCCGCGACTCACCGCGTCCGGCAAGCCGCTGCTGGCCAATGACCCCCACCTGGGGGTGTCGATGCCTGGCATCTGGACCCAGGTCGGGTTGCGGTGCCGTCAGGTCAGCGCCCAATGCCCCTTCACGGTCAGCGGATTCGCCCTGGCTGGCGTGCCCGGTGTCGTTATCGGGCACAACGCCTCGATCGCCTGGGGAATGACCAACCTAGGCCCTGATGTCACCGACTTCTATCTGGAGAAGGTGACCGACACGGCATACTCGATCGACGGACGCGATGAGCCGCTGCAGGTCCGCACCGAGACCATCAAGGTCCGGGGAGGCGCCGACGTGCCGCTCACCGTGCGAAGCACCGGGCGCGGTCCCATCGTCAGCGACGTCGTTCCCGGCGCGGCCGAAGCCGGTCGGTCGCCGATTCCGGGGGCGACGACAGCGATCCAGACGTATGCCGTCTCGCTCGCCTGGACCGGGCTGGTTCCCTCGACAACGGCCGACGCCATCTTCGCCCTCGACACCGCGACAGACTTCGCCAGCTTCCGGTCGGCAGCCCAGCTCCTCGCGGTGCCCGCCCAGAACCTCGTGTATGCCGATACCGCCGGCAACATCGGCTACCAAGCTCCCGGCCGCATTCCGTTACGCAGCTCGCCGACGCCTGGGCTGGCCCCTGGTTTTCTGCCCGCGCCGGGGTGGACCTCGCAGTGGGATTGGCGCGGTTGGGTGCCCTTCGAGGACCTGCCGTGGTCGCTCAATCCGCCGGAGGGCTTCGTCGTCGCAGCCAACCAACAAGTCACCGCGTCACCGGTGCCCTTCCTCACCACCGAATGGGACGCTGGGTGGCGCAGTCAGCGGATCCGGGAACGGATCACCGCGTCGGCACCCGGCACCCTCACGGTGGCGGACATGGCTCGCCTGCAGGGCGATCTCACCGACGCCTTCGCGCGGGACTTGGTGCCGCTGCTGCTGAGCGTCGACCTGTCCGACGACCCGTTCACCGCGTCTGCCCAGCAACTGCTGCGCAGTTGGGACTTCACCACTCCCGCCGACAGCTCGGACGCCTCGGCGTCGGCGGCCTACTTCTACGCTGTATGGACCAAACTCCTCGCGGCGACGTTCGACGATCAGTTGCCCCCGGACCTGCGGGCCGACGGGGGAGCCCGGTGGCGTCTGGTGCTGACCAACTTGCTGCGTGACCAGACCAACCCGTGGTGGGATGACAAGCGGACCGTCGCCGTCGTGGAAAGCCGCGACGAGATCCTCAAACAGTCCCTCGTCCAGGCTCGGCTGGCCTTGACCAAGTCCCTCGGCTCGGATGTCCAGGGCTGGTCGTGGGGCAAGGTGCACACGC
Source organism: Dermatophilaceae bacterium (assembly GCA_044220725.1). GTDB lineage: Bacteria > Actinomycetota > Actinomycetes > Actinomycetales > Dermatophilaceae > Phosphoribacter. The sequence goes on from JBGAQN010000004.1 coordinate 27,814, forward strand.
TGACCTTGCGGCATCGGGTGTTGGGCGGGGACAGCGCCAACGGCCTCATCCGGGCCATGGTCGATCGCGGGCCCTTTCCCCTGCCGGGCGGCTCGGCCGTGGTCGCGGCGAACGGTTGGAATGCCTCGGCTGGGTTCGCCGTCACCTGGGCTCCGTCGATGCGGATGGTCGTCGACCTGTCCGACTTTGACGCCTCGACGTGGGTCAACCAGACCGGTCAGAGCGGTCACCCCTATCACGCTCACTTCGCCGACCAACTCGGTGCCTGGGCGGACGGAACGACCTTCCCATGGCCGTTCAGCGATGCCGCTCGCAGCTCGACCGGGCGCGAAGAACTACTGCTCACGCCGAAGACCGGCGCGTCATGACCGCTGCAGGCTTGGCCGAAGCGGTCCGTCGCATCCGCGGGCGGGGCCTCGGGGAGCAGGCTGTGGCCGTCTTCTCGGCCTACTACCAGCAGCTCGAATCGGGGGCCCTGGGGACCATCCCAGAAGACTCGATCGAACCTCTCGTCGACCTGCCGCACGTGGAGGCGGTCGATGCCGGGGAAGCCGAACGTGCCGAAGCGCTGCGGCACGTGGTCGTGGTCAAGCTCAACGGCGGGCTCGGGACGAGCATGGGCCTGGACGGCCCCAAGTCGGCCCTCAAGGTCCGCGACGGGCTGAGTTTCCTGGACGTCATCGCCCGCCAGGTGCTCGCCCTGCGCAGCAGGTATGCCGTCCAGCTGCCGCTGCTGTTCATGAATTCCTTCCGAACGGCCCAGCAGACCGAGGAGATTCTCGCGGCATACCCGAGCTTGCCGGTGGTCGGTCTGCCGCTCGGGTTCCTGCAGGGCGCCGAGCCCAAGGTGCGCGCGGATGACTTGTGGCCCGTCGACTGGCCGGCCGACCGCGATCTGGAGTGGTGTCCCCCGGGACATGGTGACGTCTACCTGTCGCTGGCCCGCACGGGACTACTGGATGCCTTGCGTGACATGGGGATTCGCTACGCCTTCCTGTCCAACGCGGACAACCTGGGCGCCACCTGCGACCCGGACATTGCGGCCTGGCTGATGCGCGAGCAGGTGCCCTATCTCGCCGAGGTGTGCACCCGCACGGTCAACGATCGCAAGGGCGGCCATCTGGCCCGGCGCCGGCGCGACGGGCGGATCGTCCTGCGCGACAACGCCATGGTCGTCCCAGGCGAAGAGCACTTCTTCGCTGACGAGACTCGACACCGGACCTTCCACGCCAACAACCTCTGGGTCGATCTGGATGTCATCGCCCGGCTGTTGCGCGAACGCGACGGGGTGCTCGGCCTGCCGATCATCGTCAACCGCAAGACGGTCGACCCCACCGACCCCACGTCGACCCCGGTCGTTCAGCTGGAGACCGCGATGGGGACGGCCATCGAAGCCATCGACGGGTCCCGGGCCATGCACGTGCCCCGCAGCCGATTCCGGCCGGTGAAGACGACCAACGAACTCACCTTGGTCCGCTCGGATCTGTTCCGATTCGCTGCGGACTGGCAGGTAGTAGCGACGACCGACCGGCCCGACCCGCTGGTCGACCTCGGATCCGACTGCGCGTTCATGGCCGAGTTCGAGCGTCGGTTCCCCGCCGGAGTGCCCTCGCTGCGGGAGTGTGACTCGCTGCGGGTCCACGGCCAGGTCACCTTCGGGGCACAGGTCGTCTGCCGCGGGGAGGTGGAGCTGCACGGTCCACTCGACGTTCCAGACCGGACGGAGCTCACGGGTCACCTGGCCGGATCGGCTGCGATGACGGGAGCCTCAGGTGGCTGACCGCACCGTCGCCCATCACCTGGCGGCGGTGCTCGCCACGGCCCGGCCGCTGCCTGCCGTGCTGTGCCGGCTCGCCGATGCGACCGGCCTGGTGGCGGCCGGGGACGTCGTCTCGCGTGTGGACCTGCCCGGCTTCGACAACTCGGCGATGGACGGGTATGCCGTCCGCGCCGTCGACATCGCCGGGGCCAGCGCGGAGCGGCCGGTGACCCTGACCGTCGTGGCCGACGTTGCGGCCGGCGACGCGCCAGGCTGTGTGGTCGGATCCGGCGAGGCGGCCCGGATCATGACCGGGGCGATGCTGCCCGAGGGCGCCGACACGGTCGTCAAGGTCGAGGACACCGATGGGGGGATGCCCCGGGTTCGCATCCGGGTGGCTATCCCGACGAACACGTCGATCCGGCGTCGGGGCGAGGACCTCCCGATCGGCGGGTCGGTCCTGCGCGCCGGGACGCTGATCACCCCGCGGCACGTCGGCCTGCTCGCGGCCGCCGGGCATGCGTCGGTCCTGGCCCGTCCGCGCCCCCGGGTGGCCGTGCTGTCCACCGGGTCGGAGCTCGTCCAGCCGGGCGAACCCTTGACGCGTGGGCAGATTTACGACTCCAACAGCCATCTGCTCGCGGCGGCTGTCGAGGCGGCCGGGGGGATCACGGCATACAGGGGGAGCATCGGCGACCACCCCGGTCAGGTGCGGGCCACCCTGGACCGACTCGCTGAACAAGTCGATGTCATCGCCACCTCGGGCGGGGTGAGCATGGGGGTGCACGACGTCGTCAAAGCGGTGCTGCGCGAGCGGGGCGAGGTCGACTTCGTCACGGTCGCCATGCAGCCGGGCAAGCCTCAGGGCTTCGGGGTGTTGGGGGAACGTCGGGTCCCGTTCTTCGGCCTGCCGGGCAACCCGGTGTCGGCCTTCGTGTCTTTCGAATTGTTCGTCCGGCCGCTGTTGCGTCGGCTCATGAGCCTGGAGCCGGCGGTCCCCCCGACGACCCGGATGCGGCTCGCAGCGCCGCTACGTTCGCCCGCGGGTCGCCTGCAGATCGCCCGCGCGACGATCGATCGGGCTGCCGACGGGAGCTGGTTGGCGACACCTGTGGTCGGACAGGGGTCGCATTTCGTGGCGGACCTTGCCGCCGCCACTGCCTTGCTGCTCGTGCCGGCCGACACCACACACTTGCAGCCGGGCGACGAGGTGGAGAGCATCCTCCTATGACCGACCCGGTTGGCGGCGTGGTGCCTGCCCTGACCCACGTCCGTCCCGACGGCAGCGCACAGATGGTCGATGTCAGCGGCAAGCCGGTGACGGCTCGTGAGGCGTCCGCCGTTGGGCGGGTCATGCTCGCCCCCGCGGCGGTGGCCGCGCTGCGGGACGGGACGGTGCCCAAGGGCGATGCCCTGGCCGTGGCTCGAATCGCCGGGTTGCAGGCCGTCAAGCGGACCCCCGAGCTCATTCCGTTGGCCCATCCGGTGGCGGTGCACGCCGCCGTTGTGGACCTCGAGGTGACCGACGAGGGAGTGCTCGTCCGGGCGACCGTCCGCACCGCCGACCGCACGGGCATCGAGATGGAGGCCTTGACCGCCGTCGCCGTCGCCGCGCTCGCCCTCGTGGACATGGTCAAGGCGGTGGACCGGCACGCCCGCATCACCGACGTCCGCGTGGTTGCGAAATCCGGTGGCAGGTCAGGAGATTGGCGGGAGGAGGACAGGTGAGAGCGGTCGTCATCGTCGCCTCGACCCGCAGTGCCGACGGCACCTACGAGGATCGCACTGGACCGGTGATCGCTGCGGCGCTCACCGCCTGGGGGTATGCCGTGTCCGGGCCCGTCGTCGTCGCCGACGGCGACCCGGTGGGCGCGGCGCTGCGTCGGGCGCTGCGTCCCGGCGACGACACTGCCCCGGAGGTTGTCATCACGACGGGAGGCACCGGGGTGTCACCGACCGATCGGACCCCCGAGCAGACCCGCCCCTTCCTCGATCGCGAGCTGCCCGGCATACCGGAGCTCATCCGGGCTCGCGGGCTCGCGGCTGGTCAGCCGCTGGCGGCCATCTCGCGGGGGCTCGCCGGGATCAGCGGCGGCACCCTTGTGCTCAACTTGCCCGGGTCGCGGGGCGGGGTCAACGACGCCCTCGCCGTGCTTGAGCCGGTGCTCGCCCACGTCATCGACCAGCTCGCCGGGCACGACCATGCCGGGGCCCCGGCCCTCGGCTCGACGAAACAACCCTCGTGACCACGGTGCGCTGGCCGGTTAGCCTCCCTGTGGGCGATGGCTTGTCCCCAAGCCTGCTGCTGCGTCCGCTGCACCGCCGCGACCAGGCCGCCTGGGAGTGCCTGCGCCGGGACAACGCGGCATACCTTGCTCGGTGGGAGCCCACGCCGCCTGACGGGATGGCACCGCGGACCAACTTCGGCGCTTACGTCCGGGCGCTCAATCGGGATGCCCGTTCGGGCGCGATCGTCCCGTTCGCCCTGGAGGTCGACGGGGAACTGGCCGGCCAGGTCCACCTTTTCGGGGTGACTCGGGGGTCGCTGCAGTCGGCGGCGGCCGGCTATTGGGTGGCGCAGCGGTTCGCTGGTCGAGGTGTGACGACTCGCGCCTTGGCCGCCGTGGTCGACTACGCGATGGGTCCGCTCGGTCTGCACCGGGTGGAGGTCAACATCCGCCCCGAAAACGCGGCGTCGCTGGCCGTGGTGACCCACTTGGGGTTTCGGGAAGAGGGGCTGCGGCGACGCTTCCTGCACATCGAAGGGGAGTGGCGCGATCACCGGAGCTTCGCGTTGACCGTCGAAGAAGTGGGCGGTCGTCCAACCGTGCAGCGTTGGCGGTCGCCGACCTGAGCGCAGGGGTCGCGCAGAGGTCTTTCACACCTGTCACAGGCGCCTCATCCGCGACACACCGACGCAGGTCCGCCCGGCAGCCGCCGGGGGTCCATAACGTAGTCGCGTGCAGCCCTCGTCCCTGATCTTCGTGGCCATCGTCGCCATCTGGGCTGCCTTCCTCGTCCAACATTGGGTGCGCCGTCGTGAGGCGCTGGCCACGGCCCGGTCCGTCGACCGCTTCAGCGCGGCGATCCGGTTGTTGGACCAGGAGTATGCCGCGCTCGGTTCACCCCTGGCTGCCCGCCCGCACCGGCCCGCACGGACGGGGCCCTCGAGCGGCCCGGCCGTCCCGCGCCAGCGAGTTCGGCGACCAGTGTCGCGGCTGGCGCACTGGGGTCGTCGGGTTCGGGGGTTGAGTTTCCTTGGCTTGCTTGCCCTCGTGCCGATCACGATTGGGCTGTCCGCGCTGTCGGTCTTGCGCTGGACATCGGTTCTCGTCTCGGTCCTCTCCCTCGCGCTCGGACTGGTCATGCTCCGGTATGCCGCGGTCCACGAGCGCACCCTGCGCCGGGTTGAGCGTTCGCTGGCCGCCGCCGGACGATCGGCGCCGACCATCCCCGGTGCTGCCGCCCGACGGGTGGCACGCCCGGATGCTCGTCCCGCCCCGCGCCGGGCGGCCTCGCGACCGGAATCGAAGGGGCCCGAAGCGCGCCCGGTGCCGGTGGCCACGAGCGCCCCTGCGCTGGTGGTCGGCCCGGCGGCCGCTGCGGGTGACCGTGGTGCTGGCCTGGAGGGCGCTCCACTGCTTAACGCGGCTGTCGCAGAGCCCGACGGGACTCTGGTGCCGACGGCACCGGCGCGGGCGACCAGCTCAGCGCAACCGCGGGCCTCGCGGCGCGCGGCCTACGCGGCATACACCGCCGACGGAACGTGGCAACCGGTGGCGGTGCCGCCGCCGACCTACACCCTCAAAGCGAAGGTCGAGCGCCCACAGCCGACCCCGGCCGAGGTGACGGTGACCCCCGCGCCGGTGGCGCACGAGCAAGCGGAGGCGGCAGCCGCAGCCGAAGACACCGCGCCGGCTCGCGCCGTCGGCGACTGATCAGCCCGCGTCGGGACGCCCGTCCAGGGCAGAGTCCGCCGACGCGTCCACCGTGTCCGGTGACGTGCGAGGCATGCCCTCGTCCGCCCCGGTGAGGTGCTTGACGACGGCGTTGACGACGGCAGCGACCGGCACTGCGACCAACGCGCCCACCACGCCGGCCATGACCACACCGGCTGTGATCGCGAGGATGACGGCCAACGGGTGCACGCTCACGGCGCGGCCGAGCAAGAACGGTTGCAGGACGTGCGACTCGATCTGTTGCACGGCGACCACACCGGCGAGCATGAGCAGCGCGACGACCGGCCCATGGGCGACCAGGGCCAGCAACACGGCGACGAAACCCGAGGCGAGTGCGCCGACGATGGGAATGAACGACCCGAGGAAGACCAGCGCGCCGATCGCCGGCGCGAACGGCACCCGAAGCACGACCGCGACAGCGGTGATCCCGACCGCGTCGACGAGCGCCACGAGGATCGTCGCGCGGGTGAACGCGGTCAACTGGGCCCAGGCCACCTGCCCGGCGGTGTCGACCCGATTCCGGGCTGCCCGCGGGAACAGTCGCACCAGCCACGCCCAGATCCGGTTACCCTCATAGAGGAAGAAGAACAACGCGAAGAGGCTGATGAACAGCCCCGCGACAACGTGTGAGGCCCCGAGCCCGGCCTTGGTGAGGCCGGCCCGCAGGCCCTCGCTCGAGGAGAGCGTGCTCTTGGCCTCCTCGAGATACTGGGTGAACTGGCTGTCGCTGATGTGGAAGGTGCTCTGCACCCAGGCCTTGATCTTGCCGATCCCGGTGCCCACCTGTCCGGCCATCTCGGCGAAGCCCCCCGTGAGCTGGCTGCCGACGAGGAAGAGCAGCAACCCGATGACGAGGATCGTGCCGAGCAGGGTGATCCCGGCAGCTGGTGCCGGCTTGCCGAGGCGAGCCCGCAGCCACTGGTTGACCGGGTGCAGCAGCGCGGCCAGCAGCGTCGCGACGATGACGGGGATCACTGCCTCGCTGACGAAGCCCAGCAGGTAGGCGAAGGCGATGACCGCTGCCGCGATTGCCAGCAGCCGCCAGGCCCACTCGCTCGCGGCGCGGACCGGGGCGGGGACCGGTGAGGGGGTGTTCGGCATGAGCCCAGGGTATGCCGCGTGCTCACCTGCCGCGTTGGTGGCGAAGCCGAGGTAGGCGTCCTCGGGGATGCCGAAGACGGCCGGCTCCGAGTCGATGGCCAAGACGATGTCGGTGCCGAGGATGGCGACGACGACCAGGGCCATCGGGGTGAGTGCGGTGGGGGCCGGCAGCTTTGGTGCGGCTGCGGCGCCTGGTGTTAGAGTGTCCGACGCATCTGGGGCTGTGGCGCAGTTGGTAGCGCGTCTCGTTCGCAATGAGAAGGCCAGGGGTTCGAATCCCCTCAGCTCCACCAGATAACTCGTTTCGCTGCCCGTCACCTTGCCACGACGTCCCGGCGAGCCCATGCGCGTCGACTCGTGACGCTCTCGGAGCCGCAACCTCCACGGCGTGAGCCCGCTGGTTCCACATTGGCTGCGCGGGCACGCGCGATCCAGGTGCCGCCCTCCTGGCGGCCCGCCCTTGAGGCATCTCCTGCGGATCTCGGCCGGGTCCGCTGTGCGTTGGCCCCAGGAGAGTGCCGTGTCGGTGCTGCATGAGAGACTGCAGAAGGGACGGATGCGACGTGAAACGGAGCTTCACAGATGGTCAATAGGGTTGGAAATAAACCAGATTGGCTGAAGCCAGACCTTGTTTGCCAGATCGAACAGGTGTACCATCAGGTCATGAGTCAACCGGCGATCGTGCTGCAGCGACCCGTGGACGTCGAGGACATCCACGCTCGCACCGCCGCTGTCTGCGCGCGGCTGGCGCAAGCCCATGCCGAGCTGGTGGAGATCACCCGTGAGCTCTTGGCGACCGATCTGTGGGCCGAGGGCGGCATACGGTCACCTCAGCACTGGCTCGTGGTGCGGGCCGGTTTGTCCCCGGGCAGGGCCGGAGAGATCGTGTCGCTTGCCCGGCGCGGGCAGGAGTTGCCCGAGACGCTGGCGGCGATGTCGGCCGGTCGGCTGGGGGTCGACCAAGCCGCCATCGTCGCACGCTATGTGCCGGCGGCATACTCAGCGCAGGCGTGCGAGCTCGCTGAGATGGCGACGGTGCCCCAACTGCGCCGGAGTCTCTCTCGCTATGCATTCGTAGACGAGCCAGCCGCGATGTCCGACGCGCCGTCGGCCCACGCCGACCCGCAGCGTCAGCCGGTTGGCGCCAACGAGGACCGGGAGGGTGAGGCACCCCATCCTGGACCCGAGGTCGAGCCTGCCCGCCTGTCGATGTCGACCATCGATGGGCGGTTCGAATTGTCCTATTCGGCGCCCGCGTCGATCGGCGCAGTGGTCGAGGCATCCATCCGCGAGGCCAAGGACGCCCTCTTCCACACGGGAAGGGTCAATGCGACGCTGGCCGATGGTCTTGCTGAGGTCGCCAACCGGTCGTTGTCTAGCGTCGAGTCGACGTCGCGCACCGGGAAGTTCCGCATCTACGTGCATCTGGACACCGACGGCGGGTGGATCGGGCGCGGCGGTCGGCTCCCGGGGCATCTTGTCGACGGGATGACCTGCGACGGTGTCCTGCAACCGGTGTGGGAGACCGACAGCGTGCCGGTCAGCGTCGGGCGGGCTCAGCGGGTCGTCCCCGACCGAACTCGACGGCTCGTCGAGTCCCGCGACCAGGGGTGCCGTTATCCGGGCTGCACGAGCATCGGCCATGTCGAGGCGCACCACATCGTCCACTGGCGGCATGGCGGGCGCACCGACCTGGACCAGTTGGTCAGCCTCTGCCCCTATCACCACGACCGACATCATGAGGGGGAGTTCACCATTTCGGGGACGCCCGCGCGCCCCGACGGACTCATCTTCTGGGCGCGAGGCGGCTGGCCGTTGTCGCCCGTCGCCGCTCAGCCGTGGCCAGACGCGCCTTCTCCGTATGCCGCCCGCCCGCCCGACTCCCAGGGGGCAAACGCGACTGGACCCCTGTGGTCAGGTCCGATCGGCGAACGGTTGCAAGCCCGGCACCTTCATCTGGCCCGCAATCCACGACCCGATCAGCAACTCACGCTCCTGGGCGGCGACATTCCGGGCACCCGGGACGGACCCGAGCCGTAACTCGACCGCTGGCCTCGACCGCCAGCCTCGACCGTCGGACTGCGGTTGCTGGCCGCCGCTTAGCGGCCGTGTGCCTTAAAGAATGCCCACAAAGACGCCGTGGTGTCGTATGCCGTCGCCCCAGCCGTCGCGCTACCTGTCGCCCCAGCGGGTCCGCTAGAAGGCCCGACAAAGCGGCCGATAGGCGGTCCGACGGGTGGTCCGACGGTGCGGTCGACGGGGGGTCCGACGGGGGGCGTCACTGCGGAAGAGGCACTGGGCCCGGCTGGCCCCGGTGATGGCGAGGCGTCCAACGGCCCCGTTCGGGTCACGCCGGGCCAGTCGTGGCCGCCCCCTTCGATCGTCACCAACTCCACGGTGCGGCCTTCCGGACACTGAGTGGTCGTTGTCGTCACCAATCCGTCGGCGCTGGTGGAGATCAGGTCTCCGCCGCACCGACCATAGCCGCGCCAGGCTGCGTGCAGAGCGGGGATCGCCGGTCCGGAGATCTGGGCGACACCCGTGCCACGAGCCCTGTCGTAGGGAATCGAGGTGTCCGCGGTCCCGTGGACGTGCAGGATCGACATCGGTGCCGGGTTGGGGCAGTCGCCGAGTTGGGTGGCCGCAACGGGGCCGATAGCCGCGAATAGAGTGGTGTCGCATGCAAGGCGGTAGGCCATCAGACCGCCGGCGGACATCCCGGCGGCATACAGTCTGCGCGGGTCGAGCGAGACGCGGGTGGTCAGGTCGGCGACGGCGAGCTTGACGAAGGCGACGTCATCGATGTCCTCCTGAGCGGCGATCCCGCAGCAGCCTCCTCCGGCGTTCCATGACCCGCCCAGCGCATTCGGATACAGGACGACGAAGCCCTCGCGCTCGGCCAGTGCGTCCCAGCCGTAGGCGCGCTGGGCGTGCTGCGAGCTGCCCAACCCACCATGCAACATGACAACCAGCGGGGCCAGTCGGGTGAGCCGCGCAGGCCGGTAGGCGCGGTACATCCGGATCCGGCCACCGACCGAGAGGGCGCGCTCGCTGGAACCGACCGGGAGCAAAGCCGCGGCGAGGCCGCCGATGTCCGGGGCGGGCGGGCCGGTCGCGCTCGACGCGCTGTCGGTGCCGCGGGCACTGGCTGTCGGCATGGCCGGCCCCACACTCGTCGGCGGGGTGGAGCACCCGGCGACCACGGCGAGAGCTGCTGCCAGCCCCACCCACGGCCCCCTGAACCAGGTCATGGCGCCATCATGGCAGGCCATCGTCGCGCGCTGGCCCTTGGTCGGTGCGCACCGAGCCGTGGCCCCTCATGGCTTGACCAGGACGGGAGCCCAGGAGGCCAGAACCAGGGCGTCAGACCCAGGACGGGAACCACATGTGCAGCCACCACTGCTGGTAGGGGATGACCTGTGCGGTATAGATCGGCCAGAACCAGGCGAAGACCAGGACGGTGAGGACCAGGTAGCCGCCGACTGCGGCGGCACCGATGTGGCGCCGCGCCGTCGACGCGTCCGGATGTCCGGCGATCATCCCGAGAACGTAGGTGACGGCAAGGACGACGTACGGCACGAAGGCCACGGCGTAGAACTGGTAGATGGTCCGATCACCGACGAGGAACCACGGCAGCCACCCACCGGCATATCCGGCGAGGATTGCCCCGGCTCGCCAGTCCCGCCGCAGGGCCCACCGGAAGAGCAGGACGAGCAAGGCCGCGGCGCCGAGCCACCAGATCGTCGGAGTGCCGATCGGGGTGATGACCTTGGCGCACATATCGACGGTGCAGCCGTCCTCGCCCAGCTTGGGGTATTCGGCGAACATCGAGGTAGGTCGCCCCATGACGATCCACGACCACGGATGCGACTGATACGTGTGCGGGCTCGACAGGCCGCGGTGGAAGTCGAGCACCTGGGCCTGGTAGTTCCACCAGGAACGTAGGTCGTTGGGCACCCAGCCCCAGCCCGACGAAGCAGGGTGCGTGTCAGCCCACCGCCGGTTGAAGCCGTGCTCACTGGCGAACCAACCCCACCACGACAGCAGGTTGGTGACGGCGACCAGGGGCACGATGGTGACGAACGCCGGTATGCCGTCCCGCAGCACCGCGGCATACCCATATCGCGGGACGCCGGCAGAGCGACGGGCGGCGAGGTCCCAGAGGACGGTGAGCAGGCCGAAGACGACGAGGAAGTAGAGCCCGGACCACTTCGTCGCGGCGGCCAGCCCGAGGGACACGCCGGCGATCCATCGCCAAGGCCGCAGGCCCAGGCCCGGCCCAAGCCAGCCGTCGCGGTGGCGACGCTCGACTGCCGTCGCCGCGACGCGGCGGGCCAAGAGGGCGCGCGACCGGTCCCGGTCCAGGAGCAACGCCCCGAAGGCGGCCAGGGCGAAGAACATGAGGATGAGGTCCAGCAGGCCGGTTCGAGAGTGGACGAAATGATGCCCTTCGACGGCCAGGAGCAGGGCAGCGATCGTCCCGAGGACCGAGGACCCGAGCAGTCTCCGGGCGATCCGGCCCACCATGAGGATCGACAGGGTTCCCAGCAGACACACCGAAAAGCGCCACCCGAACGAACTGTCGGCGCCGCCGAACAGGGCCTGACCGGCCGCGATGACCCACTTGCCGACCGGGCCGTGCACGACCATGTCACCGTCGGTGGAGTTGAAGACGTCGAGGGTGCCGTGGGTGAACGCCTCGTCCGGTTTGTCGCCGAACTTCCCGTCGTTGCGCATCTCGACGCCGAACAGGATCATCGACCAGGCCTGTTTGACGTAATACGTCTCGTCGAAGACGAGTTGGTGTGGACGACCCAGGTCCCAGAAACGCAGCACGCCCCCGACCAGGGCCGCCAGCAACGGGCCCAGCCAGCCGAGCACGACGTGACCGGTCGGTTCTCCGAGGAGCCGCCGGCGCAGCTGCTCCTCGCTGCTGGTCATGACCGACATCGTAGGCATTGGCGCAGACAACTCCGTGCCAGACTGTCCGGTATGCCGTCCGCGCCCGCCCGCGCCAACCTCACCAGGTTCGCCTGGTTGTCCATCGGGGCCGCGGTGGCCACGATCGCGCTGAAGTTCGGTGCCTATGTGCTCACCGGGTCGGTGGGGCTGCTGTCTGACGCCGCGGAGTCGATCGTCAACCTCGTCGCGGCGTTTGTCGCACTGATTGCCCTGCACGTCGCGGCTCAACCCGCCGACGAGGACCACCCCTTCGGGCACTCCAAGGCCGAGTATTTCTCGGCCGCCGTCGAAGGTGTCATGATCTTCGTCGCGGCGGTGTTCATCATCTGGACGTCGGTGCAGCGCTTCTTCGCGCCCGAGCCGCTGGACAACGTGGGGATCGGCCTGGGCATCTCGGTGGCTGCGTCGGTGCTCAACGGGATCGTCGCCATGGTTCTCATGCGGGCCGGGCGCAAGCACAACTCGATCACCCTGGTTGCCGACGGCAAGCACCTGCTCACCGATGTGTGGACCTCGGCCGGAGTCGTCCTTGGAGTGCTCCTGGTCTTTCTGACCGGATGGCTGCGCCTCGACCCGATCATCGCCTTCCTGGTCGGCTGCAACATCATCTGGACCGGGTGGCACTTGGTCCGCGAGTCGGTCGACGGGCTCATGGACCACGCCCCGTCACCGGAGTGCCAGGCCGACATCCAGAAGATCCTCGACGAGTTCACCTCCCGGGAGGGTTCGGCGGTGACGATCCACGGGGTCCGCGCCCGGGTCGCCGGGCACGTCAATCACGTTGCGTTCCACGTCTTGGTGCCCGGCATGTGGACCGTCAAGGAAGGCCACGATCTTCTCGAGGAAATCGAGAGCCGATTCCATGACCACTTCGGGCACATCGTCGTCGACACCCACCTGGAACCCATCGAGGATCCGCGCTCCCATGACGCGCCGCAGTGGGAGACCGCCTCATCCTGAGCGCTACGGCGACAGCGCAGCAGCCCCCTCGACGCAGCAGCCCGCCCACCATCGGTTCAGGCTCGCTCAAGCGAAGGGCAACCGGTCCTTGACGAGGGCGTATCCGACGAACGCAACGATGTCGATGAGCGCATGGGCGACCACGAGTGGCCCCACCCGGCGCCAGCGTCGCCACACCAGGGCGAACACCAGGCCCATGACGAGGTTGCCGACGAACCCACCGAAACCCTGGTACAGGTGGTAAGCCCCCCGCAGCAGGGCCGACGTGACCACCGCCCAACGCACCGACCAGCCGACCTGGTCAAGTCGGGTGAGCAGGTAGCCGACGACGATGACTTCCTCGAGGATGGCGTTCTGCAGCGCCGAGAGGACCAGCACCGGCACGGTCCACCACGCTCCGGCGAGGTTGGCCGGCGCCACGTGGGTGTTGAACCCGAGCCCGGTTGCCGCCAAGTAGAGCCCGAGTCCGGGGATCCCGATGGCGGCCGCGAGCGCGACCCCGCCGCCGAGGTCACACCGCGCACGGCGACGGTCCAGACCGAGCACCCGGTATGCCGCCGTCCCCGGCTGTGGCGGGTGCACTCGCCCAAGCAGGTAGAGACACAAAGCCACCGGCACCAATGCCAGCCCAATGCCGACGAGTTGGTAGGCCAGATCCAGCCAGGGGCGGTCCGGGGTCACCGAGGTGTTGAGCGAGGAGGTCTGTTGCCCCAACGGCACGGGCCGGGTGAGCCGTTCGATGATGCGCAGCACCGACCACATCGCCGACGCCCCGAGCGAGAGCCCGAGCACGATGACGACCTCGGTCCACAGCCTGGGGCGAGGGCCGGCGGCCGACGGCAGACCGGGTTCGGCGTGGCTCATGGCAACGGACCCTAGCGGGCCGAGCCGGCGCGAGAGGATGGGTCGAGTGAGGAGAGTGTCGTGACAGAGCGGGATCGATTCGAGGGCCAGATCGCCGGGATCGGGACGACGAGCGGGGTTCGGATCGTCATCGGTGCCTGGGCGCTCAGCCCGTTCGGGGCGTTTGCCGACGCCATGGTCGAACGCGCCGACGGCCACCGGATTCTCTTGGCTCCTGACCAGCGGGTGCGCGACCTCGTCGAGCGCACCTACGTCTTCGACGAGAGCCGTCTCGAACCAGTCACGCTCACTGAGCGGGCTGGCGGCCAGGAGTGGGAGTTGTGCACTCCCTCGCTGCAGATGTTGCTCGGGCTAGGGGGGCGGCTGCCGCTCGGACGGCTCCTGCGGATGGTGCCACGGCCGGTGGCCACGAGCCCTCAGTGGGCCACCCTGGTCGACCCGATCGCTCGAATCGCGTTGCGAGGCGTGCGAACCCGGGGGAGTGCCAGTGCGGGGCGGCGGGAGTTCTATGGGGCAACCGACCTGCGTGAGGTGCTCCGCGTCGAGGGGGAACTGGACGGCATACCCCTGGGCGAGCTTGCCCCGGTCGACCCGCCGTGCCGCTTCGGCTTCTCCTCCACCCCGCGCCGGCCGAGCGTCACGACCGTCGTCACGACGATCGAATCGGTCCGGCGATGAGCGGGGTCCTCGTCCTGGCCGCGACCCCGATCGGGGACCCGCGCGACGCGTCGCCTCGGCTCGCGCACGAGTTGACGGCGGCCGATCTCGTTGCCGCCGAGGACACCCGGCGGCTGCGGCGGCTGTGTTCGGATCTCGCGGTCGCGGTGCCCGGCCGGATGGTCAGCTACCACGAGCACAACGAGTCGGCCCGGACGGGCGAGTTAGTCGATGAACTCCGTTCCGGTGCAAGGATTCTCGTGGTCACGGACGCAGGCATGCCGTCCGTGTCCGACCCCGGCTATCGGCTGGTTGCGGCCGCAGTGGCGGCGGGGATTCGGGTCACCGCTGTGCCCGGCCCGAGCGCCGTTCTCATGGCGCTGGCCGTCAGTGGCCTGCCGGTGGACCGGTTTTGCTTCGAGGGCTTTCTGCCTCGCAAGGCCGGAGAGCGGGCCCGGGCCCTGGCCGCCCTCACCGACGAGCCGCGCACGATGGTGTTCTTCGAAGCCCCGCACCGCACCGCTGCCGCCCTGGCCTCGATGGCGGCACTCTGGGGACCGGACCGCCCCGCAGCGGTATGCCGCGAGCTCACGAAGACCTACGAGGAGGTCCGCCGCGGAGGGCTTGGCGAGTTGACCGAGTGGGCGCAGCGTGGCGTGCTCGGCGAGGTGACCTTGGTGGTGTCCGGTCGAGAGCCCCGAGCGTTGGCCCAGCCCGACGACGATCACGTCGCGCGCGTGGTGCGCGGCATCCAGAGCCGGGTGGCTGCCGGAGAACGACTCAAGGATGTCTGCGCGGAACTCGCTCTGAGCACTGGGCTAGCCAAAAAGGCGCTCTACGACGCCGTCGTCACGGCTCGGGGTGATAGCTCGCCTCGGCCACCCGCTTGAGCGCACTGAGCGTCTGGCGAATCCCACTGCGGTTGATGTCGGTCCGCTCCCCGACGACCCGATTGCCCAGAGTTCGTTGGAGGTTGGAGCGGCGATCGGTCCACGACTCGGCGACGGTGCAGCCCCGACCGTCGTCGTCTGGGGCGAAGACATACTCCCAACGCGACACCTGCACCGGCCCCACGAAGATGTCGAAGGCCAGATAGCGCCCGCGTTCGGCGGCGGTGACCTTCCCGAAGGTGATCCACCGGATCGTTCCGGAGCGATTGTGTCCGACGAAGCCGGCGCCGGGCTCGGCCTTGGCTGCGCTGCCGCGCCAGGCGACCCGCTCGCACTCGGGGGACCACTCGCCCATCCGCGGCAGGTCCGCGACGAGGTCGTAGACCAGCTCCGCCGGGGCATCGATGTGGAGGGTCTCACGAACGTCAGGCATGCCCCCATCCTTGCTCACCCCGCTGTGGCCACACGCGTGGCGTCCCGTGAGCAATCCCACGTGTGATGTGCTGGGCTCATGACCCACGTCGAACCGCTGCGGCTGCGCCAACCGGCGCACCTGGTCTGCCCGCGGGCCCGGTGGTTGTGGCTGAGCACCGCGGCGCTGGAGGGCCTTGTCGTTGCCGCCGCTCTCGTCGCGTGGTTCGTCATCGTTCCACGCGCCCGGGGTGTCCAGGTGCCCGTCGCAGTCGGCGCGGGCGTGGTGTGGCTCGCCTATCTCATCGGTATGCCGCTCTGGCGCTATCGGGTGCACCGCTGGGAGGTGACGCCCACGGCGGTGTATACCCAGACCGGATGGCTGCACCTCGAGCGACGGATCGCCCCGCTGTCGCGGGTGCAGACCGTCGACCTCACCCGGGGACCGATCGCCCAAGCGCTGCGGTTGGCCACCGTCCGGGTCACCACCGCCTCGGCAGCCGGCCCGTTGGTCATCCACGGCCTGGACCGCGACGAAGCCGCCCGGATCGTCGAAACCCTTACTGTCGCAGCTGAAGCCGAGAAGTCGGACGCGACATGAGCAACGGCATACCGCCGATCTTGGGAGGAGAGCCGGACTGGCGACGACTGGATCCACGGATGCTTCTCGTGCACCCGGTCCAGGAGGCGGTCCGCTTCTTGCCCGCGCTGCTGGTCGTGTTCCTGTCCGGACGAACGAGTGGGCGCAGCGGCTGGTGGGACCTGGGCTTTCTCGCTGTCATCGTCGCGGTCGGTGTGTCGAGGTGGTTCACCACCCGATACCGGATCTGGGGCGGTCAGATCGAGCTGCGCCAGGGACTGATCAACCGTCGACTGCTGGCCACCCCGGCCGACCGCGTGCGGTCGGTCGATGTCAGCGCGCCGATGTGGCATCGGCTGCTCGGGCTGGCCAGGGTCGAGATCGGCACCGCTGGCGGCGGGGTCGGAGCCGACCGCATCGTCCTGGATGCGTTGGCCGCCCCGATCGCCGAGCACCTGCGCGGGGAGCTCCTGCACCGGTCCAGGAGCGCAGAGCTCGAGCCACAGATCGCCCAGGACGATGAGCCGGAGGCCGAGCAGGCCCTTGTCACGCTTGACCCGGCCTGGATGCGCTACGCCCCTCTCACCTCTAGCGGCCTGGTGTCGGCGGCGGCGATCTGGGGCTTCGGTGCCCAGTATCTGCGCGAGGTCACCGACCTGTCCGGCCGAGTCTTCGGCGCGATGGACATCGTCGCGACGGTCGGCATCGGGGTCGCCGTGGCCCTGGGAGTCGTGGCGGCGCTGCTGCTGGTCTCGGTGCTGGCCGTCACCGGTTACGCGTTGACCTACTGGGGCTTCCGGCTGACGCGGCATCCCAGCGGCACCCTGCACGCCCGCCGTGGGCTGCTGACCGTGCGCGCGACCAGCTTGGAGGAAAAGCGAATTCGCGGCGTAGAGCTTGACGAACCGCTCGGCTTGCGGATGGCCGGTGCCGGCCGCCTCCGAGCCGTGACCACTGGGCTCGGTCGGCCAGGATCGGGCCAAGGCAGTTCGGCCCTCACCCCGCCTGCGCCACGCGCGGTGGTCGAAGCCACGGCTGTCGCGATCGTCGCGGACCTCGACGCCGTGTCGGGGCCGCTGCTGCGGCACGGCCCTGCGGCCCGGCGACGTCGCTTCAGCCGGGCGCTCGTGCCGTCGGCCCTGCTGTGCGGGGGCCTGCTGTGGCTCGACCACATCGTCACCCTGCCGACCGGGGTGGTCTTCGTCGGTTTCCTGCCCCTGCTCGCCGCGCCGGTCCTCGCCGCTGACCGGTATGCCGCCCTCGGCCACACCCTCACCGCACGGCACCTGGTGGTGCGCGCCGGGAGTCTCACCCGGCGCCGCGATGTGATCGAGCGTGACGGCGTGATCGGGGTAACGATCCGGGCGACGTACTTCCAGCGCCGGGCTGGGGTCGTGACGCTCACCGCGACGACCGCGGCCGGTCGGCAGGGCTACCCGGCGGTGGACCTGGCTGCTGGTCTGGGAGACGGTCTGGCGATCGCCTTGCTCGGTCCTTCGGTTGGTCAGTTCACCGAGCCCGCGGGGTCGACCTGAGCGCCACCAGCCGGACGGCGCAGGCCTGCCGGACCAGGTCGGCAGCCGAGTCGAACAACGATGTTCGCAACGTGGCGTCCGATGCCGAGGCAATCGCAAAGTAGAACGCGGAGAAGACCGCGAGGAACCCGCTGACCCGAATGTTCTCCCAGCACACGACATAGGTCCGGCGGCTGGTCGCCCACTGGACGAGCACGTCCGGCTCGGCACCGCTCCAGGCCTTGACCAAGTCAGGGCTGACCGTGAGCACGCCGATCACGGCCAACACGAGGAACACTGCGCCGCCGACCATGGCGACTCCGACGAGTCTGGACAGCGTGGCCACCAGGCGCAGATGCGCCTCTTGACGGCGATCCAAGGGGCAGGAGGCTGGGAACGTCATCTCGGGTGCGGCCGCGGCGTCGAGCTCGCCGGTGGCGCGGTGGATGACCTCGGCGAGCTCGTCCCGACTGGTAAAGGACGCGAGAGTCGGTAGGTCGAGGCGGTGGTGGACGGCGAGAAACACCGCACTGAGCCCCGCGAACAGCCCGGTCAGCCCCAGATAGGCCCAGGAGTCGAGCCGGCCCACCGACTGCCACAACTCGGCCGCAAAGTAGGAGAACGTGACGAACGCCAAGAGCAGGGGCAGGGCCCTGGTGAGGGCGTCCCCTGACGCTCCCATGGCCCGAATCACCTCGCGGGAGAGGAAGACCGAGAGTGCCACGATGCCGTAGGACACGAGCAGGAGGACGACGGTGAGGATGACTGCCTGCGTCACGGCGAGTCCGGCGGCGGCATACCACCTCGTCTCGTTGGCGCTGAGGGCGAACTCGTCGACCACCCAATCCTCGTGCGGCGCGACGAGCACGGCCAGCGGGGGGACGATGACGAAGACGGCGCGTTCGCCCCAGCCGATCCGATCCACTGACGAGAAGGGCGGGGAGCGGCGGGCGAGGTTGCCGCCCACCCAGGTGACCACCACGGCAACCGCAGCGATGACCAGAGCGATGCCGAGGTTGGCGCTTGCGCCGGGGACCGATGTCAGCATGACGAGGAGGAAGATCGTCACCAGGGCAGGCGCCGCCCGTTGCGAGGGGCTGCGATGTGCGCTCGTGCCTTCGGCGAGGCTGGCCAGCCCCCGGTGCAAGAACCAGCGACTGGCGGCATCGGAAGGGCGGGGCCGGATCACGCTCGGCAGCCTAGCTGGGCGGGCGGACTGCGGGGTCGGGCCCAACGTCCCCGCTGGCCCGACGGCACCCGCCAACCACACCCCTAGGATCGAGCCCATGAGCAAGGTCTTGTCCGCCGTCGCCTGGCCGTATGCCAACGGCCCGCGCCATATCGGCCATGTCGCCGGTTTCGGCGTGCCCTCCGACGTGTTCAGCCGGTATATGCGGATGGCCGGGCACGACGTGCTCATGGTGTCGGGAACTGACGAGCACGGGACGCCGATCCTCGTCCAGGCCGACAAGGAGGGCGTGACCCCGCGCGAGCTGGCCGACCGGTTCAACCGGGTCATCGCCGAAGACCTCGTCGGGTTGGGGCTGGCCTACGACCTGTTCACCCGGACGACGACGCCCAACCACTACGCGGTGAGCCAGGAGCTGTTCCGGGGCAACCACGCCAACGGCTACATGATCGAGCAGACCCAACTGGTCGCGATCAGCCCGTCAACGGGGCGGACGCTGCCCGACCGCTACATCGAGGGCACCTGCCCGCACTGTGGCTACGGCGAGGCCCGCGGCGACCAGTGCGACAACTGCGGCAAGCAGCTCGACCCGGCTGATCTCATCAACCCGCGCAGCAAGATCGACGGGGAGGCGCCGCGGTTCGAGCAGACCAGCCACTTCTTCCTCGACTTGCCCGCCCTGGCGGCCACGCTCGGGGAGTGGCTGGACGGCCGCGAGGCGACGGGGCTGTGGCGCCCCAATGTCATTCGGTTCTCCAAGAACATCCTCGACGAGGTCCGGCCGCGGCCGATGACCCGTGACATCGACTGGGGTATCCCGGTGCCGCTGCCCGGCTGGGAGGACAACCCGAGCAAGAAGCTCTATGTCTGGTTCGACGCCGTCATCGGCTATCTGTCGGCGTCGATCGAGTGGTCCCGGCGCACCGGCGATCCCGACGCGTGGCGCGCCTGGTGGAACGCCGATGTCGAGCCCGACGCCCTCTCCTATTACTTCCAGGGCAAAGACAACATCACCTTCCACGCCCAGATCTGGCCGGCCGAACTGCTCGGGTATGCCGGTCGCGGCGACCGCGGAGGTGCGCCGGGGACGGCATACGGAGTGCTTAACCTGCCGACCGAGGTGGTGGCGAGCGAGTTCATGACGATGGAGGGGCGGCAGTTCTCCACGAGCCGCGGCCACGTCATCTATGTGCGCGAGGTGCTGGAGCGCTATGGGCCCGACCCGCTGCGCTACTTCATCTGCGCGGCCGGGCCGGAGAACCAGGACAGCGACTTCACCTGGGCCGAGTTCGTCCAGCGCAACAACTCCGAGCTCGTCGCCGGCTGGGGCAACCTGGTCAACCGCACCGCGTCGATGATCCATAAGCGGTTCGGGGAGATCCCGGCGGCTGGGCCGTTGGGGGCCATCGACGAGGAGCTGCTCACGGCGATCCGCGGTGGGTTCGAGACGGTCGGCGCGCACATCGAGCGGCAGCGGTTCAAAGCCGGCATCGGTGAGGTGATGCGGTTGGTAGGTTTGGCCAACGCCTACGTCTCGGCGACCGAGCCCTTCAAGCTCAAGGGTGACGACGAGCGGGAGCGGCTCGGCACCGTGCTGCACGTCCTGGCCCAGGCGGTGAGCGACCTCAACACCCTCAGCGCACCGTTCCTTCCGCACGGGGCCAACCGGATTCACCAGATCCTGGGCGGCACAGGGGAATTCGTGCCGATGCCCGAGCTGCGCGAGGTCGACGATCTGGACGGCGGGCCGGGCTATCCGGTCATCATGGGCGACTATTCCGCGACCCCACGGTGGCAGTCGCGGCCGGTCGTCCCGGGCACGCCGATCGGGCCCCCGACGCCCGTCTTCACCAAGTTCGACCCCAGCGTGGTCGATGAGGAGATCGCCCGGATGCGCGGGGACGGCTGAGCCGGTGGGCGCCAAGGGTGGGGGGCAGAGCGGCGGACAGAGCGGGGGGCGCGGCATACCTCCTGCTCCCGACCCACTGCCCGTCGACGTCGTCGACAACCATCTCCACCTGGACATCGCGCGCCACGGCGAGGAGCGCGCCGACGTGGGAGAGACGATCGCGGCGGCGGCCGCTGTCGGCGTGCCACGGATGGTCCAGATCGGGTGCGACCTCCCCGGCGCGCGGCTGACCGTCGAAATGATCGACGAGTATGCCGCCCTCCTCGGCGGAGTTGCCCTGCACCCCAACGAGATTGCCCGGTTCCCGTCGGAGTCGGCGCTCGCGGACGGGCTGGCGGAGATCGAGGAGCTGGCCGGGCACCCGCGGGTGCGGGTCGTCGGGGAGACGGGGCTGGACTACTTCCGGACCGGGCCGGAGGCGCAACCGGCGCAGCAGGATGCGTTCCGCTGGCACATCGACCTGGCCAAGCGCCTCGGCAAGACCTTGCAGATCCATGACCGCGACGCGCACGACGACGTCCTGCGGATCCTCGACGAGGAGGGGGCGCCCGAGCGGACCGTCTTGCACTGCTTCTCCGGCGACGTGGCGATGGCCCAGCGGGCCGTCGAGCGGGGCTACCATCTGTCGTTCGCCGGGACGGTGACCTTCAGCAGTGCCAAGGGCCTGAGGGATGCCTTGGCGATCGTGCCGCTGGAGCAAGTGCTCGTCGAGACCGACGCGCCCTACCTCACCCCGCACCCGTGGCGGGGGGCTGCGAATGCGCCCTACCTCGTCCCCGTCACGGTCCGGGCCATGGCGCACGTCCTGGGGGTCGCCGTGCCCACGCTCTGCCAGGCGATCGCGGCGAACTCCGAACGCCTCTACGGCCCGTGGTGAGACGCTGCCCCTCTTGTGCTGTGACGGGTGAGGCGAGTGAGGTGCATGAGATAAACGGGATGTGACCTGCGTCACGGAACCAACGGCGGGCCGTTATCAAAAGTTGACCTTCGGCGGGTTCGTCGGGCACCGTTAACCCGATCGCCGGGAGGCACCACCCCTTCTCCGGCGCCGTATCCGGCCCCGACGACGGGGCGCAGGAGCGGAGAAACCGGCTCACCGTGGCCATCTTCTCCCACCACGGCGTCACCGTGCCCGCCCGGGACGAACGACCTTGGAGCACTGTGATCACCAGCCTCATCGGCCGCGCCGCAACCGTCGGCGCCGTCGCAGCCCTCGCCCTCACCGGTTACGGTGCCGCCCGCCTCGACAAGGTCATCGACCTGTCCGTCGACGGGCAAGTGACCTCGATGCACGTCTTCGGGTCCACCGTTGCCGACGCCCTCGCCAAGACGGGTCTGACCATCGGGGCACACGACCTCGTCGCGCCAGCGCCCGACCAGGCCATCGAGGACGGGACGGCCATCATCGTCCGTTACGGTCGTCAGCTCACGGTCACCGTGGACGGCGTGACGAGCGACTATTGGACGACCGCGACAACCGTGGACCAGGCGATGAACGAGCTAGGCATCCGCGCCCTCAGCGGGGCGACGCTGTCGGTGTCCCGCTCGGCCGGCGTGGGGCGTGAGGGCTTGCGGTTGGTCGTGACCAACCCCCGGCAGGTGACCCTCAAGGTCGACGGAGCGGAGCGTGCCGAGAGCACCTCGGCGGCCTCCGTGGCGGAGCTGCTCTCGGCTCTGGGCGTCAGCCTCGGCCAGCACGACCGAGTCTCGCCGGCCAAGGAGACCGCGATCACCGAGGGGTTGGCCATCGCCGTGGCGCGCGTTGAGCTGCGCACGACGACCGCCACCGAAAAGCTCGCCTTCAAGACGGTGAAGAAGGACGACGCCACGATGACCAAGGGTCAAACCAAGGTCACGACGCAGGGCAGCAACGGGGAGCAGGTCGTCACCTACACCGAGACGTGGGTCGATGGCACGCTGGAAGACCGAGCCGCAACCGGCACGACGGTGACCAAACCAGCGACCGACAAAGTCGTCCTGGTCGGCACCAAGGCCGCTCCCGTGATCAGCGCCGGCAACACCTCCGGCGCCGGTCTCAACCTGGCCAACGCCGCCATGTGGGACCGGATCGCCAAGTGCGAGTCCGGCGGCCGGTGGAACATCAACACCGGCAATGGCTACTACGGCGGGCTCCAATTCAACTACGCCACCTGGCTGTCCGTCGGCGGGGCGGATTTCGCCTCGCGCGCCGACCTGGCCAGCCGCGAGGAGCAGATCACCGTCGCCAACCGGCTCTATGCCCAGCGCGGCCTGCAGCCGTGGGGTTGCCGTTGGGCGGCGTGACCAGCCGCGTGATGTCAGCGTGACCGCCGGGGCGGCGCTGCTGGGCGCCGCTCAGATTCGCCAACTGGCCAGCCAGATCGGGGTGCGTCCCACCAAGTCGCGGGGCCAGAACTTCGTCGTCGATGCCAACACGGTGCGCCGCATTGTCCGGCTTGCCGAGGTTGGCCCAGCAGATTGCGTCGTCGAGGTGGGTCCAGGCCTGGGCTCGCTCACCCTCGCCCTGCTCGACACGGGGGCGCGGGTGAGCGCCGTCGAGGTGGACCCCGTGTTGGCGGCTGCGCTGCCCGCGACGGTGGCCGAGTATGCGCCGGCGTGCGCGGCATACCTCACCGTCGTGGCCGCGGACGCGCTGCACGTGCGGGCGCTCCCGGACCCGCAGCCGACTGCGCTCGTGGCGAACCTGCCCTACAACATCTCGGTGCCGGTCGTGTTGTCCTTCCTCGAACGGTTCCCGACGATCGAGCGCGTGCTCGTCATGGTCCAGTTGGAGGTCGCCGAGCGCCTCGCCGCAGCGCCGGGGAGCAAGGCTTACGGGGTGCCGAGCGTCAAAGCGGCCTGGTATGCCGCCACCCGGCTGGCCGGGACGGTGCCCCGCAGCGTGTTCTGGCCGGTGCCCAACGTCGACTCCGGACTCGTCGAGTTGCGTCGGCGTCAGCCGCCGGTGACAACGGCGCGGCGCGAAGCGGTGTTCGCCGTCGTTGACGCGGCCTTTGCCCAACGACGCAAGACCTTGCGCGCGGCCCTTTCCAGTTGGGCCGGTGGCGCACCTGCCGCGGAGCGAGTGCTTCGGGCAGCGGGTGTCGACCCGCAAGCCCGCGGTGAAGCTCTGGACGTGGCCGCCTTCGCCGCGATCGCCGCCGCTCATGCGCACGCGGCCAACCCCTAGGGTGGTGCCGTGAGCGCTGCCGGCACCCCGACCCGTCCGGTGACGGTGCGTGTGCCGGCCAAGGTCAACTGTGAGCTGAAGGTCGGCCCGCTGCGAACCGACGGTTACCACGAGGTGTCGACCGTGTTCATGGCCGTTGGCCTCTACGACGAGGTCACCGTCGCCCGCGCAGACCGGTGGTCGGTGACGACGACCGGGCCGTATGCCGCTGCGGTCCCCCCATCCGAAGACAATCTGGCCCTCAAAGCTGCCCGACACCTGGCCAGGCACGGTCGAGTGCCACGGCCGGCGGTGGCGATCCGGGTGGACAAGGCCATCCCCGTCGCTGGAGGAATGGCCGGTGGCTCTGCCGACGCCGCGGCGGCCCTCGTGGCCTGCGATCATCTCTGGGGTCTGCGCCTGGACCGGGAGGAACTGCTCGAGGTGGCGGCCGAGGTCGGCAGCGACGTCCCGTTCTGCCTCGCCGGGGGCATTGCGATCGGCTCGGGCCGCGGCGAGCGCCTGGCCCCCGTGCTGGCCCGCGGCACGTTTCACTGGGTCTTCGCGCTGAGCGCGCAGGGCCTGTCCACCCCCACGGTGTTTCGCGAGTTCGACCGGCAGTCCGACGGACTGAAGATCCCGGCGCCCGAACCGTCCCCGGCGATGATGACCGCACTGCGCTCGGGAGACCCCGAGGCGCTCGCCGACGCGCTGGTCAACGACCTGCAGGAGTCGGCCTTCAGCCTCCGCCCCGAGCTGCGCTCGGTGCTGGACGCCGGGTTGGAGTTCGGTGCCCTCGGCGGGCTCGTCAGCGGCAGCGGCCCGACGGTCGCCTTCCTCACCGGTTCGGCCGAACATGCCATCGATCTGTGTGTCGCGCTCACCGCATCCGGGGTCGTCGACCAGGTCAGTCGGGCGAAGGGGCCGGTGCACGGCGCCCACGTCATCGCCGGCCCGACCCGAGACTGACCGGCCAGCACACTGGCATGGGGATACTCGTCTCGCTGGAGCGCGTCACCGTCGTCCACGGGGTCGCTCACGTCCTGGACGCTCTCACGGGCGGGGTCCTGGCCGGCCAGCGGATCGGCGTCATCGGGCGCAACGGCGGCGGCAAGTCCACCCTCCTGCGGGTGCTGGCCGGGACCCAGCAGCCGGACAGCGGCCGGCTCGTCCAGGTCGGTGGGCTCACTGTCGGCCTGCTCGCTCAGCAGGATCGCCTGGACCCGACGGCGACCGTGCGGGAGGCCGTCGTGGGCCACAGCCCGGAGCATGAGTGGGCGGGCGATCCGCGGGTCCGTACGGTCCTCGAGGGGCTGCTCGGCGGTGTCGGTATGCCCTCAGTTGGCGGTCCCGACGCTCTGGTCGGCCCGCTGTCAGGTGGCGAACGGCGGCGCCTGGCCCTGGCTGCGCTGTTGGTCGCCGACCCTGACCTCCTGCTCCTTGACGAGCCGACCAACCATTTGGACGTCGAGGGCGTCGCCTGGCTGGCCGAGCATCTGGCCACCTGTCGCACCCGCCCGGACACCGCGGTCGTCGCGGTCACCCACGACCGCTGGTTCCTCGACGCGATGGCGACCATCACCTGGGAGGTCGAGGACGGATCGGTGCACTCCTACGAGGGCGGCTACGCGGCATACGTGCTGGCCAAGGCCGAGCGGTCCCGGGTTGCGGCAGTGACCGCGGAACGACGGGACAACCTGCTGCGCAAGGAACTGGCCTGGCTGCGCCGGGGGGCACCCGCGCGCACGAGCAAGCCGAAATTCCGCATCGACGCGGCCAACGCCCTCATCGAAAACGAGCCGCCCCCGCGCGACGGCGTCGAGCTGGTCAGGTTCGCCACGCGACGGCTGGGCAAGGACGTCATCGACCTGCTCGATGCGACCGTGCGTTTCGGCGAGCGGACCCTGCTCGACCGGGTGACCTGGCGGCTCGCGCCGGGGGAGCGGGTCGGCATCGTCGGAATCAACGGAGCGGGTAAATCGACTCTGCTGCAAGCGATCTCCGGTGAGGTTGGCCTGTCGGCGGGCAAGCGCAAAGTGGGCAAGACCGTGTCCCTCGCCCATCTCACCCAGGAGGTGCGCGAGCTGGACGAGCTCGCGGCATACCGGGTCATCGAGGCGATCGAGGTGGTCCGGCGCTCGATCACCCTCGGCGACAAGGAAGTCACCGCGAGCCAGTTGGCCACGCGGCTGGGGTTCACCGGCCAGCGGCAGCAGACCCGGGTCGGCGACTTGTCCGGCGGGGAACGGCGGCGCTTGCAGGTCCTGCGGCTGCTCATGGCCGAGCCCAACGTCCTGCTGCTCGACGAACCGACGAACGACCTGGACATCGAGACGCTCACCTCGTTGGAAGACGTCCTCGACGGCTGGGCGGGGACGCTGCTCGTCGTCTCACACGACCGCTACCTGTTGGAACGGGTCTGTGATCGGCAGGTCGCGCTGCTCGGCGATGGCCGAGTGCGTGACCTGCCCGGCGGAGTCGAGCAGTACCTCACCCTGCGTGCGGCTCTACCCGCTACGGGGTATGCCGCCTGGCTCACCCCCGCGCGCACGGGAACCGGGCCGACCGGTGGGCCGCCGAGGACTTCCGCGGGCCCGACCCAGGTCGAGATCCGCGAGGCTCGCAAGGAGATGGCGCGCGTCGAACGCGCCCTGGCCCGGCTGACCGAGCGCGAGGAGCGGATTCACGCAGATATGGCGGCCCGCGCCACCGACCATGTCGAGGTGCTGCGGCTCAATGCCGACCTGTGGGCGTCGACCGTCTCCCGGCCCGCGGGGGTCAGCCGGACGCGCACGCCGCGACGGTCCCCGGGATCGGGCTTGCGGCGCACCAAACCCCGTTGCTCGAGGCGATCGACCCGATTGGTCATCGTTCCCGACGTGACGAGGGTCTCGGTGACGAGTTGGCCGGGGGAGAGTTCATAGGGTCGCCCGGCCCGCCGCAACGCGGACAGGACGTCGAACTCCCAGCTTTCTAGCTGATGCCGGGCGAAGGCGGCCCCACGGGCCAGGTCCAGGCGCCGGGCCAGTCGGGTGATCCGGGACAGCACCTGGAGTGGTTCGACGTCCAGCAGGGGCAGTTCGCGGCGCCACGCGGCGACGATCCGGTCGACATCATCCGGCGGCCACGCGGCTCGCGTCCTCGCCTCACCCACACCACCAATGTATCCATGGCGTCAAGAGTCTTGACTTCGAGAAACCCAAAACTTCCGTCAGAACGCCTGTCATAGGCACAATGGTCCTGCGTCTGTCAGAGGAAGAAGTCTCGCGAGGAGGGAGGGGTCATGTCCGCGCCAGCCGTTGTCTGGGGTCAGTCGTACGTCGACGCTGATGACACCACCCTGCTCGGGCTGGTGCGTGCAGGGGACGCGGACGCCTACGGCGAGTTGTGGCGTCGCCATCTGCCCGCCGCGTATGCCGTGGCCCACCGCCACCGCGGCCGCACCTCGGCCGAGGATGTCGTGGCCGCAGCGAGCCTTCGGGTCTACGACCTCATTCGGGTCGGCAAGGGCCCACTGACCAACTTCCGGTCCTACTTCCTGTCGGCAGTGCGGACCATCGCCGTCGACCATGCCCGTGGTGATCTTCGAGTCGTGCCGACCGAGGACGCCGGTCTTGAGGCAGCAGCTCCGGCAACGGCGGCATACGACCCCAGCGCGAGTGTCGACCATGCCTTGGTGCGGGTCGCGTTCGCGCGCCTGGCCGAGCGTGACCAGCAGATCCTGTGGCGCACGGCGGTCGAGGGCACGACGCCCGCGGCCGTGGCCGACTCGATGGGAATGACGGCCAACGGGGTCAGCGTGGTGGCCCTGCGGGCCCGCGACAGCCTGCGCATGAAATACCTCGACGCGCACGCCGACCGGGCCATCAGCCGGGCCGAGGACGAAGAATGCCGCTGGGTGCTCTCCCAGATGGGTCGCTTCGTGCGCGGCAAGCTCCCGGTCCGCCAGCGAGCGCGGGTCGATGAACACATCCGGTCCTGCCGCCACGCTCAGGGCCTGGCCTACGAGATGGCAGAGGTCAGCCGGGCCCTGCCAGCGGTCATGGTGCCGCTCATCTTCCTGGCTGGCTCGTCTGTCGTTGGCGCCTTGTCTGGCGCTGCCGGGGCGGCCACGGCCACGTCGGTCACCGCGGGTGGCCCGCGCGAGGAGGGCAAGGCAGCGGCAGCGGCCGCCCTCGTCGCCAATGTCGGGACCAAGGTGGCCGCGCTCGGTGTGGCGGCGGCCTTGGCCACCGGTTACGCCGGCGGTTTGGGCGTGGGTCGCGCTGGCGTGACGGGTGGGTTGACCGCCGTGTCGAGTGCGCAAGCCGACGGTGGGTCACCTGCTGGGGCGGGCGGTGCGCCACGTGCCGCAGCGGCTGGGACCGATGCCCCGCCAGCCGTTGTCCCACCAGCCGTTGTAGCCGAGCCGGTCAACCCAATTGCCCCGACTGCGGTCGCCGAGCCCACGGCCGCCCCGTCGCGCACGGCCGTGCCAGTCGTCCCGCCGAGCACGCCGAAGCCGACGCCCGCACCGACCTCTAGCTCGTCCAGTTCGACGACTGCATCGACATCGACGACGGCGTCCTCGTCCTCGAGTTCATCGAGCTCGTCGAGTTCGACGACCGCGTCGTCGTCTTCGTCGTCGAGTTCATTGAGCTCGTCCAGTTCTAGCTCGTCGACCTCGTCCAGTTCGTCGTCCAGTTCGAGTTCGGCCTCGAGCTCATCGTCGTCGTCCAGTTCCTCATCGTCGAGTTCCTCGTCGACGACAACGGCGCCTGCCCAGCCCCTCACCGCTCCACTCACGGCAGCGGCCGACCAGGTCTTCATCGTTGCGGTGAGCGTGCCCTCCGAGGGGACCTCGACCGTCGTCATCAAGTCGGTTCCGGCGGGTCAAGTCGACCTCACCGTCGAGCCGGTCGTGGATGCTCAGGCTGCCGCGAGTTGGGCCTGCGCACCCCAGGGCGCCTCGATCGTCTGCACGGGCACGGGACCGGTCGGGCTCTCGATCCTCGCGGTGTTCGCCAAGTCCGGTCAGGGTGCCGGCGGCAATGATCCAAGCGCGGTCTCCTTCGAATTGACGACCCCAGACGGCACCGTGATGACGGCCGAGGTCGCCATCACCGTCGCCTCGACGACAACGTCGAGCACGACGACCCCCGCGACCTCGTCGACCTCATCGACCCCCGCCGATACGACGACCCCTGAGACTGGGCCGTCCACTGCCATGGCTCCCATCCAGTGGCCGGAGATGATTCTGGCTCTCGGCCCCACCGGGGCCGTCTGGGCAACCTGGACCGATCAGTATTTCGGCTGATCGACGACCAAGCCGGTCGGGGTCAGCGGCCCGGGGTCGTGCGCAGTGTCGGCTTGTTCTCCAAGGCGATGAGGCCGTTCCAGGCCAGGTTGACCAAGTGGGCGGCCACGTCGGCCTTCTTGAAGCGCCGGTGTTCTAGCCACCACTGACCGGTCAAGGCCACCATCCCCACAAGCATCTGGGCATAAATTGGGGCTGCCTTCGGGTCGAGCTTGCGGCGGGAGAACTCGGCCGCAAGGATCGCTTCGACCTGGGTGGCGATGTCGCCGATGAGGCTGGCGAACGAACCCGTTGACTGGCCCGCAGGAGAGTCTCGCACGAGGATCCGAAAGCCGTCGGTCGAGCCTTCGACGTAGTCCAGCAACGCAAGCGCCGCCGACTCGACGACCGCACGCGTCGGGCCGGGAGTCTCGAGGGCGGAGGTGACCGCCTGCAGGAGGGCAGCCATCTCGCGGTCGACGACGACGGCATACAGGCCCTCTTTGCCGCCGAAGTGCTCGTAGACGACGGGCTTGCTCACGCCCGCCTTCGCGGCGATCTCCTCGACGGTGGCGGCCTCGAAACCCTTGGCGGCGAACACCGCTCGGCCCACGTCGACGAGTTGCTCGCGCCGCTCCTTGCCGGTCATCCGGGCGCGGCGGCTGGGGGGCGCGTTCTCGCGTGGGCTCACGGGGCCATTGTGCCCGCTGGTATGCCGTGCGCTCGCCTCCCGCGCGGCAGGTAACCTAGGGCGGCGATCCCCGGTTGGTCTGCTGGCAGGGCCCGCCTGACTTTGAATCAGGATTAGCGACGCTGGTTCGATTCCAGCCCGGGGAGCAAGGCCGCACGTGGCGGAAGCTCAATGAGTTTCCCCGTGCGGTCAATCGCAGGGGTGCGGGTTGTGCACGATCGACTCGACCGAGGTGTTGGCCTTGTCCAGCGACCACCACGTGTCGTTCTGCTCAAGGATGTCGCCGTAGGCGAACACATGCGAGTCGTCGACAGTCTCGCTGGTCAGCGCTTTGGCCAGCTGAGTGCGGCTCATCCCGATGCTCGTCCCGAACGGCAGGGTCACCGGGACCGGCGTCGCCTTTCCGACGACCGACCAGGAGTCGATCTTGAGGGCCTCGCCAGGACCCGCCTCACCATATGCCGAGATGTCACCCCACCTGAGGACGATCGAGGTGCGTCCGGGTCCGGCCAACTCACACCCTTGGCCCTCGACCTTCTTGGTGGGGTCGCCGAGAAGGGGCTTGGCCGCGGCGAGGACCGCGGACGGGGTAGCCGGCAGCTTGAGCCCGCCGAACGAACCCAGACCGAGCGCGAACACTCTGGGAGCTGGGGGCGTGGTCGCCGTGGCGCTGGCGGTGGGCTTGGCGCTGGACGTTGCTGTCGGCTTCGCCGCTGCGGTCGAGGCTGCGCTGGGAGCCGGCGGGTTGACCGTGACCGTGACGGTGCCCGGGGCTTGCGCGGCCCCACCTGTGCACCCGGCGAGGGCGAGCGGCAGACCGACGATGCCAAGGGCAGTGGCTGCCCAGATGCCCCGTAACCTCATCGCCGTGACCCTTCTTCTCGCTGCCCGTCGGAGTCGAGCCTAGGACCACTGCGCCGACCTATGCTGGCGAAATGGGCGAGTTGGCGGTGTCGGTCGCGCACCTGCCGACCCCATCGGTCGGGCCGGGATCGACGATTCTCACCGTCGTCGGCGAACTGGTCGAGGCAGCGCGGGCGAACGGGCTGGACCACCGGGTGCTCATCGAGCCCTGGCGCGGGCCGGACCTGCCCCCGGATCGGGTCATCGCCACAGCGCCACCGAGTAACCGGGCGGCAACTCGCCCGGGGGCACTGCTCGACCACGCCCTCGGGCGACTTCTCGGACGGCGCCCGGTCGCTCGGGAGCTCTACCGGTCCAGCCTGCGCGGGACCAGCCTCGAGCGCGTGGGGCATGTCGTCCTGCACGACGGGTCGTTCGGCTACGGCGGCGTCGAGCACCTGCACGGCATACGACCGGACGGCACCTATTCGCTCTATTCGCACGTCGGGATGAGCCGCTCGCTGGGGTCGCGGGAACTGCGCCGGATCCTGGATCGGGTGCACCGCTGGATCCACGTCAGCGACGCGATGGCCGACCGGATCCGGGAGCGGATCGGCGGCGATCACCCTGCGCTCGTCACCGTGCACAACGGGATCGACCCGGTTCGGTTCGCCCCGCGGCCCGGCGGGCTGGTCCTGGACCCGGTCGTCGTCTGGGTCGGCAAGGTGAGCCCCGAGAAGGGTCCCGACCGCGTTCTTGCGGCGCTGCGAACGATGACGACGACAGACTGGACCCTTCGCGTGGTCGGCTCGGGATGGTACGGCCCGGTCGAGGCGGCCAGCCCCTTCGAGCGCGACCTTCGGGCCGCCGCCGATGCTCTTCCCGGCACGGTCGAGTTCACCGGCTTCGTCCCGCGCGCCGAGCTGGCCGACGTGCTGCGTCGGGGGCGGGTGTTCGTCTTCCCGACGATGTTCGACGAGCCGTTCGGGCTCGCCTTGCTCGAAGCGATGGCCTGCGGGCTCGCCTGCGTGGCGGCACCGCGCGGCGGGGTTCCCGAGTTCGCCGGAGATGCCGTCCTGTATGCCGATCCGGCCGACCCAGAGGCATTCGGGGCGGCGGTGGAACGCTTGCTCACCGACGATGCCGCCGCGCTGGACCTGGGCCAGCGCGCCCGCGAACGGGCCCTGACGCTCACCCTCGATGCCCAGTTCGACCGCTTCCGCCAGGTCCTCGCCGGATCGGTGTGGGGTCCCCGCGGCGGGTAGGATCGCTGAATGTGACCTACACGCGCCCGACAGCGGTCATCGTCCTCGCCGCAGGCGAGGGCACCCGGATGAAGTCGGCGACGCCCAAGGTTCTGCACTCGATCGGCGGTCGCAGTCTGGTCCACCACGCGATCGCCGCCGCCCGGGGCGTCGACCCGATCCACCTGCAGGTCGTCGTCCGCCACGAGCGCGACCGGGTGGCCGCCCACATCCAGGCGTGCGACCCCGACTGCCTCATCGCCGACCAGGACGAGGTCAAAGGCACCGGCCGGGCCGTCGAATGCGGTCTGGAGGCGCTGCCGGCCGACCTGGCCGGCACTGTCGTCGTCACTTACGGCGACGTGCCCCTGCTCACCTCCGACACCCTGCGTGAGTTGCTGCGCGCCCACGAAGCGTCGGCCGTCGGAGTCACCGTCGTCACAGCGCAGATCGCCGACCCGACTGGCTATGGCCGGATCGTCCGAGACCCCGCCGGCGCCGTGGAAAGGATCGTCGAGCACAAGGATGCGACCGACGCCGAGCGCGCGATCACCGAGGTCAACTCGGGCATCTACGCCTTCGACGCGGTGCTGCTGCGCGAAGCCCTGGCCGCCCTGGGCACCGACAATGCCCAGGGCGAGAAATACCTCACCGATGTCGTGGCCGTCGCCCGGGCGCGGGGGCGCGGCGCGGCGGCATACGTGCTGACGGACGTGTGGCAGACCGAGGGGGTCAACGACAAAATCCAACTCGCGACCTTGGGCGCGGAGCTCAACCGACGCACCGTGGCAGCCGCGATGCGCGATGGCGCGATCGTCCGCGACCCGGCGACGACGTGGATCGACACGACGGTTTCGATCGGCCGCGACACGGTGATCCACCCCAACACGCAACTGCACGGGGCAACGACCGTCGGAGCGGACTGCGAGATCGGCCCCGACACGACACTCACCGACATGGAGGTCGGCGACGGCGCGACGGTATGCCGCACGCAGGGCTCCTTGTCGGTCGTCGGCCCGGGTGCCAGCGTGGGTCCGTGGGCCTACCTGCGGCCGGGGACCGAGCTCGGGGCGGACGGGAAGATCGGGACGTTCGTCGAGACCAAGAACGCGCATATCGGTGCGGGATCGAAGGTCCCGCACCTTTCCTATGTCGGCGACGCGACGATCGGGGCGGGCACCAACATCGGCGCGGCGTCGGTCTTCGTCAACTACGACGGGGTCAGCAAGCATCGGACCACCGTCGGAGACCACTGCCGGATGGGCAGCGACACGATGTATGTCGGGCCGCTGACGATCGGCGACGGGGTCTACTCGGGGGCTGGCAGCGTCATCCGCCATGACGTCCCGTCAGGAGCGTTGACCCTGTCCGAGGCCCCCCAACGGATTGTCGAGGGGTGGGTCGAGGCGAACCGTCCCGACACCGATTCGGCCCGGGCCGCCGCGGCCGCACGAACGGCTGCGGCGAGCAGCGAAGCAGCGGCCAGCAGCGAAGCGGCGGCGCGGGGACGGCATACCGGCGACAAGGGTCAGGAGACGCAGCGGTGACGGTCATCCGTAGGAAGCCAAAACGGCACCTCATGGTGTTCTCCGGGCGGGCGCACCCGACGTTGGCCGATGCGGTGGCGGCTGATCTGGGGACCAAGGTCGTGCCGACCCAGGCCTACGAGTTCGCCAATGGCGAGATCTATGTGCGCTACGAGGAGTCGGTGCGCGGCTGCGACGCCTTTGTCATCCAGAGCCACACGGTGCCGATCAACGAGTGGATCATGGAGCAGCTCATCATGGTCGACGCGCTCAAGCGGGCGTCGGCCAAGCGGATCACCGTCGTGCTGCCGTTCTATGGCTATGCCCGTCAGGACAAGAAGCACCGCGGGCGTGAGCCGATCTCGGCGCGGCTGATGGCCGACCTGTTCCGCACTGCTGGAGCCGACCGGCTGATGGCCGTCGACTTGCACACCGCGCAGATCCAGGGCTTCTTCGACGGTCCGGTCGACCATCTCATGGCGCTGCCGATGCTCGCCGACCATGTCATCGCCCACTACGGCACCAAGAAGCTCGCGGTCGTGTCGCCCGATGCGGGGCGGATCAAGGTCGCCGAGCAGTGGTCGGCTCGGCTGGGGGGCGCGCCCCTGGCGTTCGTCCACAAGACCCGCGACATCACCCGGCCGAACGAGAGCGTGGCCAATCGGGTCGTCGGCGAGGTCGCCGGGCGGATGTGCATCCTCGTCGACGACATGATCGACACCGGGGGCACGATCACCAAGGCAGCCGACGCGATCATGGCCGAGGGCGCTGCCGGGGTCGTCGTTGCGGCAACGCACGCGATCCTGTCCGGACCGGCGATCGACCGGCTGCGGGCCTCGAGCGCCTGCGAAGTGATCGTCACCGACACCCTGCCTATCCCTCTGGAGAAGCAGTTCGACAAGCTGACCATCTTGCCCATTGCGCCGCTGATCTCGCGGGCGATCCAGGAGGTCTTCGAGGACGGTTCGGTGACAAGCCTGTTCGACGGCCGCGCCTGAGCGAGGCAGGGTCAGCGGCGGTCGGCCAGCACGACGGCGCTCGTGCTCCCGCGCACGAGGAAGGGCCGCTCAATCCCGCGATAGAAGGCCGCCGCGAGGACCACGGTCAGGGTGCCGGAGGTGGCCATGGCCACGACGAACAAGGGGATGACCGGCAAGCCCAGACTGTGTCCCCATCCAGACAACAGCAGGATCACCGGTTGGTGGAGCAGATAGAAGCTGTAGGAGATCGTCCCCAGCCCGGTCAGCCAGGCCAGCGGACCGCGGCTGAAGAACCGCTCGGGGACGCGCGCCAGCAGCACGAGCAGACCCATTCCGAACGCGCCGAACCCGAAGGTGCGGACGAGTTCCTGCCCCGCGGCATACCCAAAAAGACCCGCCGGAAGGCCGAGCACGCACCCCCAGACTGCCACGGCCACGGCCCGCGGGTGAGGTATGCCGCGCACCAGGGTGGCGGCATACATCCCTAACGCGAACTGGACCCAACGGGCAGGGAGGTATTTGTCCGGTTGGGGCAGCCAACCGCCCGCAAGGGGCAGCGTGACGACCAGGGTGACCAGCCACCACACGACGGCGACGGCACCGGTGAGGACCAGCACCCAACGGATGCCGCGCCGGCGACCCAGCCAGACGAGCAGCGGAAACCCGAGATAGAGGGTGGCCTCCAGGGGGATCGACCACAGGGAGCCATTGACGGCGGGCAGGGTGCCCCGCCAGAGCGGAAAGGTCAGCGTGAGATGGGCGATCACGTCCGTCCAGGTGAGCTCGCGGGCGACCAGAGCCGGGCGGAGCGCAGGGACGAGTTCGAGGCACAGCACGAGGACGAGAGCTGCGTAGTAGGCGGGCAGCAGCCGAAAGACCCGGCGCCGGAAGAACCCGCGCACGTCGATGGCCTGCAGCGGCTCGGTTCCGGCGCGCAAGATCGGCAGGGTGAGACAGAAGCCGGACAGGACGATGAACAGGTCGACGCCGGCCCCACCGAAACCGATGAGGCGCACGAGGACGCCGTCGGCACTGAGTTTGGGGGGCCGGACGTTGTCCAGCCAGTAGCCGTGGACGTGCAAGGTGAACACCCAGAGCGCCGCAAACCCCCTGAGGGCATCGACGTAGGCAAACCGCTGGGTGGGGTGCGCAGTCCTCTCCCGCACGCAGCTCATGCCAGACGTTATCGTCATGGCTCATGCGCAGTGCTGCGAATGGTCTGCCCAGACCTGTGGCGGCGGCCATCGGGGCCGTGGTCGCCACGGTGCTTGTGGGTGCCCAATCGGTGGGGTGGCTGCCGCGCAGCGTGGTTGCCATCCTGGGAGTTCTTGCCGCCCTGGCGATCCCCGTGTCTCGCGAGATGTCCCGGCGGGTCGCCATCGTCCTGGCGACCTCGCTCGGGTGGGCACCCCTGGTGTGGCTGGTCGACTGGCCGACCGGTGAACTGACCCGGTTCGGGGGCGTGATGGCGGTCCTGTGGGGGTGTCTGGTCGGGTGGGTGGCGATCGGACCGGTGGGAGAGCGCGCGGCCGCACTTGTGCCGCGGGTGCGGGCGGCAGATGCGGTCGCGATGGCTGGGGTGGGGATGGTCGCGGCATACCTGTGGCCGCTGCTGCGGCTGCGATCCGGCGCGGATGTCATGGGGGTGGTGCTCGGGGGGTGGGACCACGTCGGCCACTACGACATGGCCCGGATGATCGTGCACGGCGGTCGGCTGATCCCGTTCCTGCCGCCCGGGGAGAACGGCCCGTGGTTCTACGACAGCTATCCGCAAGGCCTGCACTCCTCGGTGGCCATGCTCATGGAACTTCACCACGGGGTCGGCGGCGGCAGTGGGATCGGCGAGGTCGCGGCATACCTGCAGGCGACGACCCTGGTGTATGCCGCCACGCTCGCCATGCTCGTGACCGGGCTCTGCGCCGTGCCCGCGGTGCGGCGTCGGCCATGGCGAGCCGCCTGGGCCGTGGCCGGATTGTTGGTTGCGTGGCTCGTCTCGCCGGGCGGAGGAATCCTGCATCAAGCCGGGTATGACAATTTCCTGTTGGCCACGGCGGGGGTGGCGGTCGTGCCGATGCTCCTGACCGGACGTGGACGGCTCGCGCTCACGGGTCCCATGCTCGCGGCGAGCGGCGCGGTCATGGCAGTGGCGCACAACTGGGTGCTGTTGTTGCCCCTGGCAGGTGTGGCGAGCGTGGCGGCACTCTGGCCGACCAGGCGATCCCGACTCCCGACCAGTCGACACGGTCGGTTGGGGATGATCGGGCTGGCGACCGCGATGTCTGTGGGAGTCCTGGCGGCCGTGATTCAGGTGCTCTCGGCGCGGGGGGTCGACCATCTGCTGGTGGCCGGCGGATACCCCACCCACAACCTGGCCGGGTATGTCGTCCCGATCGCCTGCATGCTGGCGCTGGGGGTCCTCATTCGCGGGCATCTCGGGTGGACCATGGGTGGGGCTCACGTCCTGACGGGTGTCGTCTTGGTCGCCGGGGTGGGCGGGATGCAGGTGCTGCGCGCCGGCCAGATCGGCTACTACGGAATCAAATTGCTCACCGCGGTGATGCTGCTGGCCTTCACCACCATGGTCCTTCTTGCCGGAGTTCGCACAGCTCAGCCGATGGCATCCAAGCTCCCATCCGGGTCAGGAGGCTGGCGGGTGCGGGATTGGCGAGAGCGGGTCACCGCCCCGTCGGTTGTGCTGCTGTTGGCCGGATCGGTGCTGGTCGCTGCGGTGCTCCCGGTCGCCCGGCAGCGGGGTGACTTCCCGAGTCTTCGGGTCCGCGCGGCATGGTCGGCCTCGTCGGCCGCAGACTCGATCAGCCACACCGTGACACTTGAGCGCATGCTCATGGTCCCTCTGCGCGACCAGGTGGCCTTCTTCCTGCCAGACACAGGGCGGGACTGGGGGACGGTTGCCCACCTCAACCTCTGGCAGTTGGCCATCCGAGGTGCCTGGAGCCAACGAGCCGAGGCCTGCTGGCAACGCGCGTGGAAGTCCGAGTCCCACGATGGTTCGGGATGGGCTGACCTGACGGACCCCGTCGACTCGGCCCGGGCGATCCGGGCCTGCGACCTGGGGATCGTGATCGTCGTACCCGCGCAAGAGCGTGACCGGGTCAGCGAGGCATTGCCGGGCGTTGCGGTCCTGGGTTGGGCGGCACGTTCATGAGTCATGGCCGACCCGATTCGGCGCAGGTGGGGGAATTCGGGGCCGACCCGATGAGCCGTCAACCTGGCGGGGTTGAAGAGGCCGTCGGCGGTGAGGTCACCCTGGTCGTCCGGTGCGACGAGCGGGCCTATCGGGACACGCTGTCGCTCGGGTTTACGGCCTGGGTTGCCCGACAATTCGGTCGCGAGTTCGCGCAGGCGGTCGTGCTCATCGGCGACGTGCGTGACCCGGGGGATGCCCACGCGCGGGCCCAGGCACTGGTCGACGCTGGGGCGATCACGGGGTTCGCCGTCGAGGCGTCCGATGCCTCCGGCGCGGACATCGGCGGGCTCATCGCCCGGCTCGTCGCGACGCCCTGGGTGCTCGGGTGGCGGGCAGGTGTCACGGCGGAGCAGCCGACTCAGCCGGTGGATTGGGTCGGCGACGGGGTCGCGCTGCTCACGGCCCACCCTTGGATCGGCCACGTCACGTTGCGTCGCGAATCTCCCCCCGACTCGACACCGACCGAGGCGGATTCGGTCGGCACCGTGGGTGACTACGTCCTGGACTGGGGGTTTAGCGACGAGGTCTTTCTCGCTCGCAGGGCTGACGTGACCCGTGTCAGGGCAGGCTTCGCTCCCGCAGCCCTGGCCCGCCTCGGATGCGCCTCGACCTTCGAGATCCAGGTCGAGCGCAACCAACGCGCCCGAGGGCTGGCTCGCGCGACGCTGACCACCGTGGCCTTTCGCGGGGCTTCGATCACCGGGTCGAAGTCGGAGGGTGCGCAGCGCGCCACCGAGCCCCTGCGCCGGGCCATCGCCGCAGCGGCGAGCACGTCCGCGCGACGCGCCCCGCGCTGGCTCGGGGCCCGGTTCGCCGAGTTCGGCGCCCTGCCGGCACCCACAGCGAGCGGTATGCCGTTGGGTGACGGGCACGGCATACCGCGCTTGGCGGAACCCGACCGGTCAACCACGGTGACGATCTCGCTCCTGCACGCTACTTATCACCGCGAGGGAGGCCCGCTCCCCGTCCGAGACACCTGGCTCGCCCGGGCCGATCGGCCAGAGACGGTCGAATACGTCGTGGCGCTCGACGACGATGACGCCCTCGCGCTGGAACAGACGGGTGGCTGCCTGCGGGCAGTGGGCCGGCAGACCAGGTCGGTGAGCGCAGTCCGCAATTGGAACGCGGCAGCGGAGGTTTCCTCCGGGTCGATCCTTGTGGTCATCGCCGACGACCTATTGCCCCGGGAGGGCTGGGACACCGGTCTGCGCGAGGTCGTGGGCGGCCTGGATCCGCAGCAGGACGACTTCGCCATCAAGGTGTCGGACAGTGCTGGGGGATCCGATCTGCTGTTGCGCCACCCGATCGTGTCGCGCGGCTATTACCGGAAGTTCGGCCTGTTCTCCTGCGCGTTCACCGGGGTCTACTGCGACGACGACCTGACTCGGCGGGCCTGGTGGCGCTCGGTCATCCTTGACGGACGCCAGGTTCGGGTGGACCACGAGCATCCGCCGACCGAAGACATCCCGGCGTTGTCGGTGTCCCAACGCCGCGTCAACGCCTCCGAAGAGTATCGAGTGGGCTACCAACGGTTCTGTGCCCGGTGGCCCAAGCCGCTGCAACGGGCGAAGGTCCGGGTGATCGGCCCGCACCAGGTGAAGTCCGATGAGTTGCGCCGACACCGGGTGACCTTCCGGGCCCTCGGCGTGCTCGACGGGTTGGCGTGGGCGGCGCAGGGCACCTGGCGTCGGGTCAGCGAGCGCGGACGGGGCCGACGGCCATGAGGGCCGGGAGAGCGCCGGGGGCGGGTCACCCGGTTCGGCTGTGGGGTCGATGCGCCAACGGTAGAGTCCACCGAGACTGCCCGGTGCGGGCAGCGTGGGTGGGTCCGGCAAGGCGCAGCGACGTCAGCCGGGTGCGGTCGGTTGGAGTCTGGTGATCGAGTTCCTGCGGGGCATGGCCGACATCCTCGACAGCGCGGCCCGTCGCAGACTCCTGTTAGCGACCGGGGCCTCCCTGCTGCTCGCGGTTGCCGATGCGGTGGCGGTCGCCTTGGTGCTGCCGCTCATCGAACTCGCCGCCGGCACGCAGCAGCAGTCGGGGATCCTGGGCGTGCTGGTGTCGCTCTCCGGGACATCCGACGTGCAGCAGTTGACCCGCGTTGTCGTGTTCTGGCTGGTCGGACTGTTCATCGCCAAAGACCTTGCCTCGATGGCCTTGCATTGGTGGACAGTCGGCTTCAACTTCAGGGAACGGCTTCGACTGTCCTGTCGGCTGTTGCGTCACTTCCTCACCTCGCCCTACACCGAGGTGACCCGGCGCAGTTCATCCGAGTTGATCCGGACGATGAATGATGCCGTGGGGAATGCGTTCAACTTCTCCTTGGCGGGAGCGTTGGCGGCACTGACTAACAGCATCGCGATCCTGGCGATCGTCGTCGGCCTGCTGGTTCTTGCGCCGATCCCGACCCTGGTCCTGGTCGTGTATTTCTCGGCGGCGGCCGTCGCCTATTTGCGGTTCGTCAAACCGCGGACGCTCGCGGCCGGAAGGGTGATGGCGGACGCGTCCGAGCGAAGCTGGCACCACGCGTTGGCGGCCCTGTTCGGGTTGCGGGAGCTGCAACTGCGAGGAAGCCAGGAGGTCTTTGTCGCTCGATATGCCAGCGCTTCCGAGACCGGGTGGCGCGCCGCCAGAACCGCCGTCTTCCTCAGCGCCCTCCCGCGACATGTGCTGGAGATCCTGTTCATTCTCGCGGTCGGTGTCGTCATCGCCATCACGGCCGGTCGGGGCGAAGGGGGAAGCGCCGTCGGGCTCCTGGCCCTGTTCGTTGCCGCGGGTTTCCGAGTGTTGCCGTCGGTGACGGCGCTGTTGGGCAGCCTCAGCCAGATCCGGGTGGGCAGCGCGTCGCTTGCCATCGTGCGCGCCGAGGTGAGCGCGGCCCGTGAAGCCGACGATAGCCGGGCCGCCGCGCAGGACGAGCCGCCCCTGGAGTTGGCGAGCGAGCTTCGGCTGGACCGGGTGTCCTTCCGCTATCCGGGCGCCGAGCACGACGTCCTGCGCGATGTCACGCTCCGTCTACCGTTCGGCTCGACACTGGCCATCGTGGGCGCCAGCGGCGAAGGCAAGACGACCCTGGCCGACCTTATCCTCGGGCTGCACCGCCCGACCTCCGGTCAGGTGCTGGCCGACGGAGTGGACACGGCTGCGGCGCCTCGGCAGTGGCGGGACAACCTCGCCTACGTTCCCCAGGACGTGTTCCTCCTCGATGCCACCTTGGCCGAGAACGTGGCCTTCGACGTCGACCGGGGCAGCATCGACAGCGTCCGCCTGGATCTGGCGCTGGCCCAGGCCGAGTTGGAGGACGTCGTCGCCGGGCTCCCGGACGGAGTGGACACCCGGGTCGGCGAGCGTGGGGTGCTGTTCTCGGGGGGCCAGCGGCAACGGATCGGGATCGCGCGGGCGCTCTACCGCCGGCCGCGCTTGCTGGTGCTCGATGAAGCGACGTCGGCCCTGGACTCCGACACGGAGCAACGGATCACCCACGCCTTGGACGACCTTCGGGGTCAGTTGTCGATCATTGTCGTGGCCCATCGACTGTCCACCGTGCGCAGCGCCGACCAAGTGGCGTTCATGAAGGGTGGTCGGATCGACGCTGTCGGAACCTTTGACGAGCTTCGACGAACCCACCCCGACTTCGCTCGTTTGGTGGCCCTGGGCAATGTGGACCCCGGAGCGGAGAGCATCGGATGATGATCGTCGGCGTGTGCGTCAGCGGCACGGGGGAACGGTTCCGGAGCGTCTGTGAACCGGCCCTGCTGCAAGCGCTGACCCCCGAGGACCGTGTCTTACCCCTCGGGGGCGACACCCGCGGAATCCCCGACGTGTACAACGCGGTGCTGGAGGCCGCGCGCGGCGAACCGGACTGCGCGGGCGTCGTGTTTCTCCACGACGACGTCGAGATCGTCGACAGGTCCTTCCGGGCCAAGGTCCTCGCGGCGCTGGCCGAGCCCAGCGTCGGAGTGGTCGGAGTCGTCGGCGGTTGCGGGTTGGTCGACGCGCGCTGGTGGAATGCCCGGCAGACGGCTGGTCGGGTCTTCGAGTCTCGTTATCTGCAGGACCTGGGCGTGCCATGGGCCGACGTCGATGTGGTCGACGGCCTGTTCCTCGCGCTCACCCCCGCCGCCTTCCGCCACATCACCATCGATTCGGCCCTGCCGCTCTTCCACGGCTACGACGTCGACATCTGTCTGCAGGCTCGTGACCTGGGGCTGCGCGTCACCGTCCGGCAGATCGACCTGCTGCACCGGACCAAAGGCGGTTTCGGCGACGAGCGCGCCTATGCCCAGGCCAACGCCCGCCTGTTGGCCAGGCATACCGAGTGGTTCACGCCGCTCACCGCGACCGAGCGGGGGCGGGCCGGTCTGACCCGGGGCCGACACGAGGCTCGGCGGGTCGCCCGGGGGCTTCGGCGCAGAGGCGCCGCGGTTGTCGGTCGGGTCGCAGCGACCCTCACCGACCGCGGACCTGCGTCGGCGGCCGTGGCGGTCCCGCAAGGCCCGACCCACCACGAGACGTCCCTCGAGCGCGCAGCCGGCGAGCCGTGCGTCTGCCTGGCTTGTCGGAGCCAGCTCGTCGCTCCCACGGTGGCCGACGTGGCCAACCCGGAACTCCTGCCCTGCCCGGCCTGCGGATCGCTGACGATCTGGCCGCGCCCGCGCAGCGACGCGCAGACCGACGAGATCTGGCTGCACCGATACGGAGGTCAACGGCTGGCTCGCCGGGCGGACTGGTTCGCCGAGGCCAGACAGCGCATCGAGTGGGTCCTTTTGCGACAGCCGGAGGGCGTCCTGGTCGAAGTCGGCGCCGGCACGGGCGAGTTCGCGAGGGTGGCTCAGGACGCGGGCTTCGACACGTATGCCGTGGAGCCCAGCGGGTGGGCGGTCGGCCATGCCCGGGAGCTGGGGGTGCCCATCCACGAAGGGACGTTGGACCAATGGGTCGACGCTCACCCGGGACTGCTCGCCGACGTCGTGGCGATGTGGCACGTCCTGGAGCACGTTCCCGACCCCCGGGCGCTCCTGCGCCAAGCAGCCAGCATGACCAGGCCGGGTGGCCTGGTCATGCTGGAGGTGCCCAACGGCGCATCGAGCGAGCGCGAGCGGTTGGGGATCGACTGGGACGGCGCCCAACCGAACGACCACGTCATCCTCTTCTCGCCGCTGGGCCTGCGAACCGTCGCCGAGGCCGCGGGCCTGGAGGTCGTCGAGATCCTGGAGCTCGCCGACCGCCTCTACGTCGGCGCGGACGCGTGGCGACGTCGCCGCAATACCGCTTTGGTCGACAATCACCCCTGGCCACCGAAGGATCTCCTGCGGATGATCGCGCGACGACCCCGCGCCGCGGGCTGATTTCCGCTGCACCGTGCCGGTCGCCTAAGATCGGGTAGTTGCCTCGGCGAGGGACGTGCCACGACGGCCGTCCGTGATCGACAAGGTGTGCCATCTGGTGGCCGCCTCCGCCGCGCGTGTCGCGTCCCGCGTCGAGGCCCGTCCCGCGGCATACCGGCTGTGTATGCCGCCCCACGTCCGTTCCAAGGAGCGTCATGTCCGAGATCAAGCTTCCCGCCGAGCTGCGCAGTTCGTTCGGCAAGGGTGCCGCCCGCAAGATCCGCCGCGACCACAAGATCCCGGCGGTCCTCTACGGACATGGCACCGACCCGGTGCACATCACCCTCCCGGCCCACGTCACCTCGCTCGCCCTCAAGCACGCCAACGCGCTGCTGTCGATCGAGCTCGAGGGCAAGAGCCAGTTGGCTTTGGCCAAGGATGTCCAGCGCGACCCGGTGCGCCCGATCATCGAGCACATCGATCTGGTCATCGTCCGCAAGGGCGAGAAGGTCAGCGTCGAAGTGCCCGTGCATGTCGAGGGCGAGGCGCAATCGGACACCATCGTCACGGTGGCCCTGGCTGCGGTGGAGTTGCTCGTCGAGGCCACTCGCATCCCCGAGTCGGTCGTCGTCTCCGTCGAAGACCTGGAGGCCGGCACCCAGATCAAGGCGTCCGACCTCACGCTCCCGGAGGGGGCCACGCTCGTCACCGATGAGGACGCCCTGGTCGTCAACATCACCGGGCTGGCCGCCGAGGAGCCCGAGGAGGGCGCTGAGGACGCCGCCGCCGAGCCCGAGGCTGGGGAGTAACTCCCGAGCCCCATGAGCACGTGGCTCATCGTCGGCCTGGGCAATCCGGGAGCGCGCTACGCGGGCAACCGCCACAACGTCGGCGCCATGGTCGTCGGCGAGTTGGCCCGCCGGTATGCCGCGGGAGCCGGGTCCAGCC
Organism: Dermatophilaceae bacterium; assembly: GCA_044220725.1. Taxonomy (GTDB): domain Bacteria; phylum Actinomycetota; class Actinomycetes; order Actinomycetales; family Dermatophilaceae; genus Phosphoribacter. The sequence continues at coordinate 71,759 of JBGAQN010000004.1, forward strand.
CCGCCGTCGGAACTCCGGTGGTCACCACGAGCCTGGAGCACCTCAAGGCTCACAAGGCGCGCGCTCACGTGGCATCCGTCCGGATAGGGACGCTGCCCGGCGGTGCACCCGGACCGGCGGCGACACTGGCCGTGCCCGCGGCATACATGAACGAGTCGGGCGGCCCCGTGAAGGCGCTCCTGACGTTCTTTTCCACCCCGCTGGAGCAGCTCGTCGTCGTCCACGACGACCTGGACCTGCTATCAGGCACGATCCGGCTCAAACTCGGCGGCGGCGAGGGCGGTCACAACGGGCTGCGCTCGATCTCGGGCGCGATGGGGTCCAAAGACTACCTGCGGGTGCGGGTCGGCATCGGGCGGCCGCCGGGCCGGATGGATCCCGCCGATTTCGTGCTTCGCGACTTCGGGCCGACCGAGCGCTCAGACCTGCCCTTCACGGTGGGGGACGGGGCGGACGCGGTCGAGTTGCTGGTCCAACAGGGGCTGCTGGCTGCTCAGCAACGCGTCCACGCGCCGTGAGGGCGCGCGGCATACTGACCGCATGAGTCCAGCGAGCGGCGACGACACGACGGGGTTGACGGCGGCGCCCAGCCTGACAGCTGCCGTCGCGATCATCACCTTTTGTCGGCCCGACTTCGTGCGCACCTGCCTGGAACACCTGGCTGCCCAGACTCGGCCGGCAGACGAGACGCTGGTCATCGACGCCTCACCGGACACCCGCACCCGCGAGGTCGTGCGCGACTTCCCATCTGTCCGCTATCTGCACAGCGACGCCGGGCCGGGCACGATGGCCACCTCCCGCGCGATGGCCCTGGCCGCGACCGAGTGCGATGTGCTTGCCTTCATCGACGACGACGCCTTTGCCGATGCCGATTGGCTCGAGCACCTGCTCCTGCCGTATGCCGATCCGGCCGTTGCTGCGGTCGGCGGGCGAGCTCGCAACGGCCAGCCGGGGGAGGAGCGCGAGGGCGTGGACCGGATCGGCCAGCTGACCGACAACGGCCATCTCCTGGGCTTCTTCGCCGCCGATCCCGGACACGACCTCGATGTCGATCACCTGCTCGGTGCGAACATGTCGGTCCGCCGCAACGTCCTGGGCGCCCTGGGCGGCATCCGCGATTTCTACCCGGGCACCTGCTTGCGCGAGGAGTCGGACATGTTCCTGCGGATCGGCCGCGCGGGCCACCGGATCGTCTATACCCCGTCGGCCGTCGTCACCCACGTCGCCGCCCCGTATGCCCGGGGCCGCCGATTCGATCTGCGCTACCTCTACTACGGCTACCGCAACCACGTCGTCCTGCTGGGGCTGACCCTCGGTCCGCGCGATGCGGTGACCCGTCGTTATCTTGCCGGGGTGGTGCGCGAGGACCTCATGGGCGCGCTGCCCAACGCGATCACCGCACTGCGTGACCGTCACCGGGTCGGTGCCGTCGCCCGGCTGCGTGGGGGAGCAGGGGTGCTGGTGCGCGCCGGGATCGCCGGGGCCGGGACGGTCAGTGGCGCGGTCGCTGCGGCTCGCGCCCGGGCGGTGGTGCGCCGACAGGCGCCTGGGTTGGGGACGGCACCGCACGAGCCCAGGTAAGGCAGGGCACCTCCACCCAGCGATAGAACAGCCAGCCGACGGCAACGGTGACGGCCAGGCCGAGCGTCCACAACAGCAGCACCCGGGCGATCCCGTCGGGCACCCCGGCACCCCGACGCAGGAGCTCGGACAGATACCACGCAATCGGCTCGTGGATGAGGAACAGGCTGTAGGACATGATGCCCAGCCGGACCATGACCCGAGAAGCACAGGCGGCGCTCACCCGGCGAGAAGCCAGCACGGCGAGGATGAGCGCACCGAAGGCGACCCCGAGACCGGCCTCGCGCACGGGAGTTCCGTCGCTCAGCGGCGCGACCGCGGCGGCATACCCGATGGCCGCAATGAGCAGGTATGCCGTCGCGCGTCGCGCGTCGGGGCGCTCCAGGTGACGGGCGAGCAGGATCGCGGCGACCATCCCGGCGACGAGCTCGACGAGCCGCCCCGGAGCCTGGGCCTCCCACAGGAACCTACTGGGGAAACCCCGGTCGGGAACCCAGACGAGCACCGCGATCCGGTAGGCGAGCCACACCCCCAGTGCTCCGGCCCAGGCCCGCCAGCCCCAGCGGTCCCAGGCGAGCACGAGGAGGGGAAAAGCGAGGTAGAGCTGCATCTCCAGCGACATCGTCCACAGGCTCCCGTTGATCGAGGCCCAGTAGTCGCCGAAGAACAGGTGAGTGAAGCTCAGATGGCTGATCAGATCGGGCCAGGTCGGCCAGCTTCGGGCCGCCGACTCCATCCCGACAGCTCGGGTGGCCAGGACCAGGGCATGGGGCAACAGGACCGCGAAGCCCACGGCCACCCAATAGGGCAGCACGATGCGACGCATCCGCCGCCTCAGGTAACGGCGGGTATCCAGGGTGGCCCGCTGGCCCGATCGGCGGGCCAGCGGCAGAAAGAGCAGGAAGCCGGTGAGCACGACGAACAGGTCCGGGCGAGTGTTTTGGGCCACGAGGGTGGAGAGGGGGCCAAGGTCGGGGTGACCTCCGTAGACCCAGGTGTGATACCCGAAGACGAGGAGGAACCCCACCGCGCGGACCCCGTCCACGGCAGCAACCCGGCCGCCCCCCGCACTGTCGTGGGCCCCCGGCGAGACGGGCACAGGGGTGACCCTACCGGGCCTGCGACCCTGTCGCGCGGGTGACCAGAAAGTCGACGGCATCGCGGATCGCGGCATACGCCTGCCGGTATGCCGCGTCCCCCAGCCGGTAGGGATCGGCGATGTCCGGTTCAGGGCAGGGCGGGGCAAGTCTGCGGGTGCGCACTTCGCGGGCGCGTGCGCCCATCGACCGCAGCCGTTCGGCGGCAGTGGCAGCGACTAGGGAGGGGGCTAGGTCGCCGGCCTCGACGGCATACCCGAGCAGGTGGACGAACTCGCGCATCGTGAAGGTGCGGGCCAGGGCCGGGGGGTGGGCCTGGACGACCGCACTGCGATGCCCGGTCTCCATGGTGAGGACAAGGTCGGCCTCGGCGACGAGCGACTCGGTGAGACGGGTGGCGGCAAAGCCAGCGGGGTCCACGCCGTCAGCGGACAGCAGCCGGGCCATCGTGGGTTCGACGGGGTGGCCCACGACGCCGTACGTGCCCGCGCTGACCACCCGGATGCCCGAACCGGGCGACAGCCGATGGCGCAGCAACAACTCGCCGGCCGGGGAGCGACAGATGTTGCCGGTGCACACGACGAGTAGGCGCAGGTCGACGGTGTGGTCGCCGTTGGCGATGGCCGGCTCGGAGCCCATGGGGAGAGTCTGCCCGATGGGCTGTCGGTGAGCCGACGGGCGAAGCGCGGACGACCGTTCGGCGCATGATCGACAGCAATTTGCCCCGATTCGCTGGCCTTCAGGCCGGTTGTCCTCGGCGGACTTTTGGAAACGGTTCCCGCGGGGTCGCCGATGTTGTTAGCGTTCCCTCATCTCGATCGAGGGCGGGGCTGCCCTCGAGCGGTTCGAACAGTGCAGGGGCGCTCAGGAGGGCAACGATGGACAGCACACAGGAGTCGAGGACTCGGCCCGGCATCCCCCGGCGAGCCGTGGTCGCAGGCGCCGCCTGGGCTGTGCCCGTCGTGGCCGTGGCGCCGGCCGCTCAGGCCGCGGCCTGCTCGAAGATCTGCGCGACCTACTTGGGCGTGGCCTGCAAGAGCCCCGGCTTCTCGGACCCGCTCAACAAGAAGGCCTACAAATACAAGTTCTCCATCGAGAACCAGACCGGCGGGCTGCCGCCCTACAACGGCTGCATGCAGGTGTTCTTCTACTCGTTCACGGTCAACGGCACCCAGGCGCCGAGTTACATTCACGTGACGCCGTTCAGCACCAATCCGACGACGAGCCCTGCCTGCGCTCCGTGCACGTCGTGTGTGTCGACGGCGACGCTAGCCGCGATCAAGGTCCTCGACCCCGCGTTTGACAACATCAACCACCCGGACTACAGCGGCAACGAGAACTCCCCAGCCACGCCTCCGGTTCTCTGCGTTGCTGAAGGAGCGACCCTCACCGTGGTTGTGACCGGTGGTGAGTACAAGGACAGCGAGAACGGCCTCAACACGGTCATCAAGTGGGCCGTCATCGACCCGGCCACCTGCCAGGTGAAGTACGTCGAAGAGGCGATCATCGGCGCGACCCCGCCGCAGTGCCCGGCCGGGATGTAGCGAAACGGCATACTCGGCGGTGTGACGGTTCGGGACGATCGCGCCAACGTGCGCTTGGACGTCTTCGGGCACGTTCTTCGGCTGGCCTGCGATCCTTCGGATCTCGTTGCGTTGGAAGCACAGTGGCGCCGCTGCCTCATTCGGGGCGAACCGCCGAACGGGGCAAGCGTGCACGATGTCCTTGAGCCGCGCGAAGGTGGCCGGACGGCATACCTGTATGCCGTGCAGATGCGCGTCACCATGGCGGCCATCGCCGCGGCGACCGGCGAGCTCCTCATGTGGCACGCAGCCGGGCTGTCTACCCCCGACGGCCGGGTGCTGGGCCTCGTGGCGTCCTCGGGCACCGGTAAGACGACCGCGACGGCCCATCTGGCCACCCACGGCTGGGGCTACGTCACCGACGAGACCCTGGCCTGCACGCCGGACGGCCACGTGTGGCCCTATCCCAAGCCGCTGGCGTTCCGGTCTGCCGGGGACAACAAGTCCAGCGTCGCGCCGGATGCCCTCGGCCTCGGTATGCCGCCCGCGCACCTTCGGCTACACCGCCTCGTCGTCCTCGCCCGACACACCGACCTGTCCCGGGCTCCGGCCCTGAGCCGACTCGGGCTGGTTGCCGGGCTGCTCGCGCTCATCGAGCAGTCGTCGGGGCTGCTTGGTCTGGATCGGCCACTGCAACGGCTCTGCCACGTCGTTGACCTCGTCGGGGGGGTCTGGCAGCTGGACTACGTCGATATCGCCGCGGCGCACGCAGTGCTGTCCGAATTCATGGACGGAGGCGGATCGGCGGCCGGCGGCAACCACGATTGGCATGCCGAGCCCGTGGACGATCCGAACCGGCGCGGCCCGATCGACCCAGCCGGTCGGGTCGTGTGGCGGGCCCCCTATCGGGACGCGGTCGCCGTGGGCGCGGACGGCTCAGAGCTCGTCATCCTCGTCGGATCGGTGCCGGCCCAGGTCGCCGGGATCGGCACGGTGATCTGGCGAGCCGCAGGTGCGGGGATCCTCGAGGAAGACCTGCCGGCGCTCGTCGAAGCCCAGTTCGGCCCCCATCCGCAGGCCGAGGCGCTGGTCGGGGCCGCGGTCGACGAGCTGATCCAGGCCAGCGTCTTGGTCCGTGGCCAGGCGCGGGCACGCGACCGGTCCCCATGACGACCCGGCCGTCCGAACGCCCCCCCGGGGGTGCGATTCCGCCGTCGGTGCGCGTCGAGCTGGCGCACGCTGCCGTCGTGGAGTTGGCTCGCGTGGCCGGCCTCGACGTGCTTGTCGTCAAAGGGCCGGGCATGGACGACAGCGTCCGGTTTGCCGGCCGCGCATCCAGCGACATCGATGTCCTGGTCCGCCCTGCCCATCTGACCGCATTCCTGGGCCGATTGGTCGAGCACGACTGGGTGGCCCGCGACCGGTTCGAGACCGGCTCGTCCTTCGAACACTCGCAGACCTGGTTCCACCCGGTGTGGGGAGATCTCGACGTGCACCGCTTCATCGCCGGGGTCGGGCTGCCGGCGGACCGGGCCTTCGACCTGCTCTGGGCCGACCGGACGACCGCTCGCCTGGCGGGACAGGACATCCCCGTCCCCAGCGCTCCCGCTCAAGCGCTCGTCCTGTGCCTGCATGCCGCTCGCAGCCACGGTGACACCCGAGCCGAACGCGACATCGAGCATGCCTGGCTGGGCGCAACGCCGCACCGCCAGAACGACATCCGCACACTCGTCGATCAGTTCGACGCACACGTGGCCTGGTCGGTGCTGTCTGGAGATCTCGATCGGTTCCGGGGTGCCCCGACCTACCGGCTGTGGAAGGTGGCCTCACAAGGGGGCTCCCGGCTCGAGGAGTGGCGGGCCCGGGTCGAGGCCGCCCCGACGATCCGCGCCAAGCTGCGGACGGCCGGTCGCGCCGTGCTCGTCAACACCGACAGCCTGTCGATGCAGCGTGGGCGCCCGCTGACCCGCCGCGAGATTGCCACCGACTTGGTCCGGCGTGCTCGGGTGGCCGGACAAGAGGGGCTCGCCCCAGCCAGGTCGATGCTGCGCCACCTGATGGAGCGTCGACGCTTGGGGCACTCGTCGACGGAGAGGTCCGACGGTGGCTGAGGCTGGCGGTTGGCAGTTGTGTGAGCACGTCGGCGTCGTACGCCGGGAGGGAATGACCTACCTGGCCGACTTCCCGGACGGTCCCATCCTGGTCCTGGACGCCGTCGCCTCCGTCATCCTCGAGGCTGCCCTCGCGGTCCCGGCAGTCGAGCTCTCGGCGGCGGTGGCCGCGGCATACGACATCGACGTCACCGAGGTGGACGACGCGGTCCGCGGGTGCCTTGCCGACTTGGCCGGTCAGGGGTTGGTCGTGCTGCGATGAATCGCGCGGGCGACGCGGCTATCGGCGAGCGCGCCGGGACCGAGAACCTGTGCGCTTGGAGCTGGTGCGGGTCGTCGACCCGTTGCCGGGCTTCGGGGTCGCTGCGGCTCCCGTCGGCTGCGGACGGTAGGCCCCGTAGTAGGTGTCGGCACTCGTCGGGGTGAAGTTGAGCACCAGGCCTGCGGGGGCCATGTCGACCGTCCGCAGCCCGGTCAGCGCGGTCGCCACGTCCTTCTTCCTCGTCCGATCGGCCGCGACGACCATGATGAGTCCGCCGGTGAGCGGCTGTAGGAGAACGGCATCGATGACCGGGACCAGTGGTGGCGAGTCGATGAGCACGAAGTCGAAGTCGGCCGACAACTTCTCCATCAGCTCGGCCATCGGCCGCGACCCCAGCAACTCGCTGGGGTTGGGCGGAATCTGGCCCGCCGCGAGGATCCACAGGCCACTGTCCCCCCACGGCTGCAGGACCTCGCCGAGCGAGGCCCTCCCGAGCAACGCGGTCGTGAGGCCGACCCCGCCTTCGACGCCCAGCGCCTTGGCGACCGACGGGTTGCGCAGGTCGGCGTCGACGAGGGCAACCCGGGCCCCTGCGTCGGCCATCGCCAAGGCCAGGTTGACTGCCGTCGTCGTCTTTCCCTCCCCGGGCATCGCCGAGGTAATGACGAACGAGTGCTTGCCGGTGGTGACGTCGACGAACATGAGGTTAGTGCGCAGCCGCCGGATGCTCTCGGCATGTGCCCCGTGGGGGGCGTCCTGGAACGTCAAGGGCTGCTCGGCGGCACCCGCATCGATCGGCACCTGGGCCAGCACGGGGCGATCGGACAGCGCTGCGAGATCCCCTTCGGTCCGCACTCGGGTGTCCATGGCGTGGCGGATCATCGCCACGCCGACGCCGAGGGCCAAGCCGATGAGCAGGCCGATGGCCAGATTGCGCCGGACGTTCGGGCTGGTCGGCAACCCTGGAGCGCTGGCCGTGGTGATGGCGACGCTGGCGGCGTTCGGTGCCGATTGCGAGAGCAACGGAGAGAACTGGACGGCCACCTTGGCCAGCACCGGGCCGGTCTTGTTGGCAATGGCGGCGGCCATCTGGGGGTCGCTGGAGGTGCCGAAGATGTCCATCACCGACGCCGTCTCGGAGATAGCCAGCGACACTCCGACGCCGGCCCCTGCGGGAAGGCCGAGCTCGGCACGCAGCGGGTCCATGACCGTCGGCGAGTAGAGCACCTCGGCAAGGGTCTTGAGGTCGTTGTAACGCATGACCGTCACCCCGCCCGGGTCGCTTCGAGCCAGGTCGGCCGGCCGATCGATGGTGAGGTAGACCCGCGACGAGGCGGTGTAACTCGGCGTCGTCGACAGCGTCACCCACGCGGTGACCCCGACGACGACGAGCAGGCACGCTGCGACGGTCCTCCATCGCGCGCGAAGGACGCCGAGCAACTCACGAAACTGCACGCTGATGCACTCCCGGCGACGAGAAACCCGAGTGCCCATCGTCGCACAGCAACACCGAACCGCCTCGCGATCGCTGAAAGTCGCCCTAGGCTGGGCCGACAGGGTGCAGGTGGGAGGGCTTCGGGTGCGAGTGCTGCGGGTGAGTCACAGCGCAGTCGTCGACGCCTGGCGCGAGCGCGAGCGTGAGCTGCGCGGCCGCGGATGGCAGGTGCGGACCCTGTCGGCGCGGGTGTGGGACGAAGCCGGTATGCCGGTGCGGCTGGTCCCGCGTCCCGATGAACCGGTCGAGGGCGTCGCTACCATCGGCCGGCATCCCGCCTTGTTTCTATATGACCCACGACCGCTGTGGCGGGCCCTGGGCCAGCCGTGGGACGTCATCGATGTGCACGAGGAACCCTTCGCGCTGGCCACCGCCGAGGTGTTGTTGCTGCGGGCGGTGCGGGCCCGGCATACCCCCTATGTTCTCTACAGCGCGCAGAACCTCGACAAGCGCTACGTCCTGCCGTTCCGGGTGCTGACCCGCTGGGCGCTGCGTCATGCTGGCGGGGTGAGCGTGTGCAACAGCGCCGCTGGCGACCTCGTGGTGCGCCGCGGCTTTCCCGGGCGCCCGCAGGTCATTCCACTCGGACTCGACCTGGCCGGCTTCGCTCCCGATCCTTCCCGGCTGCCACCGGCTGCCGGAGGGTGCGTTGTCCTCGGGTATGCCGGTCGGCTGGCGTCGCACAAGGGCGTGGACGTGCTCGTGGATGCCGCTGCGCTGGAGCCACGGTTGGTCGTGCAGATCGCCGGAGCCGGGCCACAGGAGGCTGCCCTTCGATCGCGGGTGGCCAGCCTGGGGATTGCCGACCGGGTGAGCTTCGTCGGTGGACTCGATGCTGCCGACTTGGCCCGGTTCTATCGGGGCCTGGACGTGCTCGCGGTCCCGTCGCTGACCACGTCGACGTGGGTCGAGCAGTTCGGTCGGGTCGCCGTCGAGGGGATGGCGTGCGGCATACCTGTTGTCGCGAGCGACAGCGGCGCGCTCCCGGACGTTGTCGGGGGGGTCGGGCGGCTCGTGCCCCCGGCAGATCCGGGTGCGCTGGCGGCGGCCGTGGTTGCCCTCGTCGACGACTCATCGGCCTGGCTCGATGCCCGCGCCGCCGGGCTGGCGCGGGCTGGACAGACCTCGTGGGCGGCGGTGGCCGATCGTTACCAAACGCTCTACCGACTCGCTCGGCGGCAGGTCGCCGCTCGGGCCGCGCACCTCTTGGCTGACCTTGACGTCGCTGTCGCGAATGTCGCTGTCGCGGATGTCACTGTCGCGGATGTCGAGGTGGTTGTCGTTGCCTACGGGGTCCCCGAGTTGCTGGCCCGGGCGCTCGCGTCGGTCGCGGGCTGCGCGATCACCGTGGTCGACAACTCCTGCTCGCCGCAGGTCGAGGCCGTATGCCGTGCCGCCGGCGCCCGCTACCTCGACCCGGGCCGCAACCTCGGCTTCGGCGGTGGAGTCAATGTCGCGCTGGCCGACCGGCTCCTGCCGGCGGCCGACGTTCTCCTGCTCAACCCCGATGCCGCGCTGGCCCCGGGCACGCTGACCGCCTTGCAGGCCGCCTTGGCGGCCGACCCGGGCCTGGCCAGTGTCGGCCCACGTCAAGTGGACGAATCGGGCGCCTCCGCGCGGGTTGGCTGGCCGTTCCCCACCCCGCTGCGGGTGTGGTCGGCCGCGGTGGGCCTGGATCGGCTGTTGCGCCAGGACCGAGCCGACGACTACGTCATCGGCTCGGTCCTGCTGCTGCGGGCCGAGGCCCTCGAGCACGTCGGCGGTTTCGACCCGGACTTCTTTCTCTACGCTGAAGAGACCGACTGGGCCAAGCGCGCGGCGCTGCTGGGTTGGCGGCATACCGTGGTCGCCGAGGCGACCGCCTGGCATGCTGGAGGAGCGACGAGCCCCGATCCTTCCCGCCGGTTGGTCCACGTCACCGCGGGGCTGGAGCGCTATCTGCGCAAGCACCACGGGCGATGGGGTTGGGCGGTCGCGCGGGTCGGAGAGGGTGTCGGGGCGGCGATGCGTGCCGCCGTCCTGAGGGACGAGCGTCGCGCGGTGCAGCGGGCCCGATTGCGGTCCCTGTGGGACGGTCCGGTTCGCGTGCAAGCCGCACTGCCCACCGACCTCGGCGACCCTCCTAGGCAGGAGGTGATCCTCCGATGACGTGGCTGGCCCAGGCCAGGGACGCGGCGCTGCGCGTCGGCTTCGTCGCCGGCACCGTCGTCCTGCTCGTCATCGCCGGACGTGCGGTGGCCCGCGGCGAGGCAGTGCTGGCGATCGGGATCGCCGGGGCGGCCATCGTGCTGGGTTTGACGATGCTCGACCCAGTCGCCGTGCCGACGTTGGCCGTCCCGGCGTTGCTCGTGGTCGTTCGAGTCGGGGGATCCGGCACCAACCTCTCGATATCGGATCTGGCCCTGGCGATGGCCTTCGTCCCGGCCGTGCTGCTGTGCCACCGACCGTTAAGCCGACCTTTTGCCACCATCGTCGGGCTCAATGCCGGGTATCAGTTCGTTACCTTGCTCACCCTCGTCGCCAATCCCTACCTGGCCAACCTCGTGGAGTGGTTCCACGCCTGGCTGCTGGTCAGTGGTGCACTCTTCGTCGGCTGGGCCATCGGTGCCGCAGGGCGGGGGCCGGTGGCCGTCAAACTGCTCATGGTCGGCTTCACGGTGATCGCCGTGGGCACGCTGGCAACGGCAGCCGCGAGTTATGCCAGGGGCCAGTTCGGCCCGGTCTATCCGGCCTGGCCCTACCCGATGCACAAGAACTTCGCGGGAACCGTCTTGGCGCTGGGCGCGGTCCTGGTCTACCTGCATCCGGCCTGGTTCGGCTGGCGGACCCGCAGATCGGGCTGGCTGTTAGCGCTCTTGCTCGTGGCGACCGCGGTCACCCAGTCTCGTCAAGCCCTGCTCGGGCTGGTCGTCGTCTTCTTCCTGGTCGTGCTCTGGCCGCGGGTTGACCGGCGCCGGTCGCGGGTTATGTTGGTCATCGGTGCAGGCGCGCTCGGAGTCGTCGGGGTGATGGTCCAGGACCAGTTGCAGTCGGGCAACCGGTTCAACTCGACGAACCAACGCCTGGATTGGTTCGGTGACGCGATCGACGTCTGGCTGACCGATCCATGGCTGGGCGTCGGGCTGCGGTGGTGGTATACCGACCGCTTCTCCATCGCGGTCCAGCCACCGAACGTCGAGCTCGAAGTGCTCACGTCTGTAGGTGTGCTGGGTCTGATCGCCTTCCTCGCTCTGTTCGGTGGGGCAGTCGTGGTGCTCCGACGGCTTGATCCGGCCTTTGGACTCATGCCGGCCATGGTGCTCATTGCTCGGTTCTCCCAGGCGCAATTCGACCTGTTCTGGACGGCGGTCTTGGGTTCGCTCCCGTGGCTGATCGTCGGGCTCGCCCTGGGGGAGCACGCTCGAGCGGAGGCCGCCGCAGCGTCGCACGAGCGCACGCGGGAACTGACTCGATCACGGGCCACGTGATGCGCGTCGTGCAGGTGGCTCCTGAGATTGGCCCCGGGACGGGAGTGGGTGCTGTGGCCTACCACCTGGAAGGGGAGTTTCAAGCGCTCGGGGTGCAAACCTCGAGGCTGACCCTGCAGGAGGCGGGCGGCCGTTGGTTGCCCCGGCCGGGGCCGGGGCTGGCGGGCAAGCTCGTCGGGTTGGCCCGGGTCGTCTGGTTCTCCCTGGTCGGGACGGCGGTGGCCCAGCGGCTGCGACGACGCCATCCGGACGTCATCATGGTCTGTCACAACGACGCGCTGGCCGGGGACGTCTACGTCAACCACGGGGTGCTCCTGGCCGCGATGCGCGCGAGAGGCCATCCCGTGCTGCGGATGCTGCGCAATCCCCTGCACCCCTTCACCGTGGCTCGCGATGCCCTGCGCTATCGCTCCGGCCGCTTCCACCGGGTCGTTGTCAGCCTGACGGCCCGAGACGCGGATGAGTTGGTCCGCACCTTTGGTCGGATCGGTCCCCGCAGGGTGGTCATCGGCAATGGAGTCGACACCGAACGCTTCCGCCCGCCGACGGACCCGGAGCAGGCATCGGCCCGGTCGCGGTTGGGCGTGTCCGAAAACGACCGCGTCGTCCTCTTCGTGGGCCACGAATTCGGTCGCAAGGGCCTTCCAACGCTGGTCGCCGCGGTCGCCGGTATGCCGGCCGACGTGCACCTGGCGGTCGTCGGAGGCACCCCCGATCTCCTAGCCACGGCCCGGGCCTTCCCCGGTGCCGGACAGCTGGGCCGTCGGCTGCACCTGCTGGGCCGGATCGATGACCCCCGATGGGTCTTCCATGCCGCCGATGTCTTCGTGCTGGCCAGCGCCTACGAGGCCTATCCGTTGGTGGTTCTCGAGGCGCTGGCCTGCGGGATCCCGGTCGTCGCGACTCCGGTGGGTTCGGTTCCCGACCTCGTCGACGGCCGAAACGGGCACCTCGTCGAGGCAACCCCCGGCGGGATTCGCCAGGGCATTGAACGAGCTCTCGGCCAGCCGCGAGAGCAGGCCCGGGAGGCCGCGAGGGCCACCGCTCTCGAACACACGTGGGCAGCGACGGCCGCCCGATATCTCGACCTTTTCGAGGAACTGGCCTCAGGACCCCCCGCGGGACCCAACGCAGAGGTCGGCCAGTGACCGCCATCGTCCATGTCGTGCGCTCGAGCGGGTTTGCCGGCGTCGAGGGTTTCGTCGCGGGACTGGCCAGAGCCCAGGCCGCTGCCGGCGAGGACGTCCGAGTCATCGGTGGGGAATCGGCGCGGATGCGGGCGGTCCTCGGTGGCGAGATCCCGCACACTCCCGCGGCTACCGTCGCCGACGTCGTGCGCGCCATGCTCGGCTTGGCCCAGGCCCCCGACATCGTCAACGTCCACATGACTGCCGCCGAGGTGGGTGCAGCCCTGGTTATGGCGCTGCGGCGCTGGCGGCCGACCCCCGTCGTCGTCGCCACCCGCCACTTTGCCGCAGCTCGGGGGGCCGGGTCGGGCTGGGCGCGACCGGTGGTGGCCGCCGTCGCCGGTCGCTGCATCGACGCGCAGATCGCGGTGAGCCGGTTCGTTGCCGACGCCGTCGATGGTGAGGCGCACGTCGTGCATAGCGGGGTGCCGGATCAGCCGCTGCCCGCGACCCCACGCGAGCGGACCGTTCTGGTCGCCCAACGCCTTGAGCCGGAAAAGCACACCGAGGACGCCGTGGTCGCCTTCGCCGAATCGGGGCTGGCCCGCTCCGGCTGGCGCCTGCAGATCGCTGGCGACGGTTCGGCGCGAGGAGCCCTCGTGGCCAGGGTCGCCGAGCTGGGGATCTGCGCCGATGTCGACGTCCTCGGCCACCGCGCCGACGTGGCCGAGCTCATGCACCGAGCGGGGATTCTGCTGGCGCCCACGCCGCGCGAGGGCCTGGGCCTGGCGGTTCTCGAGGCAATGGCTCTCGGCCTGCCGGTCATCGCGGCCGCTTCGGGCGGCCATCTGGAGACCGTCGGAGGGGTCGACGGGGGGCAGCTCTACACCCAGACATCCGATGCGGCCGGGCGCCTGCGGGCGCTGGCCGAGGACGGCGCGCGCCGCGCGGCATACGGGCTGTCCCTGCAGCGCGCCCAGCGGGAGCGATTCAGCGTGGCTGCGCAGGTGGCCGGGACCGCTGCGGTCTACCGGCAGGCGATGGCGGCCCGACGATGACCGACCTCGTCATCGTGTCGTTGGAGGCTTGGGACGAGGTCTGGCGTCGCAACCAGCACCTCGTGGCGGGCCTGCTCCGTCAGGACCCAGATCTTCGGGTCCTGTTCGTCGAGCCCGCCGCCGACCCCCTGTATGCCGCCCTGCGGGCCCGGCAGGTGCCTCGGCCCGGTGCCGGACTGCGCCGTGGGCCCGCACTGACCGGAGTGCGCCCGGACCGTCTCTGGCTCTTCCAGCCGACGAAATGGCTTCCACGCATGCTCGATTCGCGAGTCGACCGGCGACTGTCGCGGGGGATTGTCGCGGCAGCCCGACGGGTCGGGTTCGCCGACCCACTGCTGTGGGTCAACGACCCGGCCGGGGCGGCGACGGTGACGGCCACGGGATGGCGCACCCTCTATGACATCACCGACGACTGGCTGCTGGCGCCTCGCACCCCGGCCGAGCACGGCCGCCTGGTCGCCGACGAGGCCACCCTCCTGCAGCGGGCCGCCGACGTCGTCGTCTGTTCACCCGCCCTTGCCTCTTCCAAGTCCGTCGGACGCTCGGTCACTCTCGTCGCCAACGCTGTGGACCTTCCCGCCTTTCACCAGGACGTGCCGCGGCCCAGGGATCTGCCAAGCGGACAGGTGGCGCTCTACGTCGGGACGGTGCACACCGACCGGATGGATCTGGGCCTGCTCGCCGAGACCGCGGCTGCCCTGACCGGCCGGGCCACCGTTGTCTGCGTCGGGCCGGCACCGCTGTCGGCCACCGACCGGGCTTCCCTGGTCGCAGCCGGCGTGCGGCTGCTCGGGGTCCGGCCCGCCGCGGCAGTCCCCGGCTATCTGCGCCATGCCGACGTCTTGCTCGTCCCCCACGTGGTCACTGCGTTCACCGAGAGTCTCGACCCGATCAAGCGCTACGAATACCGCGCCGCAGCACGGCCCGTCGTCTCGACACCGGTGGCCGGGTTCGCCGATTCGGGGACACCGCGAGTGACGGTCGCGGCGCGGGCCGACTTCCCGGCGGCCGTGCTGGCCGCCTTGCCGCCGGTGGGCGACGGGTCAGGCATCCTGCCGCCGGTGGACACCGAGGTCCCGACGTGGGCCGAGCGGGTCACCCAGATGCAGGCCGTGTTGGAGCGCGTCGCCGCCAGCCCCACGACGCGCACCCGGCCCAGGGTGGCCATCGCCCACGATTACCTCACCCAACGCGGCGGAGCCGAACGCGTGGTCCTGTCGATGCTCACGGCGTTCCCGGAAGCCACCGTGTTCACGACCCTCTACCACCCCGACGGAACCTTCCCCGAGTTCGCCCACGCCCACATCGTCACCTCCCCCCTCAACCGGATCCCGCTTGTGCGGCGCAACCACCGGGTGGCTCTGCCGATGCTCGCCTGGGCCGTCGGTCGGCTTCGTCCGGACGCCGACGTGCTCGTCGTCTCCAGCAGTGGCTGGGCCCACGGGATCCGCCCAACCGGCCGACGAATCATCTACTGTCACAACCCGGCTCGCTGGCTCTACCAGACCGACGAATACCTCGGCAGCGCCGGTCGGCGCTCGCCCGTGCGCCTGTCGTTAGGTGTGCTTCGGCCGTGGCTGGTCCGCTGGGACCGCCGGGCGGCTCGGTCCGCAGACCGCTATCTGGCCAACTCTGCGGTCGTGCGGGACCGGGTGCGAGCGGCATACGGGATCGATGCGGCCGTGCTGCCGGCCCCGCATGCGATCGACACATCGGGGGAACAGCAGGTGCCGGTCGGCGTGGCGGACTGGGCGCAGGAGCGCTTCTATCTCGTGGTGTCCCGGCTGCTGCCCTACAAGAACGTCGACGTCGTCGTCACCGCGTTTGCCGGTATGCCGTCGCGTCGGCTTGTCGTCGTCGGCGACGGGCCCGGCCGGGCCGCCCTCGTTCGCGATCTGCCAGGCAACGTCAGGGTGTTGTCTGGGGTGACCGACGCGCAGCTGCGTTGGCTCTACGCCGCGGCCACGGCCCTGGTGGCGGCGAGCCACGAGGACTACGGGCTCACACCGCTGGAGGCCGCGGCCTTCGGGGTGCCGACGCTGGCTCTGCAGGCTGGTGGCTACCTTGAGACAGTCGTCCCGGAGGTCACCGGGCTGTTCTTCCCTGAGCCGACCGCGGCGGCCGTCGCCGCGGCCGTGGCGGCGAGCGAACGGCATACCTGGTCGGAGCAGGCGATTCGCGAGCATGCGGCCCGGTTTGCCGAGGACCGGTTCGTGGCGGCGCTGCACGCGCAGGTAGAGGAGGTGACGCGTCAATGACTCGGGTATCGGTGATCATCCCCGCCTTCGAGCCGGGAGAACTGCTGGCACGCAGTGTCGGGTCGGTCCTGGATCAGGTGGGTGTCGAGCTCGAGGTGCTTGTCGTCGACGACGGTTCCTCCCAGGATCTGTCCTGGGTGGCCGAGCACCCCGATCCGCGGCTGACCTACCTGCGCCAGCCCAACCGCGGCGTCTCGGTCGCGCGCAACGTCGGTGTGTCGCTAGCGCGCTCGGAGTGGGTCGCGCTGTTGGACCAGGACGACGAGTGGCTTCCCGACAAGTTGGCCAGGCAACTGGCCTTGGCCGAGAAGAGCCCGGCTGCGGCCTTCATCGCCACGGGATTCGAGTGGGTGCTGCCCTCAGGGCCGGTCGTCAAGCACTGCCCGGTCATCGACTACAGCGGTGTGCTGTCCGGGGAACATACTGTCTGCCTGAGCTCCGTCGTGGTGCGTCGTGAGCGCTATCACGCGGTCGGCGGGCATTCACCACTGCTGCGGCAACAGCAGGACTCGGGGCTCCTGCTGGAGTTGCTCCGGACCTTCGGCCCCGCCGATACCGTCTCCGACCCACTCGTGCGCTACCACGTCCACAGCGCCAACACGTCCCAGGACTACCTCACGGCCGCCCGCGAATGGGATGCCCTGCTCGATGCCCACGAAGCCCTTGCCACCGCCCGAGGGCAATCGGGCGTCCTCACGGCGATCGCGACGGGCCGACGAGAGGGCCGTCGACACTACGGTGAGCTGGCCGTGGAAGCGGCCTCCGCCGCCGCTCGAGCTCGCTCGTTGGGTCAGGTGGCTGGGCACGTGGGCGCGGCTGCACGGCTCAACCCAGCCCATTTGGCTGCGTCGGCCACTCGGGCGGTGCGACGACGGGTCCGGCGTCGTCCTCGGGGGTCGGCGGATTCGGCCGCAGGCCAGCGGCCGGATTCGGCGCTCGGAGCCGGTGGCGCATGACCGGCAACGACGATCCGGGATCACCACCCAGGGTCACCGGGCAACGGCCGCTCCGAGTGCTACTTATCAGCCCGGTCGGTTCCCACGACGTCCACTCGGGGGACGTGACCTACACCTCGGAAGTGCTGGCAACGCCCCCGCCAGGGGTCCGTTATGTGTCGTATCGAGAAGCGTTCGACGAGGGGAGTCTGGTGGAGCTGGGCCGGTGGCGCGGCGAATCTGGTCGGCCCCGAACCCCTGCTGCGGTGGCGTTGGCGGCGGCAGCCAAGGCCGAGTGGCTCGTGCGTCGATCAGGGCGGGTCTTCAGAGAGCCGATCCGGCACTTCCGGGCCGATCCGGCCGCGTTCGACCTGGTCCACACCCACGTGTTCCACACCCGGTTCGCTGGTGAGCATCCCCCGGTGGTGTCGTCGGCCGGTGCCCCCTTGGCCTGGCTCTATCGCGACGCCTGGGGTTGGCCGGCTCGCGATCTGCGGCTCGCGACGGGATTCGACCAGGCGCTAGGGCGGCTGTCCGGAGCGACGATGTGCACTCACCCGGGTGGACAGGCCCGGCGCTTCATCGCACCCAGCCGGTATCTGCGGAAGTGGCTCGTGGACCAGGGCTGGCCGGCCACTCGGGTCGACGTCGTGCCCAACTACTGCTCGGCTCCCGCCCGCGTCGAGCGACGCACCCAATCGTCGAGGCCGACCATCGGTTTCGTCGCCAAGGACTTCGACGCCAAGGGCGGCGACCTGGTCCTTCGGGCCTTCGAACGATTACGCAGGACGGTGCCGGAGGCCCGGCTGGTCATTGTTGGATCCACCCCCCGCATGGGGGCCGCGGAGCTGGCGGCGCGCGGCATCTCGTGGACGCCGATGGTGTCGCGGCGGGAGTTGCTTGACGAGGTTCTCCCGACCCTCGACGTGCTGGCGCATCCATCCGGCGTGGATGCCCTGCCCTACAGCGTGATGGAGGCGTTGGCCCGAGGCATCCCGGCGTTGGTCTCGGACCATACATCGCTGCCCGAACTCGTCGAGGACGGTGCCGGGCTCGCGGTCCCGCGCACCGTCGACGCAGTCACCGACGGTCTGGAGCACCTGCTGCGACCCGACATCTGGTCCAGCACTTCAGCCGCGGCTCAAGCCCATTTCGAACGCCGGTTCAGCGCCGCTACCCAGTCGGTGCTCCTGGGCCATGCCTACCGTCGGGCGTTGGCCGCGAGCTGAGGAACCGGGGTCAGTAGGCCCCACTTCGGTCTCGCATCGCGCGCAAGGTGCGCCAGAGGATGCGCAGGTCGCTGGTGAACGACCAGTTCTCGACGTAGTAGAGGTCCAATCGGACGCTGTCCTCCCAGGACAGGTCGCTGCGGCCGCTCACCTGCCACAGCCCGGTCAGGCCAGGCTTGACCAACAGGCGCCGGTGGACGTCACCGTCGTACTGAGCCACTTCACTCTCCAGCGGCGGGCGTGGGCCGACCAGACTCATGTCGCCACGCAGCACATTGGTCAGTTGGGGGAGCTCGTCGAGGCTAGAGCGACGCAGGAAGCGTCCGATCCGCGTCACCCGAGGGTCGGCGTGAAGCTTGAACAAGGGTCCGTCCGCGTCGTTGGCCTCCGGGCGGACCTGGTCGGCGCCGACATGCATCGTGCGGAACTTGGCCATGACAAAACTGCGTCCGCCCTGACCGACCCGACGTTGGGTGAAGAAGACCGGACCGCGGTCCTCGGCCCGGATGAGCGCAGCGACAACGACAAAGACGGGGGCGAGGGCCACCAGCAGCAGCGCCGCCCCGATGACGTCGAAGGCGGACTTCATCGCCAGGCGTGGACCGGTGAGCCGTGGGGCATCGACGTAGAGCAACGGGAGGCCGGCGACCGGTCGAGCCTGAATTCGGGGACCAGCGACGTCCGTCATGCCAGGGGACACGACGAGGTCGATCCCCGTGCCCTCCAACGCCCAGCCGAGTTTGCGCAGTCCGCTGGACCCGAGGCGCGACGAGGCGGCATACGCGACGACATCGGCGCCCACGTGCTCAGCCCAGCGGGCGGCGTCCTCTTCGGCCCCTACGACGGGGATAGACCCCACCGAGGACGGGGCGTCGGAGCTGCAGATCGCCACCACCCGGAAGCCGGCGTCCGTGGCAGCATGCAAGTCCCTGACCAGAGGGCCAACGTGTTCGAGATCGCCGACGACGAGCACGGCGTCGGCGAAGCGGCCGTGAGCGCGTTGTCGGCCCAGCCAACCCCGCCACAGCCGTCGGGTGACCAGCAACCCGACCAGGCCGGCCGGGAAGGCGACCAGCAGGTAGCCCCGCGCCAACTCCAGTTTCGACAGGTAGCTGACGATGGCGAGGGAGGCAAAGAGCGCGAAGGTGGCGTTGACGACGGCGCGGTATTCCTGGGTGCCGTGCCCGAGCATCCGGGGGTCGTATGCCGAGTGGATGAGAAGCGACACCAGCCACAGGGCAACCAGGGCCAGCGACACCCAGCTGTATTGCAGTTCCCAGGCCGAGGTCATCGGGTCGATGCCGGGTGCGTCGAGCCCGCCGAAGCGCAACACATGGGCGCTGGTGACCGCGGCGCCCAGGACGACAAGGTCAGAGACCACCAACCAGCGTGCGACCCGGCGGACCCCTGCGCGGCCCTCGACCGCGGCGATCGCCGACTGGCTTCGCAACGCCATATCCCTGGTGCCTCCCGTCGGCTCGGCTCGACACACCGAACCATGCTGGATCGTGTTCGAGCATAACGAGCCCGTCCCTCCCCCGCGGAGTGAATCCCGATGCAAGGTGGTGCAGGATGAGAAGGTGGGCCGCATGAGGCAAGCCCACCCCAGGCCGCGCGAGGGCCCGGAGTCATCCGAGGGCCCGGGCTGCCCGGCCGCCCGGATAGCGGTGGCGGTCAATGGCAAGTGGCTGGCGCAGCGGCGCACGGGGACGCAGCGCTACGCCGAGGAAATCACCCGGCGGTTGGTGGCCGATCCTCGTCTGGACGTCCTGCTTGCCCTGCCCGCCAACGCCGCAACCCCCGGCTGGCTCTCGGCGACGACGCAGATCCGCCGATCCCGACTTCGTGGGGTGGTCTTCGAGCAAATCGCCCTGCCCCGGCTGGCCCGCGGCCGATTGCTGTTGAGCCTGGCGGGACCGGCGCCGTTGGTCGTCGGACACCAAGTGGTGACCATGCATGACGCCACTCCGTTCCGATTCCCACACACCTACAGCGCAGCCTTCGGTCGGTGGCACCGGACGATCTATCGCGTGCTCGCCCGCCGGGCCCGGGCGGTCATCACGGTGTCCGAGTTCAGCGCGACGGAATTGGCCGACGTGCTCCAGCACGACCGCGCCCGCTTCGAGGTCATCCCGAACGGCGCCGACCACGTCACGGACATCGCACCCGAGCGCCCCGACCTTCCCGGCGTCGACCTCGATGCCGGCTATGCCCTGTGCGTGGGCACGCTGGCCGACCACAAGAACCTCGCCGACACGCTCGCTGCGTTGGACCGAGCCGGACTGGTCACCATCGTCGTGGGGGCAAGCGGTCCGGCCCGCGTCTTCGCGGGTGGCGGGTCGGCGCCGCGTGAGGGGTCGACGATTCGATACGCAGGGCCGGTCGCCGATGAGCACCTGGTCTGGCTGTATCGCCACGCGACAGCGCTGGTGTTCCCGTCCCGCTACGAAGGATTCGGCCTCCCCGTCGTCGAGGCGCAGGCCAGCGGATGCCCGGTCGTCGTGTCCACGGCCGCGTCCTTGCCGGAGGTGGCGGGGAAAGGCGCGGTGTTCTTCGATCCCGCCGACCCTCAGGTCGTCCCCGACCTGGTGCGCCAGCTAGGCACCGACGCAGCCTGGCGCGCCGGGGTGATTGCCGCCGGTTCGGCGAACGCCGACCGCTTCCGTTGGCAGGTCAGTGCCGCGCGGACCGCAGACCTGCTGGTCCGGGCCGCTTCGCCGACCGCACGGCGGCATACACCTGCCGGTATGCCGTGGCGACGGCGGGCCAACTGAACTCGGCGAGCCGCGCGCGACCGGCGGCCGCGAGGCGGCCGGCCAACCCTGGATCCTCGATGAGCCGCACGACGGACTCGGCCAGCTTGGCGGCATCGGTCGGGTCAACGAGGAGCCCGTCGACACCGGTGCGCACGAGACCGGCCAGCCCGTCCCGATCCGCGGCGACGACCGGGGTCCCCGACCGCCACGCCTCCAGCAGGACGATGCCGAAGGCCTCTCGCCGGCTGGGGATGACGACGACGTCGGCTGCGGCCATCTCGGCCGCCACGGCGCCCGGGTGCAACCTGCCGAGGAACGTCACGTCGGCATCGACGCCCACGGTCTGGGCGTGGGCGCGCAGGGCGTCCTCTGCCGATCCGGAACCGCCGATCCGGAGCCGGACCCCGGGCACGCGCTCGCGAACCAGGGGCAGGGCCGAGACGAGCAGGTCGAAGCCTTTGACCGCCTCGATCCGGCCGACCGCGACGATCGTCGCGGTCGCTCCCGTTGGCGAGGGCAGGGGCGCGCTGGGCTCTACCGCGACGCCGTTGGGCACGACCTGTCCTCCCGACAGACCGAACCGCGTGCGAAGGTCGGCCAACACCGCGTCCGAGACTCCGGTCACCGCGTCGGCTCGGCGCAGGGTGACCTTCAGGGCGAACCGCACGAGCCGCGAACCCGAGAAGACGTCTGGGTCCATGAACGTCTCGCCATGGCTGGTGACCACCAATGGCAGGCGGGCCGAGGCAGCCAGCGCCGCGGCATACACCCCGTTTGGCCCGAAACAGTGCACGTGCAGCAGGTCCGGGCGATCCTCGGCCAGGGCGGCGCGCCAGGCCCGCCAGGCAGCGGGGGCCCGTCGGGAGAAGGTGAGCACGCCGGCCGGCCGGGCTGTGGGCAAGGGGGTCGGCAGGTAGCGGACCCGAACCCCGTCCAGGTCGCCCTCGCCCAGGTGCTCGCCCCGGTCGACGGTCCACACGAGCACGGTGTGGCCCAGCGCCTGCAGGGACGCAGCGACCTGGCGCACATGTTCCTCGACACCGCCGACATAGGGCGCATAGGAGGAGGACACCAGGGCGATCCGCAGCGGGTTCTCGGGCACGGCCGCTGTCCCTCCTCATGCCCACAGAGCGGGCGCGTCGACGGTGTCCGCAGTAAGCGAACATTGGTCAGTTGGCATCATGGCACCGTGCCACTCCTCGTCCTGGTCCGCGCCGCCTCCGCCGCTCCGATGGGTGCCCAGGTCTATGAGGGCCAGATCGTCGCTCGGGCGTCGGGCGCCTTGGCCGAGTCGTCGGCCGCGGGGGCGAGGTGGCGGGTGCGCGCTCGGGTCTATCGCTCGATGCGCTCAAAACTGCCCGGGACGGGTCGGTTGCCGATGGGCTGGCTCGTCGGTGCCGGCGAGCGCGAGCGGGCGGTGGTGGGTCGGCTGGTCTACCCCCGTGGGGCCTTGGTCCATCGGATGGGGTTGGAGCTGCCGCCTGGGCTGCACGAGGTGCTCACCCTGCATGATGTCGTCGCCTGGCGCTTCCCTGACGAATCCGCGCCGGTGCGGGCGGCCGTTGCCGAGTTGCGCCGGGCGGCCGCGGTCATCTGCGTCTCGGAGTTTTCCGCTGGGGAAGCCCAGGACCTGCTCGGGGTGCGCGACCCGGTCGTCGTTCCCAACGGCGTCGATCCGGCGTTCCTGGACGCCACCCCTGCCGACCCTCGCGCCTTGGCCCGCTGGGGCCTGACCGGTCCCTACCTGCTCCACGCCGGGGGTGCCGCCACCCGAAAGAATCTCGAGGCACTCGCCCAGGCCTGGCCGCGGATTCACCGCCAGCACCCCGACCTCACCCTCGCCCTCTGCGGTCCCCCGCACCCTCGCCGCGCCGCCCTGTTCGCCGGTATGCCGGGTGCCCGCCTACTCGGTCGGCTGCCGGACTCGCTCGTGCCCGGCGTCGTCGCCGCAGCTGCAGCCGTCGTCGTCCCGTCGACCTACGAGGGCTTTGGCCTGCCCGCCTTGGAGGCAATGGCCGCTGGGGTCCCGGTCGTCGCGGCACGGCGAGCGGCGCTGCCCGAGGTCGTCGGCGACGGCGGCCTGCTCGTGGAACCGACACCGGAGGGCCTCACCGAGGGCCTGCTGGCTGTCCTGGGAGGCGGGCCGGAAGTCACGGCAATGGTGCGCGCGGGGCGCGCCCGCGCCGACCTGTTCAGTTGGGAACGCAGTGCCGCCGGGCATGCCGCGGTCTGGGCTCGGGTTGGGGGCGGTCAGGGGGCCTGACTGACCGTTCGGCCACGTCGGGATGATCGGCCGACCTACACTCAAGCCATGTCCGTCAGCCATCGGCGGGAGGATGCGCCACGCGAGCGGAAGCGCAATCGGCGCTTGCTCGTCGTCGTCCTCGTCATGCTTGCCCTCCCCGTGCTTGCCTTGGGGGGCTACCTGGGGTGGCTCAACCATGTCGTCACGACCAATGTCCAGTTCGGTGACCTCCTGCCTGGTCAGGGCAGTCTGGCCGGCCGATGGGACGGTGAGCCGATCGATCCCTTCGAGGAAGGGCAGGGCGGCATACCGACGGCGGTCGTTCCGGTGGACAGCATCGGTGACAATTACCTGCTCATCGGGTCCGATGCCCGCACTGGCCTGGGCGGAGCCCGATCCGATGTCATCATCGTCGCTCACGTGCCGGCCGATAAGCACAACGTCACGCTGATCCACTTCCCGCGGGACATGTACGTCTTCATCCCCGGTCATGGTCGTAACAAGATCAACGCCGCCTTTGCCTTCGGCGGGGCGCCGCTGCTCGTCGAGACCCTGCAGGACATGCTCGGGGTGAAGATCGACCACGTCGCGATGATCGGTTTCGAGGGCTTCAAGAAGATGACCGACGCCGTCGGTGGGGTGGACGTCACCGTCGAAGAAGGGGGCAAGATCGACGGATATGTCTTCACCAAGGGGGAGATGCACCTCAATGGTCAACAAGCGCTGGCGTTCGTCCGGGAGCGCTATGACCTCAGCCAAGGCGACATCAGCCGGGGTCGGCGCCAACAAGCGTTCCTCAAGGCCCTCATGCTCCGAGCCGTGAGCAAGGAGATCCTCACTAACCCGGCCCGCCTCGCGACGTTCATCGACGCAGCGACGAGCAACGTTGTGGTGGATCGGGGTTTCGAAGTGGCGCTCATGCGCTCGGAGTTGATCGCCATGAGCGGGTTGCGCTCGGGGGACATCCGCTTCCTCACCGCCCCGTTGTCCGGGTTTGGTCGCTCACCCTTCGGGGCGTCGATTGACATCGTCGACTGGGCCAAACTCGCTGCCCTGGGAACGGCGATCCGTGACGACACCCTCGACGGATACTCCTGATCGACCTCCTCGGGACGCCTCGGGGTGAGCTCCCCGAGTGCGTGATCGTCAGGGGGAGGCCCAGGTTCTCCCGGCGTCGTCCGAGCGGAAGGTCTGATCGTCGATGACCAGCCACCCGGCGTCCCCGGCGAAGCCGAGGGCGACCCGGCGCTGCAAGGCGTCGGTCGCCCGGCCGCCCAGATCGACGCACCCGTTGCGGGTGACCGTGCCTCCCGTCACCGCGGAAACGGCCAAGCCTGCGCACCCATCCGCCGGGTGCGCCACCAGCGCCGTGAGTTTGCCGGCCTCGAGTCGGACGTCGAGCGCCACGGCGGACAGCCCCCGTCCGATCTCCACCCAATCCGAACCGCCGTTGGCCGTTTCCATGACCTTGCCCGTCGTGCACAGCACGGCGGCTGCCGTGGTCGACAGCGAGGCGACCGACAGGGGACCGGCTGCGCCGCACGGGGTGCTGGCTCGTCCCGAGGCGTTGACGACCTGGCCCGGTGTTGATACCGACAGGTGCCACATGGCTAGCTGGCCCCCTGCTCCCCACGTCTGACCCGCATCCGTCGTCCGCTTGACCGACTCTCGGCAGGTGTCCTGCGCCCCGACGATGGACGCCTTGGACCCGTCGCTGGCGGACACGCGGACGATGACGGCAAACGGGGGCTCAAGGGTCGCCCAGGTGCGCCCGCCGTCACCCGTCCGCTGGACGCTCGCACCGCCCCCCGGACAGGCACCCTGCACAAAACGCCACGCGACGGTTGAGTCCACGGGTACGACCCCCACCATGCTGACCGCCTCGCGGCTGGGGGTGTTCGTCACGGTCGTCGCGGTCGTCGAGGTCGTCGCGTTAGCAGCGGTCGGGGCGGTCGAGCCCGTGGCCGTCGCCGTGACGATGGGGACGGCCGTCGACGTCGGTGCCACGGGGGCCGCCGGTTGACGGAACGGGTTGCGGAAGGCGAGGCCGACCAGCGCCACGTCGACGGCGAGCAGGGCCACCAGGCCCCAGGTCGCCAGGCGCGCGCGTGAGGGCATGAGGGCACTCCGGGAGAGTTGTCGGCAGTGGTGGCCACAAGCCGCGGACACCTGCGGGCCATGCTAGGCCAGGGACCTTGCTCCGTTCGGGGGTTCGCCAAGGTCGTGAGCAACCTCCCAGATGTCCTGGCCGTAGAGTTGTCCGGTTATGACCGCGTCCCCCGACTTCGCCGCTGCCACCTTGGCGGCATGGCCCGCGGCGTGGGCGGCGCGGCATACCGAATGGGGGTTGCCGGGGCACGTTGCGGACGGCACGGCGTTGCTCGATCTGGCCTGCCCGCCTGGAGCTCGCCCGATGGTTCTCGGCGTCCTGGCCGGGTTGCTGCCGCCGGGCGGTCAGGTGCTCGTGGTCACCGCGACCACCCGGGAGGCCGAGGATCTCGGCTCCGCGCTCGGGGCCCTGCTCGATCCGGATCTCGTCGCGGTCTTCCCCAGTTGGGAAACCCTCCCCCACGAGCGGCTCTCGCCGCGCAACGACACCGTGGGCCGGCGGCTGGCCGTGCTGCGTCGGCTGGCTCACGCCGACCCGGCCGCGACCGGTCCTGGCGGTGCGATCCGGGTGGTTGTCGCGCCGGTCCGCGCTGTCCTGCAACCGATCGCCCGGGGCTTGGGCGACCTGCGCCCCGTGGCCCTGGCTGCTGGCGACGAGCGGCCGCTCGAGGCGGTGGTCGAGGACCTCGTGGCCGCGGCATACACCCGGACCGACCTGGTGGAAAGGCGCGGCGAGTTCGCGGTCCGGGGCGGCATTCTCGACGTCTTCCCGCCCACCGAGGAACATCCGCTGCGTCTCGAATTCTGGGGCGACACGGTCGAAGAGATCCGCTGGTTTCGGGTCGCCGACCAGCGCAGCCTTGAGGTCGCAGAGGCGGGGATGTGGGCTCCGCCGTGCCGCGAGCTGCTGCTCACCGACGACGTCCGCGAGCGAGCCCGCGACTTGGCCACTCGGCTGCCCGGGGTGGCCGACCTGCTCGGGAAGGTCGCCGAAGGCATCGCCGTCGAAGGGATGGAATCCCTGCAGCCCGCCCTCGTCGAATCCATGCAGACCCTGCCGGAGGTCCTCGGCCCGGGTTCGTTGCTCGTCCTGGCCGACCCAGAGCGCATTCGCACTCGAGCCCACGACCTGGTGGCAACGAGCGAAGAGTTCCTCGAGGCCAGTTGGTCCAACGCGGCGGCTGGCAACGCGGTGCCCGTCGACCTGCGCGGCCTGCTGGGTGAAGGGTCTTATCGGACGCTCGCCGGCCTGCGCCACGACGCCTTGGCCGCGGGTATGCCGTGGTGGTCGTTCACCGCGTTCGCCACCGACGCCGGCTTGGCCGAGTTCCTCGCCGATGACAGCGCTGAGGTGCGCCTGGACCTCGGGATGGCCCAGTCGCCGGCCTATCGGGGCGACACCGACCGTGCGGTCGCCGACCTGGGCGGCTGGGTGCGGGACGGGTGGGCGGTTGTCGCCGTCACCGAAGGCCCGGGCCTGGCCCGGCGGGTCCACGAGGTGCTCAGCGAACGCGGCATACCGTCGCGGTTGGTCGGCGCCGACGGTGCCGTGACACCGGGGATGGTCACCGTGACCACGGCCCCCCTGGGGCGTGGCTTCCTCGACGAGGCCGGACGATTCGCCCTCCTCACCGAGGCCGACCTGACCGGGTCGACGGCTGCGTCGGGGTCGACCAAGGACATGCGCCGAATGCCGTCGCGCCGTCGCGCGTCGGTGGATCCGCTGTCGCTGCGACCGGGCGACTTCGTCGTCCACGAGCAGCACGGCGTGGGCCGGTTTGTCGAGATGACCGCCAGGACCGTGGGCGGCGCGACCCGGGAATACCTCGTCCTGGAGTATGCCGCGGGCAAGCGGGGGCAACCGCCCGACCGGCTCTACGTGCCCACCGACCAGTTGGACCAGGTGACGAAGTACGTCGGTGGCGAGGCCCCGACGCTGCATCGGCTCGGCGGCTCGGACTGGGCCCAGACCAAGGCCCGGGCCCGGCGACACGTCAAGGAGATCGCCGCCGACCTCATCCGGCTCTACTCAGTGCGGATGTCGACGACGGGTCACGCGTTCGCGCCCGACACGCCCTGGCAGCGCGAGCTCGAAGACGCCTTCGCCTATGTCGAGACGCCCGATCAACTCTCCAGCATCGACGAAGTCAAGGCCGACATGGAGCGCGAGGTCCCGATGGACCGACTCATCTGCGGCGACGTCGGCTATGGCAAGACCGAGATCGCGGTGCGAGCGGCGTTCAAGGCGGTGCAGGACGGCAAGCAGGTCGCGGTGCTCGTCCCGACGACCCTGCTCGTGCAGCAACACCTGCAGACCTTCACCGAGCGGTATGCCCAGTTCCCCGTGACCGTCAAGGCGCTCAGCCGGTTCCAGTCCGATGCCGAAGCCTCGCGCGTCGTCGAGGGCTTGGCCGACGGCAGCGTCGACGTCGTCATCGGCACCCACCGTCTGCTCACCGACAAGATCCGATTCAAGGACCTCGGCCTGGTCGTTGTCGACGAAGAGCAGCGCTTCGGCGTCGAGCACAAGGAGAAGCTCAAGACCTTCCGCGCGGCGGTCGACGTGCTGGCCATGTCGGCCACACCGATCCCCCGCACGCTGGAGATGGCCGTGACCGGCATACGGGAAATGTCCACTCTCGCAACGCCTCCCGAGGAAAGGCACCCGGTCCTCACGTTTGTCGGCGCCTATGACGAGAAGCAGATCACCGCAGCGCTGCGCAGAGAGCTGCTGCGCGAGGGCCAGGTGTTCTACGTCCACAACAAGGTGGCGACGATCGAGAAGGCCGCCGCGCGGTTGCGCGAGCTCGTCCCGGAGGCCCGGATCGCGAGCGCCCACGGCTCGATGACCGAGGGGCGGCTTGAGCAGGTCGTCCTCGACTTCTGGGAGAAGCGCTTCGACGTGCTCGTCTGCACGACGATCATCGAAACTGGCCTGGACATTTCCAACGCCAACACCCTCATCGTCGAACGCGCCGACCTGCTCGGGCTCTCGCAACTGCACCAGTTGCGCGGACGGGTCGGGCGCGGGCGCGAGCGGGCCTACGCATACTTCCTCTTCCCTCCGGAAAAACCCCTCACCGAGACCGCACACGACCGGCTCGCGACCATCGCCAGTCACACCGATCTCGGCGCCGGGATGCAAGTGGCCATGAAGGACCTGGAGATCCGCGGTGCGGGCAACCTGCTCGGCGGCGAACAGTCCGGGCACATCGAGGGGGTCGGCTTCGACCTCTATGTCCGGCTGGTCGGTGAGGCGGTCGCGGCATACAAGGGGGAGGAGGCGGCCCCACCCGCTGAGGTGAAGATCGAGCTCCCGGTCGACGCGCATCTGCCACACGACTACGTGCCGGGGGAGCGGCTGCGGCTGGAGGCCTACCAGAAACTCGCCGCGGTCACCGACGACACCGGGGTCACCGCCATCGAAGAGGAGCTGGTCGATCGCTACGGTATGCCGCCCGAGCCGGTCCGCAACCTCATCGAGGTCGCGCGCCTGCGCACCGTTGCCCGCCAGGCCGGGCTCAGCGATATCTCCGCCCAGGGTGCCTTCGTGCGCTTCGGGCCGATCCCGCCCGAGGCGCTGCCCGAGAGTCGCCGACTCCGGCTGCAACGGCTGTATCCGGGGTCGATCGTCAAGGACCAGCTCAGTCACATCCTCGTTCCACGGCCGATGACTGCCCGGGTCGGGGGCCAGCCGGTGCGAGACACTGCGGTGCTGCGTTGGGCCGCCGACATGATCGGGGCCGTCTTGGTAGACAATGTCGGGGACGCCGCACGCGTCGCCACGAATGGAAAGGACCTGCGCCCATGAGCCCGCGGACCCCGCGACGCCTCGGATCGCCATTGGCAGCCCTCGTCGGGGTGCTCGTCGCCGCGCTGCTGGCCGGATGTGGGGCCGCAGGTCGCCCCGGCACCGCGCTTGTCGTGGGCGACACGCGATACACGTCGGCCGAGGTCATCGAGTCCACCGCGCAGATCAACGCGGCGCTGGCGGCCATGAGCGGCGGCGCGGCGACCGAGCTGGCCACCGAAGCGCAGATCGTCAGCCTCCTCGTCCTGGCCCCCTTCGCGGTGCCGGAGGCGATGGACGGGGGGCTGTGGGAGCCGGACAATCGATACAACTCCTTCCTGGCGCACGTGCACAACCCGACGCCGGTGACGGTCGAGGCGCTCAAGGGCAACTTCGCCGCCGCTTCGCTCGATGAGGTCGCCAAGAAGGCGGTCCTGGACCGCGTCAAGGCGACGAGCATCCAGATTGATCCGCGGTACGGGGTCATCGATCCGGCCACTGGGTTCCTGGCCATGCCGACCCCGGATTGGATTGTCCGCACCCCGACGGCTGCCGCCAAGTAGGTCGCCCGCGGTGGCTGGACTCGACGCGACCAGCGCTGCGACCAGCGCTCCGGCCGGCGCCCCGGCCAGCTCCCCGACCGGCCGAGGCGAGGCCGTGTTGGACCTGGTCGCGGTGATGGACCGACTGCGGTCGCCCGGAGGGTGTCCCTGGGACGCCGAGCAGACCCATCAGAGCCTGCTGCCCTATCTGGTCGAGGAGACCTACGAGGCGGTCGAGGCGATCGAGTCCGGCGACCGCGACCACATGGCTGAGGAGCTAGGCGACGTCCTGCTCCAGGTCGTCTTCCACGCCCGAGTCGCCCAGGAGCATCCTGAGGCACCGTTCGACCTCGACGATGTCGCCGCCGGGATCGCCGCCAAGTTGCGCCGGCGCCACCCGCACGTCTTCGGTGACGTGGTCGCCGAGACTCCCGAGGCGGTTGCCGCCAACTGGTCGGTCATCAAGGCCGCCGAGAAAGCGGCGAAGGCCGCGGCCGGCGGAGCCGAGTCGTCCGGCGGGAGCGCGCTGCACGGCATACCGGCCGGTATGCCGCCCCTCGCCCGCGCCGCCCAGATGGTCACCCGCCTCGACCGTGCCGGTCGCGGCGACCTCGTCGACGCTGCGGCGGCGGGTGAGGATGCGGGGGCGCGGCTGCTGGCGCTGATCGTCGAGGTGGTGCGGCAACGTGACGATCCCGACTCCGTGCTTCGCGCCACGCTCAGGTCGCTGAGCGACGCTGCGGGATAGGGTGGACGGGACGGCTAGGTGTGGCTGCGCAGCGCGGCGCGCCTCCACTTGGCCGACCCGAAACCCCCGCTCCCTCATGTCCTGGAGGCACCGAAGTGGCCAGCATCGAAGCAGTAGGCGCCCGCGAGATCCTCGACTCGCGTGGCAACCCGACCGTCGAGGTCGAGGTGCTCCTCGACGACGGCACCGTGGCCCGGGCGGCCGTCCCCTCGGGCGCGTCCACGGGTGCCTTCGAGGCCTATGAGAAGCGCGACGGCGACAAGAAGCGCTACCTGGGCAAGGGTGTCGAGAAGGCCGTCGACGCGGTCCTGGACGAGATCAACCCCAAGATCATGGGCTTCGACGCCAGCGAGCAGCGGCTCATCGACGCCGAGATGCTCTCGATGGACGGCTCCAAGAACAAGGAAAACCTCGGCGCCAACGCCATCCTCGGCGTCTCGCTCGCGGTTGCTCGCGCGGCGGCCGACTCGGCCAACCTGCCGCTCTTCCGCTACGTCGGCGGCCCCAACGCGCACATCCTGCCGGTCCCGATGATGAACATCCTCAACGGCGGGTCCCACGCGGACACCAACGTCGACATTCAGGAGTTCATGATTGCCCCGATCGGTGCGCCGTCCTTCAAGGAGGCGCTGCGCTGGGGTGCTGAGGTCTACCACATGCTCAAGAAGGTGCTCCACGACCGCGGGCTGTCCACCGGCCTCGGTGACGAGGGTGGCTTCGCGCCCAACCTCGAGAGCAACCGGGCCGCCCTGGACGTCATCATGGAGGCGATCGAGAAGGCCGGTTACACCCCGGGCAAGGACATCGCCCTGGCTCTGGACGTCGCCGCCACCGAGTTCTACAAGGACGGCGCCTACCAGTTCGAGGGCGCCGCCAAGTCGGCCGCCGAGATGACCGCCTACTACGCCGAGCTGGTCGCGGCATACCCGTTGGTGTCCATCGAAGACCCGATGAGCGAAGAGGACTGGGAGGGCTGGAAGGCGATCACCGACGCCCTCGGGACCAAGGTCCAGCTCGTCGGCGACGACCTGTTCGTCACCAACCCCGAGCGGCTGCAGCGCGGCATCGACACCGCTACCGCCAACGCCCTGCTCGTCAAGGTCAACCAGATCGGCTCGCTCACCGAGACCCTCGATGCAGTCGACCTGGCCCACCGCAACGGTTACCGCTGCATGATGAGCCACCGTTCCGGCGAGACCGAGGACACGACGATCGCCGACCTGGCCGTCGCCACCAACTGCGGCCAGATCAAGACCGGCGCCCCGGCCCGCTCCGAGCGGGTCGCGAAGTACAACCAGCTGCTGCGCATCGAGGAGGAGCTCGACGACGCTGCCGTGTATGCCGGTTCCGGCGCCTTCCCGCGTTTCGCTGCCAAGGCCTGAGCGGCGAAACAGGCACACTAGGGCGGTGAGGACCGCCCGAGGATGACGAGCACCGGTCGACGCGTCCCCGGGCGTCCCGGGTCGTCGGCCCCGTCGGGCCGTCGACCCGGGACGAGCCGTCCGGCCCCGGCTGCGCGGACCCGCGACGCCCTCCCCTCCGAGGAACGCCGGGGACCGGTCTGGTTGCGTTGGGCCATCCTTGGTGCCATTGCGCTCGTTTTGCTCGTGGCGATCGTCCCGACCGCTCGATCGCTGGCCCGGCAACGCGCCGAGATCGACGCACTCCAGGTCAAGGTCACCGAGCAACAGGGTCATGTCGCCTCGCTGCAGGCCGAGCAAGAACGCTGGGCGGACCCGGCATACGTCGAGCAACAGGCCCGCGACCGGCTCAAGTTCGTCAAGGTCGGTGACCGGTCCTACACGGTCATCGACCCGGCCGAAGCAGCCCGGCCGACCGTCTCGGGGGCGGCCGTCGCCGCTCCGAAGGCCAACGGTTCGGCGCCCTGGTATGGCCAGATCTGGCAGTCGGTCCAGTTGGCCGACCGGCCGACGGCCGGGATGCTCCCCGTCACCGGCCCCAGCCCAACTCCGTGAACTCGCCCGACCACCCGGGTGGGGGCGCCCGTTTCGAGCCACCGGGTCCAGACGATCTCGCGGCCGTCGCCGAGCAGCTTGGCCGGGCTCCCCGCGGTCTGGTCAGGGTTGCTCACCGATGTCCCTGCGGAGCCCCGGACGTCATCCAGACCGCGCCGCGGCTGCCCGACGGGACGCCCTTCCCGACGACCTACTACGCCACCTGTCCCCGGCTCACCGCGGCGCTGAGCACCCTGGAAACCCAAGGGGTGATGCGCCACATGCAGGCTCGATTGGCGACCGACCCCGACCTGGCCCGCGCCTACGCCCGAGCGCACGCGGCATACCTGGCCGATCGCGCCAGCCTGGCCCTTGGCCAGGTGCCGGAGATCGCGGGGGTGTCCGCCGGCGGGATGCCCGAGCGGGTCAAATGCCTGCACGTCCTTGTGGCGCACGCCCTGGCCGCCGGTCCTGGGGTGAACCCGTTCGGTGACGAGGCCCTGGCTCTGCTGGCCCCCTGGTGGGAGGGCGGCCCGTGTGCCGCCCGGGTGCCGCCCGCGCAGACGGCGCAGCCTGCGGGATGAAATAATCAGCCCATGACGACCAGGGTTGGCGCAATTGACTGT
The DNA here is from genome assembly GCA_044220725.1 of Dermatophilaceae bacterium. Classification (GTDB taxonomy): domain Bacteria; phylum Actinomycetota; class Actinomycetes; order Actinomycetales; family Dermatophilaceae; genus Phosphoribacter. Next base: position 104,673 of record JBGAQN010000004.1, read on the forward strand.
GGGACCAACTCGCTGCGGCTGCTCATTGCCGATGTCGACGCCACGACCGGTGCTCTCACCGACGTGGTCCGCCGGATGGAGATCGTCCGGCTGGGGCATGGCGTCGACCAGACCGCAGAGCTGGCCCCGGAGGCCCTGGAACGCACCCTGGCGATGTCTCGCGAATACGCGGCCCAGTGCCGCGAGTATGCCGTCGAACAGATCCGCTTCGTCGCCACCTCGGCCACGCGCGACGCCCGCAACGCTGCGGACTTTGTCGCCGGAGTGCAGGACGCCTTCGGCGACCTCGCGATCACCCCTGAAGTCATCAAGGGGGACGAGGAGGCGCGGCTGTCCTTTCTCGGTGCCACCGGGGACCTCGTCGCAGCGGGGGTGCCTGGGCCATTTCTCGTCGTGGACATCGGCGGCGGGTCGACCGAGTTCGTTCGCGGCACGACAAAGGTCGAGGCGGCTCGGTCGGTCGACATCGGCTGTGTCCGGATGACCGAACGCCATCTGCGCAGCGACCCTCCCACCGAGGTCGAGATCGGCCAAGCTGTCGCTGACATCGATGCGGCCATCGATCGAGCCGTCGCGACCGTCGACCTGCGGCCCGTGCAGACGCTGGTTGGGCTGGCCGGCAGCGTGACCACGATCGCCGCGCATCTGCTCGGGCTGCCCCACTACGACCCGCAAGCCATCCACCTGTCTCGGGCGACACCGACCGCCGTCCAAGCCGCGTGCGCCGAGCTCGTCGCGATGACCAGGGCCGAACGGGCCGCGCAGGGCTACATGCACCCCGGACGGGTCGATGTCATCGGCGCTGGTGCCTTGGTCTGGTCCCGCGTCGTGGCCCGGGTGGTCCGGCATACCGGGCTGGGCAACGATCTGGCCGTCATCACCTCCGAGCACGACATCCTCGACGGCATCGCCCTGTCCCTCGTCGGCCGCTGAGGCATGTTCGCGTCGCCCGTGCCCGCGGGCGCCGGCTGGCCCGGAGACCCGGCGACGCGGCATACCCCCTGCGCCCGGTCCGCCGAGCAGGTGGCGACGCTGGCGGTGTCCGCCCGGTCGGTCGCCGCCCTGGATGCCCGGATCTCGGTATGCCGTGCCTGTCCACGCCTGGTCCACTGGCGCGAGCAGGTGGCTCGGGACAAGCGCGCGGCCTACGCGGGCCAGGCCTACTGGGGGCGGCCGGCGCCGGGCTTCGGTGCCCCGGCTCCGCGCGTGCTCGTCGTGGGGCTGGCGCCGGCCGCTCACGGGGCCAACCGCACCGGCCGCGTGTTCACCGGCGACCGCAGCGGCGATTGGCTGTATGCCGCTCTGCACCGGGCCGGCTATGCCAGCCAAGCGTCGAGCACCCACGCGGGTGACGGGATGACGCTGACGGGGGCGCGGATCGTGGCTGCCGTGCGCTGCGCCCCGCCCGGCAACCAGCCCTCGGTCGACGAGCGGGCGACCTGCGCGCCGTGGCTGGACCGCGATCTGGCGCTCGCCGCCCCGACCCTCGACGCAATTCTTGCGTTGGGCGGATTGGCTTGGGACGCAACGCTATCGGCGGCGCGGCGGGTCGGCTGGGAGGTGCCAGGCCGAAAGCCGCGGTTCGGCCATGCTCAGGTGGTCCGGCTGAGGAGTTCGCAGGGGCGCGCGGTCCGCCTGGTCGGGAGCTACCACGTGAGCCAGCAGAACACCTTCACCGGCCGACTCACCGAGCCGATGCTCGACGCGGCGCTGGCTCTGCTGGTTGACGGCGACGACGACCGCGACCCGACCTAGAGTGAAGCCGGTACGCCGGGCCGGTACGCCGGGCCGGTACGGTAGGCCGGTGAGTAACCCATCCACACCCGTCCTGGCGGTCACCGTCCTCGGGGACGACCGGCCGGGGATCGTTGCCGATGTCACCGCGGCCCTGGCCGGGCTGGGTGGCAACCTCGAAGACTCGACGATGACCTTGCTGCGGGGTCACTTCGCCATGGTCGTGCTCGTGCGCACGCCTGCCCCGGTGGCTGCGGTCGAGGCCGCCTTGGCGCCAGTGGGCGAGGGCGGGATGCTCACCGTCGATGTCCGCGAGCTACGCGAGTCCGGTATGCCGGCCGCCCCCGGTGCCGCGTGGACACTGCGGGTGCATGGGGCCGACCGTCCCGGGATCGTCGCCGCGATCACCCAGGTGCTCGCCGCCCACGGCGGCAACATCGTCGACCTGGGCACCCGGCTCGGCTCGGATCTGTATGTCCTCATGGCCGAGGTCGAATTGCCCGACGGCGTGGATGCCGACGCGGTGACCGCGGATCTGCGGGCCGCGGCCGCCGCTGTCGGGGTGACGGTGGCGTTCGAGCCAGTGGACGACGAGGTGCTGTGAGCCCGTTCGTCATGCCCTCGCTGCCCGAGGGCCGAGTCCTTGATGTCGTCCGTTCGCCCGCACCGGTCTTGGCCACCCCCGGCGAGACGGTGGACCCTTCGGCCGCTGAGGTGGTTCAACTGGCCGCCGACCTGTTGGCCACCCAGGCGGTGTCGCCCGGCTGCGTGGGCCTGGCGGCTCAGCAGGTCGGGGTGGCCTGGCGGGTCTTCTCGGTCGACGTGACGGGCCACCCCAAGACTCGGATCTGCCATGGCGAGTTCGTCCTGTGCAACGCGACCGTCGAGGCGGCCAGCCGCAAGGAGAAGGGCCGCGAGGGGTGCATGTCGGTGCCCGACTTCACCGGCGACGTGGCGCGGGCCCGGCGGTTGGTGGTTCGGGGCCAGTTGCCGGTCACGGGGGAGTGGGTGACGATCGAGACGGATGCCTTCGAAGCCGTTTGCCTCCAGCACGAGATCGACCACACGGACGGCCTAGTGTTTCTTGACCGGGTCGCCGGGCCGGCCGCCGTCCACCCCAGGCGCACCTACCTCTGACCCCCCGACTCTTCGAAAACCTCACACCCGCCGGTGTTGTATGCCGCCCAAGCCGGCCGGGGCCTCGAAAACCTCACACCCGCCGGCGTTGTCGGGGGATCTGGGCCAGCGCGGACACGATGTTGTCGGCGAGTGTGAGGTTTTCGGGCATGATCGGGGGCTTCTAGAGTTGACCCTGCCCTCGTAGCCCAATCGGCAGAGGCAGGCGACTTAAAATCGCCGCAGTGCGAGTTCGAGTCTCGTCGGGGGCACCCGATTCGTAACCGTCCGGTGACCGGCACGGGAGCGGGAACATCGCGCGGGCCCCATACGCTGTATCGACCACACGGACCCACACGGGCCCGACCCCCCATGGAGGACAGATGGCCGGCAACAACCCGGTGTTCAGCAGGATCGAGAAGCAGCTTCGCGACGAGCGCGGGTATGCCGGGTTCGGACAACAGCGCGCCCCACAAGACGGCGCCCCGCACGCTTACCCCCAGGCGCAACCCGGCTACCACCCGCCCACGCCGATGTCCCCTGAGCACCTCGATGCGATGTATCAGCGGCCCAGCGCCGGCCCGCTGGACACCGGTCGGGTGACCTTCGACGACGTCATCATGAAGACCCTCACGCTATTCGCCCTCGTGATGGCGACGGCTGGCGTGACGTGGGCGTTGACCTCGGCCCAGCCGAGACTGACAATGCCGATCTGGCTGACGGGCATGTTCGGTGGCCTGGTCCTCGGCCTGGTCATCAGCTTCATGAAGAAGGTGTCGGTGCCGCTCATCGTCACCTACTCGGTCCTCGAAGGTGCCTTCGTCGGGGCGTTCAGCCGGGTCATGGAGGGCTGGTACCCCGGGATCGTCATGACCGCAGTCGTCGCGACCATGGCAACGTTCGCCGGGATGCTCCTGGGCTACAAGACAGGCCTGATCAAGGTGACCTCCCGCTCCCGCCGGATTTTCGGCATGGCCGTCATGGGTTACCTGCTGTTCAGCCTCGTCAACGTCCTTGGGCTGTTCCTCGGTTGGACCTCCGGCTGGGGTTTCGGCGGCAGCGGCATGCTGGGCATCGGCATCTCGATCCTCGGCGTGGGCCTGGCGTCCTACTCGCTGGCCGTCGATTTCGACTCGGTCGAGCAGGGCATCCGCATGGGGGCCCCGGAGAAATACTCCTGGCTGTTCGCCCACGGCATCATTGTTAGCCTGGTCTGGCTCTACATCGAGATCCTTCGTCTGCTCGCGCGCCTGCGCGATTGAGCGGCTGATCGGCTGAGCGGCTGACCGGCATGTTCCCGG
>JBGAQN010000061.1:0-14366 GCA_044220725.1 Dermatophilaceae bacterium
TGTTGACCAGGATGAGCAGGAACATCGTGAACAGCAGCGGCACGAAGCGCAGGAAGTCGTGGCTGCCGATGATGTCCTTGGCGATGCTGTTGCGCACCAGGCCATAGACGCTCTCGGTCATCAACTGGCCCTTGCTCGGCACCAGGGCCCGGCGCTTGGTGGTGGCCAGCAGGAACCAGGCAACCAGGATGCCGGAGATGACCATGAGGAACACCGGCCGGGTGATGGCGGTGGCCTCGTGGCCGATGAGCGGCTCCCAGAAGATCGAGGCGTCGGGAGCGGTGAAGCCGTCGCCCCCACCCTCCATACCGAGAGCGATGATGCTCACGAGACTCTCCTTCGAGTGGTCAGGACCGGGCGGCCGCATCGGCTGAAACCCGTTCGTTCCGGCGGCTGGTGCGAGGCCCTTGAGGGCGCCGCGAAGCAGGGTGGTGACAGAACTGGTTTCAATGAGAACCGTACCGGAACCAGATGAGGTAGATCGACAGGGCCATCCCCCCGACGATGCCCACGGGGGCCATGAACGCGGTCCCCCACCAACGGTCCAGCAGCCACCCCAGACCCCCGTAGATCGCAGGTCCGGTCAACAGGTAGGCGACCGACTTCCACGCCGAGTCCGCTTCGCGCATGTTGAACTCGCGCAACGCCTCTCGCTCCTCCGGGGAGTCGCCCGAAGGGGGCGATGGAGGGGTGGGTGCCATGGTCGGAATCCTCTCGCAGCCGGTCCGTATGCCGTGCCCGGATGCTGCCGCGAGCGGCATACCGGATGGGGTCGGTGAGCAGGATCACGCGCCCGCCTTCTCATCCGGCGAGAACGCGAAGATGCGCAGCCGCTTGTAGGCGCGCATCTCGAAGAACAGCCACACGAGAGCGCAGACGGTGATGGTGACTCCGGCGGCATACCCGTTGAGCCACGAGGCGTCGCGCACCATGAACAGGACGACTCCGAGGACGACCACTTTGACCGTGTAGGTGATCATCACCACAGCCATAACGGTCGTCGGCGGCAGGTGCGCCGTGCGCTTCATGACGAGCAGACTGGCGGTGAAGAACCCGAGCACCAGGACGGCACCAAGGGCCGCCGACCAGGCCGCGGTGCCGCCGGAGAAGGCGGCGACGACGACCGCCACAACACCCACCATCAGGGTCGGACGCAGCGCGCCGCGCAGCAGGTCGGCGAACGCGTCACTCTCCAACGCCCCAGTCGACGCGCGGGAGGCGTCGTCGAGCGATCCGGAGGTGTGGGTCATCGTCCGCCTTGGTCGAGGTCATAGGGCACGCGGGGAGAGCTTGTGAAAGGTATCACAAGCGCCTCGCGCGAGCCCAACGCGGCAGGTAGGCCGTGAGCGTCACCGCCACGATGACCGTCACCGCGATCCCGGCAACCGTTCGCCACCCGCCGATAACCGCCCACGACACCATCCCGAACGCCAGGACGCAGGCCCACAAGTAAAGGATCAGCACCGCCCCTCGGTGCCCGTGGCCGATCTGCAGCATCCGGTGGTGCAAGTGTTTGCTGTCCGGTTGCCAGGGCTTCTGACCGGCCAGGGTGCGACGGACGATGGCCATCACCATGTCGAGGAAGGGCAGCGACAGCACCGCCAGCGGAGCCAGGACCGGCAGGAGGGCAGCGGTCACCTGGTCGCCGCTGACCGCACTGGGATCGACGTTGCCGGTGATGGAGATCGTCGCAGCGGCCAAGAGCAACCCCAGCAATAGCGCTCCCGAATCACCCATGAACAGCCGCGCCGGGTTGAAGTTGTGCGGGAGAAAGCCCAAGCAACAGCCCAGGGTCGCCGCCGTCACGAACGTCGCCGTCGAGAAGACGTTGGGCGGGTTGAAGGTATAGCTCAGCAAGTAGGAGTAGACGAAGAACGCGCTGGCTGCGATGGCAACGACTCCCGCCGCCAGCCCGTCAAGTCCGTCGATGAAGTTCACTGCGTTCGTCGTGACCAGGACGATCAAGACGGTCACCGTGATGAGCACCGGCTGGGGCAGCACGGTGCTCGTGCCGAAGAACGGCACATGCAGCATGATGACGCCCTTGTAGGCCATCACCCCCGCTGCGAGCACCTGACCGGCGAACTTCGTCATCCAGTCCAATTCCCGGACGTCGTCGATGGCTCCGATGAGGCAGATGATTCCTCCGCCCAGCAGCACCCCGGTCAGTTGGCCGCTGAGGTAGACCCCTTTGAGGTAGGGCAACTGACGGGCCACCAGGGTGGCAGCCGCAAGCCCGAGGAAGATCGCCACTCCCCCCAGCCTGGGCACCGGGACGGTGTGCACGTCTCGCGCCCGCAAAGGCGTGACGGCCTTGACGACCACCGCCAGGGCGCGCACCACCGGCGTCATCAGGAAGGTGACTGCGAGGGCCACCACACAGATGAGCAGGTATTCGCGCACGGGCCGGGCCGATTCGTCTGGTCGGGATCGCCTGAGTGGGCGGGTGCGGACTTACGGCCGAGGGTATGCCGGGTAAGCAGTGACCAGTTCGGTCACCTCCGCGCGCACCGCCTTGGACACGGCGTGCTCGGGGTCGGCGTCACCTTGCGTGACGGCCGTGGCGATGAGGCGGGCGATCCGGCGCATCTCCTCCTCGCCCATCCCTTGGGTCGTCACGCACGGCGTCCCGACCCGGATGCCCGAGGCCACGCTCGGCGGAGCTGGGTCGAAGGGAATCGCGTTCTTGTTCAAGACAATTCCGGCCGCGTCGGCACGGGCTTCGGCGTCCTTGCCGGTGACGCCGACACCTTGTAGATCGTGCAGCGACAGGTGCGTGTCGGTGCCACCCGTGGTTGGACGGATGCCGTGCTCGCCCAGCTCGGTCGCGAGGACGGCCGCGTTGCGGACGACCTGGGCGGCATACGCGGCGTATTCGGGCGTCGCGCACTCCTTGAAGTTGACCGCCTTGGCGGCCACGGTGTGCATCTGAGGGCCGCCCTGCATCATCGGGAAGACCGCCTTGTCGATGGCGGCGGCGTGCGCGGCGGTGCAGACGATGGCACCGGAGCGCGGGCCGCGCAGCACCTTGTGCGTCGTGAACGACACGACATCGGCATACGGAACGGGGCTGGGGATCGCCTTGCCGGCCACCAGCCCGATGAAGTGGGCCGCGTCGACCCAGAAGATCGCGCCGATCTCGTCGGCGATGGCCCGGAAGCGGGCAAAGTCGATGAGCCGCGGGATCGCCGAGCCACCGGCGAGGATCACCTTGGGTCGGTGCTCCTTGGCCAGGGCCTGCACCTGGTCGTAATCGATGTCCTCGGTGTCCTTGTTCACGCCGTAGTGGACGGCGTTGAACCACTTGCCGCTGAAGCTGACCTTGGTGCCGTGGGTGAGGTGCCCACCATGCGGGAGACTCATCGCGAGGATCGTCTCGCCGGGCTTGAGGAAGGCGCCATAGACGGCCTGGTTGGCGCTCGCGCCACTGTGCGGCTGGACGTTGGCGTGGTCGGCGTCGAAGAGCGCCTTGCACCGCTCGATGGCGATCGTTTCGGCCTTGTCGACCTCGGCGCATCCGCCGTAGTAGCGCCGGCCCGGGTAGCCCTCGGCGTACTTGTTGGACAGCGTCGAGCCCAGCGCGGTGAGGACCGCAGGGCTGGAAAGGTTTTCGCTCGCGATGAGCTGCAGACCGCTGCGGATGCGGCCCAGCTCGGACAGCAGGACTCCGGCGATGTCCGGGTCGAAGGCGGTCAGTGCGTCGACGTCGCTGCCGTAGAACTCGCTCATGGGGTCTCGCTTCGCCTCTCGGGGGTGGGGGCACCGGCAAGCATCCACTGTATGCCGTGCGGCATACCGTGCGCCCGCGCCTCGCGAGAGCGCCGGTTCAGGTCGGGCGACGGCGGGACCCGGCGACCTTCTTGGCTGCGCCCGGGCGACGCCGCGGGTCGGCGACCCGGTCACGGTCGGCCTGCTCACGCTCGGCGATCTTGCGCAGCCGAGCCTGTTCCAGGGCGATGGCCGCGGCTGCGACCGCGGCAGCCTGGTCGGCGGTGGCCCTGGCCGCTGCGACGACCTCGTGGATCTCCGCCTCGTCCACCGCCCCGGGGCGCAGGATCACCGGATCGTCCCCCGTGCAGTCGACGATCGTCGAAGCGGGCCCACCGCTGGCCGGCCCGCCGTCGAGATAGACCGCCACCGCGTCGCCCAACTGCTTCAGGGCGTCGGCAACGGTGGAGGCGGGCGGCATACCAGTGCGGTTGGCGCTCGTCACGGCCATCGGGCCGATCTCGGACAACAGGGCTAGGGCGACCGGGTCGTCGGGCATCCGCACGGCAACGGTCCCGTTGGTCTCCCCCAGGTCCCACTGCAGCGACGACTGAGCCTTGAGGACGACCGTCAGGGCTCCGGGCCAGAAGCGGTCGATGAGCGCCCGGGCGTAGTCGGGCACCTCGCGGGCGAGCCCGTCGACCGTCCGCGGCCCGGGCACGAGGACCGGCGGAGGCATCTCGCGCCCACGGCCCTTGGCGGCCAGAACCGCGGTCACGGCCGAGGCGTCGAACGCGTCGCAGCCGACCCCATAGACCGTGTCGGTCGGCAAGACCACAACCCGTCCTGCCCGAACGGCATCCGCAGCCGCCGCAACGCCATTGCGCAGCCCTTCCGCGGTGGAACAGTCGAACTCTTCGGGCATGGCGCACACTGTACGACCCCGGCGCGCGACAAGGGTCAGGGGGCGCTCAACGCTTCTGGTTCAGTTGGCATGCCACGGTGCCCCCGGGAAGCGCGTGTCGGTTCGCGGCAATCCACCGGTAGATGCGCGCAGCGACCGGGCGCACCGCTGGGGCCGAGAGCAGCATCCCCAGGGGTCGCCACGGTCGTCGCCCGGAGCGCAGCGCACTCGCGACCGCGTCGGCGCCCGTGGTGACTGTTCCCCGCGCGTCGACGAAATGCAGTGCCTCGTCGCACGCCTCAGGGGTGAGCTCCAGTGCGTCAAGATCGAGCAGTTGCCAGTCCGACTCACCGGTGCCGGCGGGCCACGACGACGCGCGGGCGTCCGGTGAGGTCCGCGTGGTCGGTCGCGTCGCTCCACGAGCCGCTCGCAGCCAAGGCGCGTAACAGCGCCGGACCTTGGACGTCCGCATGCTCCATGACAAGGACGCCACCGTTGCGCAGTAGGTCGGCGGCCCGTGCCGCCATCGCCAGCGGGAGCGCCAGACCGTCCGCGCTGCCCCCGTAGAGCGCAAGCGCCGGGTCGTGGTCACGCACCTCCGGGTCGACCGGGACCTGATCGTCGGGGATGTAGGGCGGGTTGCACGTCACCACATCGACGGCCCCGGCCAGTTCGGGGTATGCCGTCCGCGCATCTCCCAGAGTCAGCTCGACATCGAGCCCAAGCCGGTCGCGGTTGGCCACGGCCCAGCCGTGGGCGAGAGGGTCGACCTCGATGGCGCGAACGCTGAGACTTGGCCGTTCAGCCTTAAGGGACAAGGCGATTGCCCCCGACCCGGTGCATAGGTCGACGACCGAGGCCGTCCCGTCGGAGGTCGCGTCAGCGGCAGTGTTGTCGACGGCGTCGAGTGCGAGTGAGACGAGCGTCTCGGTTTCCGGACGGGGGATGAACACCCCGGGTCCGACCCGCAAGGTCAACCCCCGGAAGTGGGCCTCGCCGGTGAGGTGCTGCAGCGGCACGCGGCGAGCACGTTCGGCGACGAGGGCGGCATACGTCGGCGGGACCTGAACACCGCCGAGGACGAGCAGCCGACGGGCTTCGCCGGTGTCAACCCCGAGTGCATGCGCCGCCAACACGAGGGCGTCGACGGGAGCCGACGCGATCCCTGCCTCGCCGAGCCGGTGGGTCGCGTCGCGGACGGCCTCCCGCAGCGCGGTCGACACGCTCCCCGGCACGTTCCCCGCTGCGCCCTCTGGGGGTCCGTCGGTCCAGACCGTCACGATCCCGCCGCGCCGCCCGAACCGCTGGCGCCGGCACCCGCCTCAGCCATCCGCTCGGCCTCGTCGGCGTCGAGGCACGACTGAACCACCGGGTCGAGATCACCGTCCAGGACGATGTCCAGGTTGTAGGCCTTGAACCCGGTGCGGTGATCGGCGATTCGGTTCTCCGGGAAGTTGTAGGTGCGGATCCGCTCGGACCGGTCGACGGTGCGGACCTGGCTGCGGCGGGCGGCCGACGCCTGCGCTTCGGCGGCTTCGCGAGCGGCCTGACGCAGTCGAGCCTTGAGCACCCGCAGCGCCGACTCCTTGTTCTGCAGCTGGGACTTCTCGTTCTGGCAGGAGACGACCAGGCCGGTGGGCAGATGGGTGATCCGCACGGCCGAGTCGGTCGTGTTGACCGACTGTCCGCCGGGGCCACTCGAACGATAGACGTCGATCCGCAGGTCGGCCGGCGCGATGTCGATGTCGTCGTCGCCCTCGTCGATGTCGGGCATGACGAGAATGCCGGCAGCCGAGGTGTGGATCCGTCCCTGGCTTTCGGTGACCGGGACGCGCTGGACCCGATGCACTCCGCCTTCGAATTTCAGCCGCGCCCACGGCGCCTCGCCGGGTTGCGGAATTCCCTTGGCCCGCACCGCGACCCGCGCTTCCTTGACCCCGCCCAGGTCGGACTCAGTCTCGTCGAGGACCTCAGCCTTCCAGCCACGCCGTTCGGCGTAGCGCAGATACATCCGCAGCAGATCACCGGCAAAGAGGGCCGACTCCTGCCCGCCCTCCCCCGCCTTGACCTCGAGGATCGCGTCGCGGTCGTCGTCCGGGTCACGCGGCAACAGCAGGGTGTGCAACCGTTCCTGGGCGGCCGCCGACGTCGCCTCGATCGCGGGTAGCTCGTCGGCGAACGCCGGGTCCTCCACCGCGAGTTCGTGGGCCGCCGCCAGGTCCGCGCGGGCCGCCGCGAGGGTCCGGTATGCCGCGACGACCGGCCCCAGCACGGCATACCTCTTCGTTGTGCGGCGCAGCGCGGCCGGGTCAGCGTGCAGCGCGGGGTCGGCCATGTCGCGCTCAAGCTCGGCGTGCTCGGCGACGAGCGGGGCCGCCGACGCGAGCAGCGTCCGCACCGCTTCGGTCGTGTGGTCGCTCATCGCGGGCTCCGGATCGGGTTGGCGGCTGGGGGGCGACAGGGCGAGAACACCCGGGCGCGGGAAACACGAACGCCGGCCCCGCGGCATACCCGCCAGATCGCGGGATGCGCCGGGCCGGCGGACGGGACCGCTACTTGGCGGCCTTCTTGCCGTAACGGGCCTCGAAGCGGGCTACGCGGCCACCGGTGTCGAGGATCTTCTGCTTGCCCGTGTAGAACGGGTGGCAGGCCGCGCACACGTCGGCGTGGATGACGCCGTTCTTGGCGGTGCTGCGAGTGACGAACGTGTTGCCGCAGGTGCAGGTCACCTGGGTCTCCCCGTAGGCGGGGTGGATGTCCTTCTTCACGGTGCTCTCCTTGTCGTGGCGGCGCCGGGTCGGCAGGGTGCTTGTGGCTGCAGCGGCGTGCTGCCGGCTGCCGTGAACCGGGCCGAGGGTCAAGTGTGCCAGACCCCGGGCAGGGGACCTAACGGATGGGCCAGAGACCTCACGGGTCCGAGGGGTCTAGCGTGGCGGCTGTGACCCGATGGATCGACCTCACCCACGACCTGTTCGTGCTGGCCGGTGTGGTCGCTTTCGCCATGTCCGGGGCGCTGCAGGCCGTGGGTAAGCGGATGGATGTCGTCGGGATCGCGTCGCTGGGCATCGTCACTGCGGTCGGGGGCGGCATCCTTCGTGACCTGCTCATCGGATCGATCCCGCCCGCCGCACTCACCGACTGGACTCTCGTTCCCGTCGCCTTCGGAGGGTCGCTGATCGTGTTCTGGTCACACGGGCGCTGGCGGCTGCCGCGGCGGCCGATGCTCGTGCTCGACGCGCTCGGGTTGGGCTTGTTCTGCGTCGAGGGCACCGTCAAGGCGTTGGGCTTCGGGCTCAACCCATATGCCGCCGCCGTGGCCGGGATGCTCACCGGGGTCGGCGGCGGGGTTCTGCGCGATGTCCTCGCGGGGGAGGTCCCCTCGGTGTTCCGGCACGGCTCGAGGCTCTACGTCATCCCGGCGCTGGTCGGCGGGGGCATCACGGCGGGGGTCTGGACGGCCGGCTTCTACTCGCTGGCGACGATGCTCACCGTGGCAGCAGGCGTCTCGGCGATCCGGATTGCCTCGTTGCGCTTCCGGTGGCGGGCGGCCAGCCCTCGGTCCATGGTGGACGACTGAGACCCTGAGACCGTCAGACGCCGGTTCGCCGCGCGAGTCGGTCATCCCGGCAGGGAGTCCGTGGAGGGATGGGTCACGTCCGCGGCTAAGTTACGCCCGCGTAGGTACAGTGGAACGATGCAGCGCCGAGTCAGTCGGCCATGACCCCCGACGAAGCCCGCGACCTGGCCCGGTTGGGCGGGCGCGCCGCGAGCGGGGTCGCGGGGCTGGTTGAGCACACCCACCACGGCGTGACCGAACGGGTCTATCGAGCGGTCGGTGCGCTGACCGGCGGCATCTCGGCGCCGGTGCACATGGTCCACGACGTAGCGGCACGGCATACCTTCTTCTGGGTGCGACACGGGATCCGCGCAGCTGGGTGGGCGGCTGCCGCCCTTGCCCCGTATGCCGCTCGCGACGGGGCGAGCAGCCTCGCGAGCGTGCGCGCCCAGTCCGTCCTCGGCATCGTCAACGGGGTCACCGGTCACCGGCTGGCCCAGGACGGTTCGTCGCTGGCCATCCCCATGCGCTTGCGTGTGGACGGACGGGACGTGGCGCCGACCCCGGACGGGTTGGCGACGGCATACGGGCTAGCCTCCGCAGACCCATGGGGTCCCGGGAGTGCGGGTAGTGCGGGAGGCAGCGCGGGAGGCAGCGCGGGAGGGCCGGCACGGGTCGTGGTGTTCCTCCACGGGCTGGTCGAAACCGAGCACGCGTGGCGCTTCCGGTCGCGGCAGCGATGGGGTCAGCCGGGGACGAGTTACGCGTCGCTATTGGAGCAGGAGACGGACTGGCGGCCGGTGTTGGTCCGTTACAACACCGGGGAGCCGATCGCCGCAAACGCCCAGACCTTTGGAGATGTGCTGGGCGACCTCGTCCGCGGGTGGCCCGGGGGGGTGGGCGAGCTCGTCGTTGTCGGGCACTCGATGGGCGGGTTGGTCGCTCTGCACGCGCTGGCGCACGGGGATTGCGCGTGGACCCATGTCGTGCGGGCGGTCGTCACCATCGGTAGCCCCCGGGAGGGTGCGCCCTTGGAGCGGTTCGCGGTGCTCGCGGAGGAGGTCGCCGAAGCCAGCGGGTACGGCCGGTGGTTTGGGGGCTTGGTCGGCATGCGCAGCGACGGCATCCGCGATCTGCGTCATCCCGTCGCCCATCCGCCGCTGCCGCCGTGGGTGGCCGAGTATGCCGTGCTCGCGACGCTGACGCCCGAATCCTGGCATCCTGCGGTGCCGCGGGTTGGTGACGGCCTGGTTCCGGTGCCAGCCGATCCGTCGGAGCACACGGTGGTGGTTTCCGGGATACATCATCTCGACCTGCTCAACCATCCGGCCGTCTATGCCCAGCTGAAGGTATGGCTCGACCCGCCGCCCGTGGCAAACGATCGGGCCTAATGGTCTTTCGGTCGCGAGACAGAGCCGTCCGGTCGCGAGACAGGGCCCGACTGTGTGGGGTGCTCCAGGCTGAGGCGCTGCTCACTCACAGTGAGCAACGCCTCAGTGTCCTGGGGGCCTCATGGGCTGCTCAGCCTGAGGCGCTGCTCACCCACAGTGAGCAACGCCTCAGCTTTTCTGCACCCCTGCAGGGAGCCCGCCCCTGCTCGCGGAGTTGCCCGGTAGTAGATCCCCGATTGGCCTGAGCGCGAGGTCAGCTCTCGTCTTCGTCGTCGAGCTTGATCGAAGAGGTGCGCTGAACCTGGACGAGGAACTCAAGGTTGCTCTTGGTCTTCTTGAGACGGTCGAGCAGCAACTCGATGCCCTGCGTCTCGTCCAGCGCCGAGAGCACCCGGCGCAGCTTCCACATGATCCGCAACTCCTCGGTCGACATGAGGATGTCCTCACGCCGGGTGCCGGAGGCGTTGACGTCGACCGCGGGGAAGATCCGGCGGTTGGCCAATTGCCGGGAGAGCTTGAGCTCCCAGTTGCCGGTGCCCTTGAACTCCTCGAAGATCACCTCGTCCATCTTGGAGCCGGTCTCGACCAACGCGGTGGCCAAGATCGTCAGCGACCCGCCGTCTTCGATGTTGCGCGCCGCCCCAAAGAACTTCTTCGGCGGGTATAGCGCGGCCGAATCCACACCACCGGAGAGAATCCGTCCGCTCGCGGGAGCGGCCAAGTTGTAGGCGCGCCCCAGCCGGGTGATGCCGTCCAAGAGAATGACCACGTCGTGACCGAGCTCGACGAGCCGCTTGGCCCGCTCGATCGCCAGTTCAGCCACCGTCGTGTGGTCATCGGCCGGGCGGTCGAAGGTCGAGGCGATGACCTCGCCGCGCACCGTCCGCTGCATGTCGGTGACTTCCTCGGGACGCTCGTCGACGAGCACGACCATGAGGTGAACCTCGGGGTTGTTGGTCGTGATCGCATTGGCGATGGCCTGCAGGATCAACGTCTTGCCGGCCTTGGGCGGGCTGACGATGAGACCACGCTGGCCCTTGCCGATCGGCGAGACCAGGTCGACGACTCGCGTCGTGATGATGTTCGACGCCGTCTCCAACCGCAGGCGCTCCTGAGGATAGAGCGGGGTCAACTTGGCGAATTCCACTCGGGCCTTGGCCTGCTCGGGAGTCATCCCGTTGACCGTGTCGAGACGCACCAACGGATTGAACTTGGCCCGGTTCCCGCTCTGACCGACCGGCACCTCACCTTCACGCAGAGCCTTTACTGCGCCAGTGACGGCGTCACCCTTGCGCAGGCCATGCCGACGAACCAGGCCGAGCGGGACGTAGACATCCCCGGGCCCGGGTAGGTAGCCGGACGTGCGAACGAACGCGTAGTTGTCCAACACGTCGAGGATGCCGGCCACCGGCACGATGACGTCGTCATCGGCGATCTGGACGTCGGCCTCGCTGAGGTCCTGACCGCCCGCACCCATCGGCATACCCATCGTGCCGCGCCCCCGCTTGCGGTCCCGGCTGCGCTGCCGGTTGCGGCGGCGGCCGGTGCGGCTGTCGTAGTCATCGTCATAGCGGGACTGGCCCTGCTGGTTGCCGCCCTGCTGGTTGGCTTGCTGACGGTCCCGGTACGTGGACTGACGCTCGCCCTGGCCCTGCTGGTCTTGCTGCCCTTGGCGCTCGCCCTGGCCCTGCCGCTCGCCTTGCTGGCTCGGCTGGCCCTGCCGCTCGCCCTGCTGGCCCTGCTGGCTCGGCTGGCCCTGCCGCTCGCCCTGCTGGCCCTGCTGGCTCGGCTGGCCCTGCCGCTCGCCCTGCTGGCTCGGCTGGCCCTGCTGGCCCTGCCGCTCGCCCTGCTGGCCGTCCCTGCGGGACAACCGCTCGGACCGATCCCGACCGTCTTGACCGTGGCGCGCATCAGCGGCCACCGAGGCGGTTCCCTCGCCCGTCGCGGGGTTGCCTGTGGGCGAGCCAGCCGCTGCCCGCACACGCCTCGATCCCGCCCGCGAGCGGCTCGACGAACCCGACGGCCCGCCAGAAGCGGCATCTACGGCGTTCGAGTGCTGAACGCTGGACGCGGCGGCTGAACCCGCCCCTGATCCGGACCCAGCGGTCGCGGCCACGGACGAGCCCTCCGAGGTCTGATTGGACGCCGCTGGCGCTTCGGCCGAACCTGATCCGACCCTGGAGCTGCCCGCCCCCCCAGCCCCGCCGGAGCGGCCTGAATGCGACGGCGAACCCCCGCCGCGGTGCGCCGAAATGGCGGCCACGAGGTCGTCCTTGCGCATCTTGGCGGTCCCAGTGATCCCCAGTTGGGACGCGACGTCCTTGAGCTCAGCGAGTTTGAGACCGGTGAGGCCGCCCTTGACCGGCTTTCCTGCCGTCGCGACCTCGATGGTGTCTGTCACGAAGGATCCTTCCCCTCGTTCGTCGGCGGTCCTGCGGAGCGCCGGGTGCTGCGATCAGCAACGACTGACCGGTGAGTGAACCCCACGGTGGACGCGCTCGACACGGACCGAGGCGGAGATTGCCTGTCGCGTGGGGGTGGTGCCGCCGCTCCGTCGCGGGCCCAAGCGGCCCTCCGGTGCGGTGCGTTTCCCAATGTAACACCTCCGCCGCCCGCTCACGCGCAGCCCGCACCGACAGGGGCCACGCCGTTCGAGCGGCGAGGTCACCCGCGTCGGACACTCACCCCGACGTCGGGGATGCCAGGAACGAGCCGTCGCCATACGTGGTCGGCCGTCGAACGGACGCGATCAGCTCGATCGGCCGTCGTCAGCACGAGCACCGACGGCCCAGCCCCTGAAATGACTGCCGCGTGGCCCTGGGCTCTGAGCTCGTCGACGAGGGCCATCGACGCGGCATACGATGGCCGCCTGGCCTCTTGGTGCAACCAGTCGCGGGTCGCGGGCACCAGCAAGTGTGGGCTGCGCGTCGCGGCCTCGACGAGCAGCGCGGCCCGCGCGGAGTTGCGGGCTGCGTCGCGCAGCAGCACCCGCTCGGGCAGCAATGCCCGAGCCGTGTGCGTGGCCAGCGTCGCCTCGGGCACGAAAAGCACCGCGGTCAGGTCCGGGTGCAGGAGCAATCGCACCGTGGCCGTATGCCGTCCCCCCAGCTTCCCCGACTCCCCGGCCTGTCCCCCGTCGGGCGTGTCGCGCGACGTCGACGGACCCACCGATCCCGCCGGCGCGGGCGCCAGGTCGTCCTCCTCGGACCAGGACAGCGTCATCCCGCCATAAACGGTCGCCGAGGAGTTGTCCGGATGCCCCTCCAACTCCGCTGCCAAGGAATTCACGGCATCGCGATCGATATCCAGCAGCTCGCCGGGCGTCCTCGGTAACCCGTCGACCGCAGCTAACGCGCAGACCGAAAGTCCTTGTGCGGCAGCCACACCCGACACAATTGCGGTGGCCGAGGACCCCATCCCGCGACCGTGTGGCACGGCGTTCGTCGCCGCTAAGACCAGCCCCGCCGGGACCGACACCCCGAACTCCCGCAAACCCCGGGCCATCGATCGATAGACCAGGTGCGACTCGTCGCGCGGCACCCCGTCGGCCCCCGACCCGGACACCTCGATCCGCAGCCCGGGCTCGGCGACGACGGTCACCGACAACTCGTCCCACACACCGAGCGCCAGCCCGATCGAGTCGAACCCCGGCCCGAGGTTGGCGCTGCTCGCCGGGGTGCGGACCCGGATCGCGGTGCCGACAGGGACCTCACGCATCGGTAGGTCAGCTTTCCAGGCCAAGGGCGACGGCGGCGGCATACGCCTCGGCGCTGATCCGGGTCGGGGTGACCTCGCTGCCGTCGGCGCGCTTGAGCGCCCATTGGGGGTCCTTGAGCCCGTGCCCGGTGACGGTGCACACGATCCGCGCCCCCGCGGGCACGTCACCGGCCTCCGAACACGCGAACAGTCCGGCCACCGAGGCCGCGGACCCCGGCTCCACAAACACGCCCTCCTTGGCCGAGAGGATCCGGTGTGCGTCGAGGATCTGTTCGTCGGTCACCGCGTCGATCCGGCCACCCGAGTCGTCGCGCGCGGCCACGGCCTGGGCCCACGACGCCGGGTTGCCGATCCGGATCGCGGTCGCGATGGTCTCCGGCTCGTCGACCGGATGTCCGAGGACGATCGGCGCCGCTCCGGCGGCCTGGAAACCCCACATCCGAGGCAGGTGCGTGGCCGGACCGCCTGTCCCGGCGTCGCCAGCGGCTCCCGGCGTGCCCGCGGCATACTCGCGATATCCCTGCCAGTAGGCGGTGATATTGCCGGCGTTGCCGACCGGCAGGCAGTGGATGTCGGGGGCGTCTCCTAACGCGTCGACGATCTCGAACGCCGCGGTCTTCTGACCCTCGATGCGAGCGGGGTTGACCGAGTTGACCAACTCGACCGGGTAGGCCTCTGCCAGCTTGCGCGCGACGGTAAGGCAGTCGTCGAAGTTGCCCTCGACCTGCAGCAGGGTCGCACCGTGCGCCACCGCCTGGCTCAGTTTGCCCATGGCGATCTTGCCGTCCGGCACCAGCACAGCGCAGGCCATGCCGGCCTTGGTCGCGTAGGCCGCCGCACTCGCGCTCGTGTTGCCGGTCGAGGCGCAGATGACCACCTTGGCACCGCGCGCGGCCGCCACCGAGATCGCCGTCGTCATCCCCCGGTCCTTGAACGAGCCGGTCGGGTTGAGCCCCTCGAACTTGAGCCACACCTGCGCGCCCACCCGCTGCGAGAGGTATGCCGCGGGGATGAGCGGGGTGCCGCCCTCGAGGAGGGTGACGGTCGGGGCACCGGCGAGCATCGGCAACCGGTCGGCATACTCGCGGAT
>JBGAQN010000062.1:0-24374 GCA_044220725.1 Dermatophilaceae bacterium
GAGCGGCATGGGCGACATCCTCGGTCAGGTCCTCGGCGGCGCCGCCGGCGGCGCGGGTGGCTCCGCGGGTGGCTCCGTGGGTGGCGGCGGTGGCGGCGGGCTCGGCGACATCCTTGGTCAGGTGCTCGGCGGGGGTTCGGGTTCGTCGGCCGGTCCCGCGGACAGTGGCTCCGACCTGCCCGAGCGTCCGACCGGCCCACTCATCCCCACCGACAGCGCGACCCTGCCCGGCGAAAGCCGGGGTTCCGGGCCGACGTCCAGATCCGACGTAGGGACCGAGGACCCCATGGGCGGCATCCTCGGGGACATCCTCGGCCAGGTCCTCGCTGGTGGGGCCCAGGGCTCGTCCGACTCTGCGGGCTCAAGCTCGCGCTCGGGCGGCCAGTCCGGCCCCAGCATCACCGACATCCTCGGCGGGCTGCTCGGCGGCGGCAAGCGCTGACCCACGCACCATCATCCGGTATGCCGCGCGCCCAGTTTCGCGGGCGGCATACCGGCTGGGGGTGGTGACGACCCGCGGGCCGGGCAGGTTCGTGGAGTGCTGGCCACAGCAGGGTGTGGCCACCGCTCCACAAAGCTGAGTCGGCCGCGAGTCTGGCGGGCTCAGCCGCCGACGCGCTCCATGATGAGTTCGCGGACCCGAGCGGCGTCGGCCTGACCGGCCATCGCCTTCATCACCTGGCCGATGAGAGCACCGGCGGCCTGGACCTTGCCGCTCTGGATCTTCTCGACGAGGTCGGGGTTGGCCGTGATGACCGCGTCGACTGCCGCGCCCAGGGCCCCGTCATCGGAGACCAGGGCCAGGCCGCGCGCATCGGCGACCGCGCCGGGGTTGCCTTCGCCGGCCAGGACACCGTCGAGCACTTGCCGGGCCATCGAGTCGTTGAGCCGGCCGCCCTGGACGAGGGCGTCCAGCTCGGCCACGGCCCGCGGCGTGATGCCCATGTCAGACAGTTCGCGACCTTCGAGGTTGGCGCGCCGGGCGATCTCGCCCGACCACCACTTGCGGGCACCGGCGGGCGTCGCCCCTGCCGCGACCGTGGCCTCGATGATCTCGATGGCCCCGGCGTTGACGACGTCGCGCATCTCCAGGTCCGAGAACCCCCACTCTCCCTGCAGGCGGCGCCGACGCTGGACCGGCGGCTCGGGCAGGGTGGCCCGCAGCGCCTCGATGGTCTCGGGCGTCGGAGCGATGGGCACCAAGTCCGGCTCAGGGAAGTAGCGGTAGTCCTCGGCGTCGGACTTCTCCCGGCCACTGGTGGTGACGCCGGTGTCTTCGTGCCAGTGCCGGGTCTCCTGCAGGATCGACCCACCACCGGCCAACACCGCCGCGTGCCGAGTCATCTCGTAGCGCACCGCACGCTCGACCGAGCGCAGCGAGTTGACGTTCTTGGTCTCGGTGCGCGTGCCAAATGGGACCTCGGCCTGCTTCTCGGCCTTCTTCTTGCGCGGCCGCAGCGAGACGTTGGCGTCGCAGCGCAGCGACCCCTGCTCCATCTTGACGTCGGAAACGCCCAGCGCCCGCAGCAGGTCGCGCAGCGTGGCGACGTAGGCCTTGGCCACCTCGGGAGCGCGCTCCCCCAACCCGGTCATCGGCTTGGTGACGATCTCGATGAGCGGGATCCCGGCCCGGTTGTAGTCGACCAGCGAATAGTCGGCCCCATGGATCCGGCCGGTGGCACCGCCCACGTGCAGCGACTTGCCGGTGTCCTCCTCCATATGGGCCCGCTCGATCTGCACCCGATAGACGAAACCGTCCTCGAGCTCGACATCGAGCCACCCGTTGAAGGCGATCGGCTCGTCGTATTGGCTGGTCTGGAAGTTCTTGGGCATGTCGGGATAGAAGTAGTTCTTCCGAGCGAACCGGCACCACGGCGCGATAGTGCAGTTGAGCGCCAACCCGATCCGGATCGCCGACTCGACGCCCTTCTCGTTGACGACCGGCAGCGACCCGGGGAGCCCGAGACACACCGGGCACACCTGGGAGTTGGGCTCGGCGCCGAACTCGGTCGGGCAGCCGCAGAACATCTTCGTGGCCGTACCCAACTCGACGTGGACTTCCAACCCCAAGACCGGGTCGTATGCCGCGACCGTCTCCTCCCAGGTCAACACGGCCTCCGGGCCGCCCGCCTGCACCTCGTTGGCTCCCAGCACCTCGTCGGTGCCCAGGATCTCGTCGGCGCCTGCCACGTCAGTGGTCTGCTCGCTCACTTGGTCACCTCCACGCCCGCCGCTGCCAACTCTGGGACCCGATCCAACAGATGCCCACCCCACCGGCTGGCGAGCTCGCGCTCGAGAGCCGAGCCCACGGCATACAGGCGCTGGTCCTGGGTCGCCGGAGCGAGGATCTGGAACCCAGTGGGTAACCCGTATTCGTCGGCTAACCCGCTCGGCAGCGACATGCCAGGGATGCCGGCCAGGTTGGCGGGGATGGTGGCGACGTCGTTGAGGTACATGGCCAAGGGGTCGTCGAGCTTCTCGCCGATCTTGAAGGCGGTTGTCGGCGCGGTTGGTGAGACGAGCACATCGGCCACCTCGAAGGCGCGGGCGAAGTCGTCGGCGATGAGCCGACGGACCTTCTGGGCCTGGCCGTAGTAGGCGTCGTAATAGCCTGAGGACAACGCATAGGTGCCCAGGATGATCCGCCGCTTCACCTCGTCGCCGAACCCGGCCTCACGGGTGGCCGCCATGACCTGCTCGGCGCTCGGGTCATCGACGCCCTCGGGCAACACCCGCAGGCCGTAGCGCATCGCATCGAACCGGGCCAGGTTCGAGGACGCCTCCGACGGGAGGATGAGGTAGTAGGCCGCGAGGGCGAACCGGAAGTTCGGGCAGTCGACCTCCACGACGGTCGCGCCCGCGTCCACGAGCAGCTGCACGGACTCCTCGAAGCGAGCCTGCACGCCCGGCTGATAACCCTCGCCGGTCAACTGCGTGACGACCCCGATGCGCATCCCGGTGACGTCGGCCCGCTGCGCCGCCCGCACCACCTCGGGCACGGGGGCGTGGATCGAGGTCGAGTCGCGCGGGTCGTAGCCGCCGATGACGGCGTGCAGCAACGCCGTGTCGAGCACGGTCCGAGCGCAGGGCCCCGCCTGGTCGAGGCTGGAGGCCAAGGCGACTAGGCCATAGCGGGACACCCCGCCATAGGTGGGTTTGGTGCCCACGGTCCCGGTGACGGCGGCGGGCTGGCGGATCGAACCACCGGTGTCGGTGCCGATGGCCAGCGGTGCCTGGAAGGACGCCAGCACCGACGACGATCCGCCGCCGGAGCCGCCGGGGATGCGCTCAAGGTCCCACGGGTTGCGGCTGGGCCCATAGGCCGAGTGCTCGGTCGAGGAGCCCATGGCGAACTCGTCCATGTTCGTCTTGCCGAGGATGGGCATCCCGGCGGCCTTGAGCTTGGTGACCAGAGTCGCGTCGTAGGGCGGCACCCACCCGGCAAGGATCCGGCTCCCGCAGGTAGTCGGCAGCCCACGAGTGGCGATGACGTCCTTGACGGCGATCGGCACGCCGGCCATGACGTGCAGGTCCTCGTCGCGCCCGCGGGCGTCGTCCACGGCCTGCGCCTGAGCCAGCGCCCCCTCACCGTCGACGTGCAGGTAGGAGTGGACCGCGCCATCGACGGCAGCAGTCCGGTCCAGGTGCGCCTGGGTGAGCTCGACGGCGCTGATCTCCCGGCGGGACAGCGCATCGGCCATCCGGGCGGCACTCCAGCGGGTGAGGTCGTGGGTCACGATCGGGCCTTACGGTCGGGGGAGGTCGGGAAGCAGCAGGTATGCCGTGCGCCTGGGCCGCGTGGACGGCATACCGGGGGGTGGGTGGTCAGTCGTCGGTGAGGATCCGCGGGACGGAGAAGCGTTGCTGGTCGGCCTCGGGGGCACCGGAGAGGGCTTGCTCGGCGGACAGGCCGGGGCGGACCTCATCGGGTCGGGCGACGTTGACCAAGGGCAACGGGTGCGACATCGGCTCGACGCCCTCGGTGGGCGCCTGCTGCACGAGCGCCACGGCGTCGAGGATGACCGACAACTCGCCGAGCATCCGGTCGAGCTCCCCGTCAGTCAGCTCGATCCGGGCCAACATGGCCAGGTGGGCGACGTCATCGCGGGACAGTGAGGACATACGACCATCCTATGGGCGAGGGCCGCGAGCCCCCGCGGGGCGTTCGACGGGTGACCTGATCGACGCGAGTGCCAGTGCCGAACCCTCGGGGTCAGTTGGGTCCTCGGTCTGCCCGGGGTCAGTCGGGGGACCCGGTCGCCAGGAGTCGGACGAAACCAGCCTCGTCCAGGATGGAGAGCCCAAGGTCACGGGCCTTGGCCTCTTTGGACCCGGCCCCGGGACCGACGACCACCCAGTCGGTGTTCTTGGAGACCGACCCGGCCGCCTTGCCGCCCCGGGCGATGATCGCTTCTTTGGCCCCGTCGCGGCTGAACCCCTCCAAGGACCCCGTGACGACCACGGTCTTGCCCTCCAGGGTGCGTGGCACCGAGGTGTCGACCGCATCGACCATCCGGACTCCGGCCGCCGCCCAGGCGTCAACGATCGCGCGATGCCACTGGTTCTCGGGGGCGTCGAACCACTCGCGGACCGATTCGGCGATGACTCCGCCGACGCCGTCCACCGCGGAGAGGGCCTGGACCTCGGCGCTGCGGATGGCGTCCATCGAGCCGAAGTGGGTCGCCAGGGCACGAGCGGCTGTCGGCCCGACGTGCCGGATCGACAGGGCCACGAGCACCCGCCATAGCGGCTGTTGCTTAGCCTTGGCCAGGTTGTCGATGAGTTTCTCACCGTTGGCTGACAGCACCCGGCCCGAGACGATGGTCTCGGGCGGATCGGTCTTCTTGGCCAGCCGGGTATAGAGGGGGACCTTCGCGATGGCGGCCAGGTCGAGCCCGAACAGGCTGCCCTCGTCCTCGATGACACCCGCATCGAGCAGGGCGGCTGCCCCCTCCCAGCCCAGGGCCTCGATGTCCAGAGCTCCGCGGGAGGCCAGTCCGAACAACCGCTCGCGCAACTGGGCCGGACAGGTGCGGGCATTGAGGCAGCGGATGTCCTTGTCGCCCTCCTTTTCGGTCGCCAGCAAACTCCCGCAGGACGGGCAGTGCGTCGGCATGACCCAAGGCACCGCGTCGGCGGGCCGCAGCGCGAGGACGGGCGCGACGATCTCGGGGATGACGTCTCCCGCCTTGCGCAGCACGACCGTGTCGCCGACTCGGACGTCCTTGCGGGCCACCTCCCAGGCATTGTGCAGCGTCGCGTTGGCGACCGTTGAGCCGCTCACGACGACCGGGTCCATCACCCCGAAGGGGGTCACCCGACCGGTCCGCCCGACCCCGACCTGGATCGCGCGCAGGACCGTGTTGACCTCCTCGGGCGGGTATTTGTAGGCGATGGCCCAGCGGGGCGCCCGCGAGGTCGACCCCAGGACCCGTTGGACCGCCACCTCATCGACCTTGACGACGACCCCGTCGATCTCGTGCTCGACCGAGTGCCGGTGTTCGCCGTAGTGGTCGATGAACTCCTGCACCTGGGTGATGTCGTCGACGACCCGCCAGCGCGCGGAGGTGGGCAGCCCCCAGTCGTGGAGCACGGCATACGCCTCGCTCTGGCGGGACACCTCGAAACCGCGACGCGCCCCGAGTCCGTGGACGAGCATCCGCAGCGGGCGGCTCGCGGTGACCCGTGGGTCCTTCTGGCGCAGCGAGCCGGCGGCCGCGTTGCGCGGGTTGGCGAACGGCAGTCGCCCGGCCGCCACGAGGCTCGCGTTGAGTTCCTCGAAGGCCGCGACGGGGAAGAACACCTCACCGCGCACCTCGACCACCTCCGGCACCGGAGCGTGGGGGGTCGGCGTGAGGACGGTCGGTATGCCGTGGATGGTTCGCACGTTGAGCGTCACGTCCTCGCCCGTGCGCCCGTCACCGCGGGTGAGCGCGCGGGTGAGTCGACCGCGCTCGTAGAGGAGGTTGATCGCCAGTCCGTCGACCTTGAGCTCGCAGAGGAACCGGTATGCCGCCCCGCCCTCGCCTCCGGCGTCCCGCGCCACCCGGGCCGCCCACGCCGAGAGCTCCGCGGGCGAGAAGGCGTTGTCCAGGCTGAGCATCCGCTCGCGATGGTCCACGGCCTGGAAGTCCGTCGAGAACGCCGCGGCCCCCACCTGTTGGGTCGGGCTGTCGGGGGTGCGCAACCCGGGGTAGGCCTCTTCGAGCGCGGTGAGCTCACGGATCAGCGCGTCGTATTCCCCGTCGGAGATCGTCGGCGCGTCCTGGACGTGATAGGCGAACTGGTGGCCGCGGATCGTCTCGGCCAGATCGGCCCAGGTATGCCGTGCCTGCGGGGGGACCGGGGCCGTGGGGTCTTGCTGGATGGCGCTGGACACGGCGCCATCCTGCCGCATCGGTCTGACACGCCAGGGGTTGAGCAGCATTTGCCATCTGGTCTGCGGCGTTCGACACTGGTTAGGCCTGGTCAGGGCCTGGTCAGGCTTGGTCAGGCTTGGTCAAGACTGACCAGGGCCCGGTGGCCCGGCCTGTGTTGCCGGTCCGGACCCATCGTCTCGCTCAGGGGAGTTGCGCATGAGAAACGCCTTCGCCCACGGTGTCCAGCGTCGGCTTGGACACGGCATACCTGCTGCTCGGGTCCGCGGTGTGCTTGGCGACCGTGGCGTGCTTGGCGTCCGCGGGGCTGCCATGGTGGCCCTGACGGGGCTGTGTCTCGCCGCCTGCACCGCCGCCCCGCCACCGACGCCCGGCACCGGGATGGAGCCGGGAGCGACGGCGACCATGTCACAGAGCGCCGCGCCCTCCACTCCCACGACCGCTCCGCCTGTCGATACCACCCCGGTGACCCTCACCGCGAGTGTCAGCGACGGCTCGGCCGTGCCGGTGGACACCCGAGTCGTCGTCACCGCTGCGAAGGGGACGGTCACGTCGGTCGAGCTCACCTACAACGATCCGAAGTCCGGAGCGGCGACCGTCGGGGGAGACATCTCGCCGGACGGGACCACGTGGACCGCCCGCTCCTTGTTGGAGCCGGGTGTGGCCTACTCACTGACGATGACAGGCAGCAATGCCGCGGGCAGCGCAGTGACCACGAAGAATCGGTTCACCACTTCGTCGTTGACAAGCAAGCAGCAGATCTCCGCGAGCATGGTCCACCGTGGTGCGACCGTCGGCATTGCCATGCCCGTGGTCATCATGTTCAGCGCGCCGGTCACCGACAAAGCGGCCTTCGAGCGGACGATGACGGTGACCTCGACGCCGAGCCAGCCTGGCTCCTGGGCATGGATCAGCAGCCGCGAGGCGCACTGGCGACCCAAGGAGTTCTGGCAGCAGGGCACGAAGGTCGACGTGTCGGTCGCCATCAACGGAGTTGCCGCTGGGAAGGGCACCTACGGCAAGAGCGATCTCACCGGCGGCTTCACGGTCGGCAGCCCACTGGTCATGAAGGCCGATCTGGCGGCCCATCAGATGCAGGTCGTCATCAACGGGTCGGTGGCTCGGACCATCCCCATCACCGGTGGTCGGCCAGGGATGGAAACCCGCAGCGGCACCAAGGTCATCATCGAGAAGTGGACCGAGAAGATCATGGACGCCGCCACTCTCGGGACCCCGAAGGACGACCCCGACTATTACCGGATCGTGGCCAAGTTCGCCATGCGCGAGACCTGGTCGGGTGAATTCGTCCATGCCGCGCCGTGGTCGGCGAGCAGCCATGGCAAGGCCAACGTCAGTCACGGGTGCATCGGGATGAGCACGGCCAACGCCGGCTGGTTGTTCAACCAGGCCAAGGTCGGCGACCCCATCGTCGTTACCGGCACGGGCCGCCCATTGGACCGCGGCAACGGATGGACCGACTGGGACATCTCCTTCGAGGAATTCGCCAAAGGCTCTGCGCTCAACTGAGCGCGATCAGCCGTTCACCCTGGCCGCCAGTTCTGCGGCCACCTGAAGGCAGGCCTGCTGCCGTTCGATGGCGGCCGCAGGGGTGAGCCCGGCCAACCCGCACGATGGGGTGACAACCAGAGCGTCGAGGTGCGCCGGCGGCATACCGATGCGCTCCCATGCCTGTCCGACGCGATCGGCGACCGCGACGGGGTCGATGCGAGGGTCCACTGCCGAAGGCACGCAACCCGCGTAGACCGTCACACCCGCCTCGACGGCAACGGCCAGCCCCTCCCATCCGCGCGGCGTGAGCAGCGTCGTGTCCACCGAAAGGCCGCCCGCGCCGCTTCGTCGCAGCAGGGGCAGCGGCGGGTATGCCGCGCAGCAATGCACGAGCGTCGGCCGCTCTCGGGCCGCCTCAAGAACGGTCTGCAGGAGCGGGAGTGCTTCGGAAGCGTCGACGGCCCGGAGCCGCCCAAAGCCTGAGGCCGTGGGCAGCCCACCGTCGAGGATCGTCGGCAGAGACGGCTCGTCGATCTGGACGATGAGCTCGGCGCCGGGCACCAGCCGGGTCACCGAGGTGAGCAGGGCCCGCAGGCCTTCGGCGAGCGACTCGGCCAGGTCTCGACAAGCGCCCCGATCGGCAACCGACCGTTCACCACGGTGCAGCCACGTGCCTGCGGCGAGAGTCATCGGGCCGGCGATCGCGATCTTCAGCGGCCCGGAATACCCGTCGAAGGCAGCTGCGAGCTCATCCAGGTCCTGGGTCCAGAAGGCTGCGGTGCGGGCAGCGTCGTGACCCGGCCGGTCGACAAAGCGCCACCCTGCCGGCTGGAGGTCCACAGCGAGGTCGACCAGCAGACCCGCCGTGCGTCCGATGAGGTCTGCGCCGGGTCCGCGCTGGGGCAGTTCGGGCAGTGACGGTATGCCGCGCACCCCGTCGGTCTGCTCGTCATGCTCGCCCAGGAGGTCCCGCTGGACCCGCAGGGCCTGTGCAACGTCGGTGCCTGGCCAAGAGCCGATCCCACTCGCAGACGTCACCCTCGGGAGCCTACTGCCGCTCCGAATTCCTCACGTTCACCGATGATGTGCAGCTCCCGACGAACCCCGCCGACCGGTCGCCGTGATCGTCGCCGACCCGATCACCCGAGTGGCGGCATACAGGACGACCGACTGGCCCGTGGCCACGCCGCGGATCGCGACGTCCAGGGTCACCCGCACGAGGTCCTCGACCACCGTTGCCACGGCAGGGATCGGCTCCCCGTGGGCCCGCAGTTGAGCGAGCACCCGGATCGAGTCGCCAACCGGTGGCGGGTTGCCACACCACCGAAGGTGCTCGCCAGTGATGACATCGACCCCCAGCAACTCGGCGGGCGCGACGACGACGGTATTGCTCCTAACGTCAACCGCCTTCACGAAGCGGGGTCGTCCATCCGCTGCCGGGCGCGGCAAGGCCAGCCCCTTTCGCTGCCCGACGGTGAAGCCAAACGCGCCCTGGTGTGACCCGACAACCGCTCCGGTCTCATCGACGATGTCCCCCGGCCGCTGCCCCAACCGACCGGCCAGCCACCCGCGCGTGTCGCCGTCGGGGATGAAACAGATGTCGTGGGAGTCGGGCTTGCGGGCGACCGCCAAGCCTCGCGCTGCTGCTTCGTCGCGCACCTGGGCCTTGGTCCAGTCGCCGAGGGGGAAGAACGCCCGCGCCAACTGGTCGGCATCAAGCACACCCAGGACGTAGGACTGATCCTTAGCCAGGTCGAGGGCACGGTGCAACTCGCGCGCACTGCCTCGGTCGATGATCCGCGCATAGTGCCCGGTGCCCACGGCGTCAAACCCCAACGCCAATGCCTTGTCCAACAGCGCAGCGAACTTGATCCGCTCGTTGCAGCGCAGGCACGGGTTGGGGGTGCGGCCCGCGGCATACTCTGCGACGAAGTCCTCGACCACCTCGGTGCGGAAGCGTGCGGACAGGTCCCAAACGTAGAACGGGATCCCCAGCCGGTCGGCCACCCGACGGGCGTCCGCGGCGTCCTCCAAGGTGCAACACCCGCGCGCCTTCTCGCGGACTCGCTGCGCCGACTCGGACAGCGCCAGGTGGACCCCGACAACCTGATGACCAGCGTCGAGGAGCCTGGCCGCCGCGACCGCCGAGTCGACGCCACCGCTCATCGCCGCGACGACCAGCATCAGGCCACCCCAGCGGCCCGCCGAGCCCGCTCGACCGCCGCCGGGAGCGCGGCCAACACGGCGGCGACGTCGCCGGGAACCGAGGTGTGCCCGAGGGTCAGGCGAAGCGCGCCGCGGGCCTCGCGTTCGGACAGACCCATGGCGAGCAGCACATGGCTGGGTTGGGGCACCCCTGCCTGGCATGCCGATCCAGTCGAGCAGGCGATTCCGGCGGCATCGAGCAGATAGAGCAAGGAGTCACCCTCACAGCCGGGGACCAGCAAGTGCGCGTTACCCGCCAAACGAGTCGACCAGTCCCCAGCCGTCCAGGCACCGCCGGGCCGGATGCCGTATCCCAGGCCCATCTCCTGTCCTCCCCCGTGAACGAGCGGCACCACAGCCTGCTCGCGGCGCACGAGCAATGCACCGGCACCGATTGGCCCGCCCAGTTTGTGCCCAGTCAAGGTCAACAGGTCAACTCCGCTTGCCGCGAAGTCGACAGGAAGGTGACCCACCGCTTGCACGGCGTCGGTGTGCATCGGTATGCCGTGTCCGTGCGCCTCCGCGGCAATTGCCGCGACGTTTTGGACGGTGCCCACCTCGTTGTTCGCCCACATGACCGAGACGAGGGCGACCGAGTCGGGATCGTGCTCAATGGCTTCCCGAACCGCTGCGAGCGGCAAGACGCCGGAAGGGCCGACCGGCAGCCAGTGGACCTCGGCGCCTTCGCGGTCGACGAGGGCCTGAACGCAGTCCAGGACGGCATGATGTTCGATCGCGCTGACAAGAAGTCGCCGGCGTCTCGGGTCGGCGTCTCGCCGGGCGCGGTAGACCCCCGCGATGGCGAGGTTGTCGGCCTCAGTTCCGCCCGAGGTGAACACGACCTCAGAGGGGCGAGCGCCGAGCACCCCAGCCAAGCGTTCCCGAGATTCCTCGACGACCCGGCGGGCCGCGCGCCCGGCCGTGTGCAGCGAGGAAGCGTTGCCCACGAGGTCGCGCTGCAGGGCCATCGCCTGCGCGACGTCGGCCAGCAGCGGCGTGGTTGCAGCGTGATCGAGGTACACGGGCACCCGCCGATCCTAGGCTGCCCGCTGGTATGCCGCAGTGCCCGTTCGCGCTCGCGGCCCGTCGCTGGGGTCGCACCCCTGGCCCTGGCGTGATCTGGGTCGGTCCGAGGGATCGTCACACCTGGCCATGGGTGTGCTCAGTGCGTCATGATGGGAAGGTTCGTCCCGTTGACAGGAGTGGTGCAGCATGACCAACGCGAGCGCCGCCGACACCCGGGTGGCCGCCTTCTTCGACCTGGACGGCACGCTCATCCCGGGCTCAGCCAACATCCCGCTGGCCAAGGCGGCCTTCCGAGCGGGGTTCGTCAGCAAACGCGAGCTGGCCCTCGACCTAGCCCGGAACGCCTCGTTCATGCTGCGTGGTGCCAGCGATGGGAGTTCGGCCAAAGTCCGCGATCGGATCCTGCGTGGGGTCAAAGGTCAACCCGCGTCTGAGGTCGAGCGTTTGGCCGATGGGTTCCTCGACGACCTCGTGGCCACCATCACGACCACCATGCGCGAGGTGCTCGCGCAGCACCGAGCCGCCGGCCATCACTTGGTGCTCATCTCGGCCAGCCCAACCGAGATCGTCCAACGGTTCGCGGTGGCCGCCGGGATGGATTACGGCGTGGGAACAACTGCTGGACGCGATGTGGACGGCCGCTTCGACGGGACCCTGGCTGGGCCCTTCTGTTACAAGGAAGGCAAGGCCGAGGTCATTCGCGCGCTGGCGCTCGACCATGGCTACGACCTCGCCCGCTGCTTCGCCTACTCCGACTCGATCAGTGACGAACCCATGCTCGCCATTGTCGGCAACCCGGTTGCGGTGAACCCCGATCATGAGTTGCGCCTCATGGCCCAGGCTGGCGGGTGGCGAATCGTGGACGTTGGTCGACTGCGGATCGTCGCGAACCGGACCCGCCGGGCGGTGCGGTCTGCGGCTGCCTCGCCGGGAAGGGCCTGGAGCCGGGGTCGTGCCGAGGTCTCCCGTCGACGCGAGCCGATCACCGAGCCAGACTGATCGCCAGGACGGTGGCGCCCTCGCACCGCCGCTCCCCCGTGCGTTAGGGGCGTGGGTCTGAGGCCAGCAACGCCATGTCGACGACGTCGTCCCAGAGACCATCGACCAGTCGAACCTGCCGCCGCACCCCCTCGATCACGAAGCCAGCGCGGGCGTAGACACGCCTGGCGCGCGCGTTGCTCGCCGCCACCTCCAGGGTGAGCCGCCGCAGACCGAGGGCACCGAAAGCGAAGTCCCTCACCAGCGTGGTGGCCTCCGAGCCGTAGCCCTGGTCGAAATACTCGGGCCTGGCCAGGGCGATCCGGAACTCCATCGAGTCGTGGTCGGCGTCCAAGGAAAAGAGCACGACCTCCCCAACCACCCCTTCGCCTGCGACGGTGACGATCGCCCAATCGGCCCGGTCCGGCCGCTCCTTGGCCAAGACCAGGCCGAGCTTGACCTGCTCGGCCAGGGCGACCGCGAGCGGTCCGGGTGCCTCGCCGACAAAGAGGGAGCGCAAACCGTCGAAGTGCTCCGGTCCCAACGGCTCAAGTCGGACAGCCTGACCGACAAGAGTGGGCTGGTAACGCAGCAAGGACAGGTCCACGGCGGGAGTCAACCAATCCGCTACCTCCGTGGCAAGCCGACGCCCTGTGGGTGCACCAATGTCGGTGCGGGGCGCAAGCGGCAATAACCTCGACGGGTGGGGGAAATTCGGGCCTTGATCCCGGATGTGGCCCCGATGTCATCGGCGGGTGTGACGAATTCCTCCGCTACGCCTTCGCCACCGCCACCGCGTCGGTCGCCTGCGGCAGCACGGCAAACAGATCGCCGATCACGCCGAAGTCGACCAACTCGAAGATCGGCGCCTCCTCGTCCTTGTTGACCGCGACGATCGTCTTGGATGTCTGCATGCCGGCCCGGTGCTGAATGGCGCCAGAGATGCCGCAAGCCACATACAGCTGCGGGCTGACCTGCTTGCCGGTCTGGCCGACCTGGTGGCTGTGGGGGTACCAGCCGGCATCGACAGCGGCGCGGCTCGCGCCGACCGCCGCGCCAAGTGAGTCCGCGAAGGCCTCGACCTTGGAGAAGTCGCCACCCGTGCCACGCCCGCCGGACACGACGATCGCCGCCTCGGTCAGCTCGGGGCGGCCAGTCTTGGCCTTGGGGGCGGCCGAGACGATCTTGGCCGACGCAGCGAGCGCCGATGGCTCGAAGGCTACGGCCACCTCAGTCGCCGCACCCGAAACCGCCTCGGGCGCAGCCGAGTTGGGCTTGACGGCAACCACGGGCGTGCCCTTGGTCACGGTTGCCTTGACCGTGTAGGACCCGGCGAAGACGGTCTGGGTCGTCGCGACCCCGCCCGCGCCGTCCGACTGGACATCGACCGCGTCGGTGATCAGCCCGGAACCGAGCTTGACCGCGAGCCGGGCCGCGATCTCTTTGCCCTCGGGTGAGCTGGCCACGAGGACCGCCGCCGGAGACGCCTGGGCCACCACGGCCGCGAGCGCCTCGGCCTGCGGCACGACGAGGAAGCCGCTCAGGTCGGCCTCGACGCGGTAGACCTTTTCCGCCCCGTAAGCCGCGAGCCCCTCCTTCGCGGCATCGAATCCGGACCCGATGAAGACGGCCGACGGCTCACCGAGCCGCCGTGCGATGGTGAGCAACTCCGAGGTCGTCTTGCGCAGCGCGCCGTCGACGTGGTCGACCAGGACGAGAATTTCAGCCATGTCAGTGATCTCCTATTCCGACGTCGCTGGTCAGATGAACTTGCGCTCGGCGAGGAAGCCAGCGAGCTTGGCGCCGCCGTCACCCTCGTCCTTGACGATGGTGCCCTTGGCGCGCGGGGGCCGGGCCTCGAAGGAGGTCACCTTGGTCCACGCGGCATCCAAGCCAACCTCGCCCGCCGAGACGCCTAGGTCGGCCAGCGACCACGTGTCGACGGACTTCTTCTTGGCCGCCATGATCCCCTTGAACGAGGGGTAGCGCGGCTCGTTGATCTGGTCGGTGACCGACACCAGAGCCGGCAGGGTGGCCTCGATGGTCTGGCTCGCGACGTCACCGTCACGCCGAGCCGACACCGAGCCGGCGCCGACGGTCAACTCGGACGCGAAGGTCACCGCAGGCAGGCCGAGCCGCTCGGCAAGCATGGTGGGGACGACGCCCATGATGCCGTCGGTCGAGGACATGCCCGTGATGACCAAGTCGGGCATCCCGATCTTCTCGATCGCCTTGGCGAGCAACAGCGAGGTGGCCAGCGCGTCGGAGCCGTGGATGGCGTCGTCGATGACATGCACCCCCTTGTCGGCGCCCATCTGCAGGGCCTTCTTGATGGCGTCGGATGCCTGGTCGGGCCCGATGGTGAGGACAGTGACCTCACCCTCGCCGGCCTCGACGATCTTGAGGGCCTCCTCGACGGCATACTCGTCGAGCTCGGAGAGCAGCCCGTCGACGTTGACGCGGTCGGTGGTGTTGTCGGAGGCGTTGAAGGTGCGCTCCGCCTGGGCGTCAGGCACATACTTCACGCAGACGACGATGTTCATGGGTGCAACGTCCTCTTCCCGTGTGCTGGTAAGGGTCTGGACCATCCTGTCAGGTCGACACCCGCCTCCCCGTCGCCTCGGGCGTGATGCCCACCACCTCTTCGGTGTGCCGCGTCATCGCAACACTGGCCGGCCCGATGTCGCCAGGGTGCCGTGCCAGGCGATGCCTGAGCGCCTGCCATCCATCGGCCGCGGCGTCGGCAGCCGGACCCGGCGCCAGATGGCGAGGCGGCGTACCTGCTGCCGTGAGGGTCCGTCGAATGGTCAGTCGAACGCGATCGCATTGATGACGTGAAACGCGGGCTCCTCGTAAGGGTGTGCTGCGCGCAGGGCCGCCACGACCTCATCGCGCCGACCGGCCGGGATGACCACCTCGCAGCGGTCCTCGGCCACCGTGACGAGCTCCCCGATCTCGCCTACCGCCGGGCTCGCCCCACGCAAGGCCCGGAACTGGCCGGTCCCCGAGGTCACCCAGGCGCATTCGCGATAGTCGCCGATGGCCCCCGCCCCGGTTGCGAAGAGGGCGCCGAGCACTGCCTCGGTGGACTCGTGCGGGACATAGACGACCAGGACGTCGAACCCTTCGCCCCGGCGCCCCCCGGTGAGGATCCCGAGCGGGCTGAGGGGGCCGAGCGGGCCCAGTTGGCCAAGCGGCCCGAGTTTGCCGAACGGTCCCAGCGGCCCGAGCGGACCGAGAGGACCCAAGGGACCCAGGCGGCGCCAGACGCTCAGCGCCCCGGCCCGCCAGCCGCCACCGACCGACTCGTCATGGTCGGCGCCGAACCCGGGCAGGTTCAGCTCGTCATCGGGCCCGGGAACGACCGGCCCGACCCGGCTCATCGACCCTCGAAGCGCGCCTTGCCAGGACCGTTGGCGACGAACGATTCCATGCCGACGAGGCGATCATGGGTGGCGAACAGCGCCGAGAACAGGGACTTCTCCAGCGCTAGTCCGGAGTCCAAGTCGAGTTCGCCGCCGCGATCGATTGCCTCCTTGGCCGCCTTGAGGGCGAACCGCGGGCCCTTGATGAGCTGGAGCATCCAGTCGCGGGCGGCGGCATACACCTGCGCGTCCGGGACCACCCGGTCGACCAGGCCGATCGCGAGCGCCTCGTCAGCCGTGATGAACCGACCCGAGAAGATGAGCTCCTTGGCCTTCGCCGGGCCGACCAAGCGGGTGAGCCGCTGCGTGCCGCCGGCCCCCGGAATGATGCCCAGGAGGATCTCGGGCTGGCCGAGCTGGGCGGACTCACCGGCGATCCGGAAGTCACAGCACATCGCCAACTCACAGCCGCCGCCGAGGGCATACCCGGTGATCGCAGCGACCGACGGCTTGGGGATCCGGGCGAGCGTCGTCGTGAACGAGTGCAAGCCTTCGACGGCCACCGCCATGTCGGTGTAGGACATCGCCTGCATTTCCTTGATGTCCGCGCCGGCCGCGAACACCCGCTCACCGCCGTAGACGATGACTGCGGCGACGTCGTCGCGCGCTGTCGCCTCCCGCGCGCATTCCTCGATCTCGTTTTGGACCTGGAGGTTGAGCGCATTCATCTTCGGGCGGTCCAGCCGGATCGTCCCGATGCCCTCGGCCACCTCAAGCCGCACGAACTCACCCATCACTGACCTCCTCCTTCCGGCGCGTCGTCGCGCTCTTGGTCCCACGAGCCATACCACGCACCGACCACCTGCAGCACGAGGGTGACAGCCAACTGCAGGAGTTGGCCCAGGTCGGCACCGGGCAGGACGACCATGTCGGTCGTCACGACGAGGTTGTCACCTGCGATCCCTACCTTGGCGACCTGCCACTGCAGGTTGATGTCGTTGCACCGCTGCAGTTGTGCGGTCAGCTCCGCTGGCGCCGGGTCACCGATCTGCCATTGGCCGAACACCCGCATCACCGGGAAGTCGCCGTCCTGGCATCGGACGAAGAGCTGCTGGGCCGGGTCGCCGACGTGGAAGGCCACATCGCCGTCAGAGTCGATCGATGGCCGGATCTGCAGATCGTGCAGGACATCCAGCACCCGTCCACGCAACGGATGTTCATCTGCTGGCGGCGGGAAGTTGGGCAGGGCGGTCGGATCCGTCATGCCCCCACCGTAGTCTCCGCCTAGGCTGGGCGGCATGTTGCCTCGATCTCTCGCCACCCGGGACCATCCGCCCGCGCCCGGCGTCAGCCTGGTCGAGGGCGGGGCCCAGGTGTGTGTGTATGCCGGTCACGCCGACGCTCTGGAGGTGTGCCTGTTTGAACCCGGAGACACCCGAGGAGAGTCCGAGCGTCGGATCCCGTTGACCGACCGGGTCCACGGGTATTGGTTCGGCTTCGTCCCAGGCATGGGCCTCGGGCAACGCTACGGCCTGCGCGCGACCGGTCCGTGGTCGCCCCACGACGGGTTGCGCTACAACCCGGCCAAGCTGCTCCTGGACCCCTATGCGCGCGCGATCGAAGGCGCAGTCACGTGGGTGCCGGAGGTTTACGGTCACCGCACCTCCTCCGACCTTCGCCCCGCGGACCTGTATGCCGCCGACGACCGCGACTCCGCGGCATACGTGCCGCGCGGGGTGGTCGTCGACGAAAGGTTCGACTGGGGCGCGGACCGTGCGCCGGCCCGGGCGATGTCCGAGTCGGTGATCTACGAAACGCACGTGCGCAACCTGACGATGCGGCTGCCGGGCGTGCCCACTCAGTTGCGCGGGACGTATGCCGGGCTGGCTCACCCCGCGACGATCGACTACCTCACCCGGCTGGGGATCACTGCGGTCGAGTTGCTTCCGGTCCACACGTTCACCACAGAGCCGGAGGTGTGGCGCCGCGGGCTGGTCAATCACTGGGGCTACAACACCTTGGGCTTCTTCGCCCCGCATGCCCGTTATGCCGCCGCCCGCGACCCGCAGGGGGCTGTGGACGAATTCAAGGGCATGGTCAAGCTCCTGCATGCGGCCGGGATCGAGGTGTTGCTCGACGTGGTCTACAACCACACCGCCGAACAATCGGCGCGCGGGGCGACGTTGTCCTGGCGGGGCCTGGACAACCGCGCCTACTACCGCTTGGACGGCCGCGGCGACGACATCGACGTGACCGGGTGCGGCAACACGCTCGATGTTCGGCACGTCGCCACCGTTCGGATGATCCTGGACTCGCTGCGCTATTGGGTGCAGGAGTGCCACGTCGACGGGTTCCGCTTTGACCTGGCGGTGGCGCTGGGGCGCGGGAAGAACGACGAGTTCGACCCAGACCACCCGCTGCTCATCGCGCTGCGGACGGACCCGGTGCTCTCGCAGGTCAAGAACATCGCCGAGCCGTGGGACCTGGGGATCCAGGGTTGGCGGACCGGGCAGTTCCCACCTCCCTTCTCGGAGTGGAATGACCGCTACCGCGACCGGGTCCGGTCCTTCTGGCTGACCGATCTGGCCCGGAACCTGTCCGGTCAGCCCGGCCACGGCGTGCAGGACCTGGCGACGAGGTTGGCCGGGTCGGCCGACCTGTTCCACCACCGTGACCGGGGACCGATCGCATCGGTCAATTTCATTGCAGCGCATGACGGTTTCACGACCGCCGACCTCACGGCATACAACCACAAGCACAATGAGGACAACCGCGAGGACAACCGCGACGGATCCGACAACAACTGCTCCTGGAACCACGGCATCGAAGGCCAGATCGACGACGGGGTCTCCATGCTGCGGCACCGATCGATGCGCAACCTGCTCGGGACCTTGTTGGTGTCGACCGGGGTGCCGATGATCAACGGCGGCGACGAGATCGGGCGCACCCAACACGGCAACAACAACGCCTTCTGCCAGGACAACGAGACCTCGTGGTACGACTGGGCGTTGCAGCCATGGCAGGAGGATCTCTTGGCCACGACGTCGTTCCTCGTGAAGCTGCGAGCGGACTACCCGGTGCTGCGGCAGCGTGATTTCTTCAGTGGCGGGCCGGTCCATCTCGACGGGTCGAAGGACCTGGAATGGTTCGCGGCGGACGGACGGCCGATGACCATGGATCGCTGGGGCGACGATCGGACGCGCACCCTGCAGATGCTGCTTAATGGCGCCGAGGAGCAGCACGCCTCGCTGCTAGTCGTCTTCCATGGCGACGCCCACGAGGGGTCGGTAACCCTGCCCCAGCCGCCTGGGCTCACGGCATACGACCTGCTGTGGGACAGCGCCTGGGACCGGCCGCTGGAGTCGCCGGTGGCGGTGAGCCTCGACGAGCCGGCCGTGCTGCTACCCGCCTCGATGCGGATCTATCGCGCCGTCGACCCCACCTGACCGGCAGTCCCTCACCTCCGCTCGACCCCCGTCGGCCTCCCCGAAAACCTCACACCCGCCGACGTTTTCGGGCCGCCCCACCCCGCCGTCCCCGAAAACCTCACACCCGCCGACGTTTTCGGGCCGCCCCACCCCGTCGTCCCCGAAAACCTCACACCCGCCGACGTTTTCGGGCTCAAGCACGCCTTGCACGCCCGACTTCCTCACACTCGCCGACGTTCTCTTGAAGCCCCCTCCAACACGGTGCAATCGACCCGACTCCGCACGCAGGCGCCCCTTGTGGATAACTCCAGCAGGACCCGTCGGTGATCGGGCATTCTCGCTGGAGAGTCAGCAGAACAGGAGGGCGATCTCGATGACCCCCAACACCGAACGGGTCAGCCAACCCAATGCCTTGGACGTCGACCGGCCGTTCCGACGACGGGATGCGCTGCGCGCGGGGCTTACCGACCAGGACCTCATCAGCCCGAGGTTTCGTCGTCTGTTGCACGGCATCTACATCAGCGCGGCCGCCGAGATAACCCCCACAACCCGGGTCCTCGCGGCCATGCGGACCACAACCCGGCCATGTTTCGCAACCCATCACACCGCGGCCGGGCTGCTGGGCGCCGCGGTCCCCGCTTCGGCGTGGACCCACCTCGGCACCCTCAAGGGCGCGATGACCGTCCGCCGACAGATCAGGATTCGCCGGTATGCCGTCCCACCTCCACTTGCTCGCCGCTCGCCGCTGCCCTGCACGGATGCTGCTCAGACCTTCCTCGACTTGGCGGACTGCCTGGAGCTGGTCGATTTGGTCGTGCTTGGTGACGGTCTGGTCAGCCAAGGTCACATCACCCCGGTCGGCCTGGTCAAGGCGGCCCGGGATCATGAAGGCCCCGGTGCCAGACTCGCTCGTCTGGCCGCCGGATATGTCCGCTCAGGCGTGGACTCGCCCATGGAGACCCGGGTCCGCATGCTGTTCGTGCTGGCCGGCTTCCCCGAGCCGGACGTCAACATTGAGGTGTTTGACGACTCAGGTCGGTTGCGCTACCGGATCGATCTGGCCTGGACAGGGGCCAAAGTTGCGGTCGAATACGACGGTCGTCATCACATCAGCCGAGAGGACCAGTGGACCTACGACATTCGTCGGCGGGAGGAGTTGGAGGCCGACGGGTGGACGTTCCTCATTCTGACGGCCGCAGACATCTTCCGCACGCCAGGGTCGACGCTCGACCGGGCCGAGAGCCTGCTGGCCGCTCGCGGCATACGCATCCGGCGGCGTCGCGACTGGAGTGACCACTTCCCGGCCAGGCCACCCCTGGCTGGCTGATCTGGCCAGGACCGGGGCTCCTCGCACTCGTCGGCGGCCCTCGTGTCCCGACTCAAAGAAGTTCTCGGCGGGTGTGAGGAATTCGAGACACACCCAGACCCCGACCCCCGAAAACACCCGCGGGTGTGAGGAATTCGAGGCACACCCAGACCCCGACCCCCGAAAACACCCGCCGGTGTGAGGAATTCGGGAGGATGCCGGGCCCGGAGCCGCGAAAACATCGGCGAGTGTGAGGAATTCGGGAAGGTCGGGGACGGCTTGTCCCTGACGGCCCCCGGACGCTGCGACGCGGCATCCCCCGGGGAGGGTATGCCGCGTCGCTGGCGATAGGTCCACCCGTCGCCAAGGCGCGTGCCCCCACTCAGGCGTTGGCGACCAGGCCGAGCTCGCTGGAAGCCACGAGCCCCTTGTGCTTGGGCAGCACGCGGACCGTGTAACCGAACGTCCCCGTCTGGGTCAGCGTCACCGTCCCGGAGAACTGGTGCCGATCGCCCTCGTAGCTTTCGGTGTGTTTGAGTTTGACGACCGTCGGACGCCGGATGGTGTCGTCCCGGTCCGACGACGCGCCATAGACGATCTGCACCCGCACCTCGTCGGCCCGCAGCGTCCCCAGGTCGACATACGCCCGAACCGTCAACTCGTCACCGACCTGCGGCGAGTCCGAGACGCCCGAGGACTCCACATGCTCGACGCGCACCGAAGGCCACGCAGCCCGGATCTTGCTCTTGTATGCCGCGAGCTCCCGTGCGCCGGTGTACTTCGGTCCGTCGAGCGACCACCCGGCCCGAGCGGCCGGGCCATAGAGCGCCGTGACGTAGTCGCGGACCATCCGGGTGGCGAGCACCTTGGGGCCAAGGGTCTCCAGCGTGTGCAGGAGCAGCTCCATCCAGTGCAGCGGCAGGCCGTTTTCGTTCTGGTCGTAGAAGTGCACCCGGACGCTGTTCTCGATGAGGTCGTAGAGCGCGGCAGCCTCGATGTCGTCGCGGCGCTCCGGGTCCTGGACCCCGTCGGCAGTCGGGATCGCCCAGCCGTTCTGGCCGTCGAACCACTCGTCCCACCACCCGTCGAGGATCGACAAGTTGAGCCCGCCGTTGAGCGCCGCCTTCATGCCCGACGTCCCGCACGCCTCGAAGGGCCGCAAGGGGTTGTTGAGCCACACATCGCAACCCGGGTAGAGCACCTGGGCCATCTCGATGTCGTAGTTGGGCAGGAAGACGATGCGGTGACGCACCTCGGGGTCGTCGGCAAACTGGACCATCTGCTGGATGAGGCGCTTGCCCAGATCGTCGGCCGGGTGGGACTTCCCGGCGATGACCAACTGCACCGGGCGCTTCTTGTCCAACAGGATCTTCTTGAGCCGAGCCGGGTCCCGCAGCATCAAGGTGAGTCGCTTGTAGGTCGGCACCCGTCGGGCGAACCCGATGGTCAAGACGTCGGGGTCGAGGATCTCTTCGGTCCACTTCAGCTCGGCCGCCGAGGCGCCGCGCTCCAACCAGGCGGCGCGCACGCGCCGCCGAGCGTCGATGACGAGCTGCTCGCGCAGCTGCCGCTTGATCGCCCACATGAGGTCCCAGTTGACAGTCCGGATCTGTTCCCACCCACCGTCCCGGTCCAGTCCGCCGGGTCCGAGGTGGTTCTCGGCGAACTCGAGCATCCGTCGGTCGACCCACGTGGGGGCGTGCACACCGTTGGTAATGCTGCCGATCGGCACCTCGTCATGGTCGAAGCCAGGCCACAGCCCGTCGAACATGTCCCGGCTGACCTGACCGTGCAGCAGCGACACTCCGTTAGCCCGCTGCGCCAACCGCAGGCCCATGAGCGCCATGTTGAACATCGCCGGGTCGCCGCCGTCGTAGGTCTCGGCTCCCAGCGCGAGCAGTCGGTCCAGCGGTATGCCGGTCATCGCACAGTCCCCGCCGAAGTAGACGTGGATCTTGTCCGCAAGGAACCGGTCGATGCCCGCCGGCACCGGCGTGTGCGTGGTGAACACCGTCGAGGCCCGCACCGCTTCGAGCGCCTCGTCGAAGGTGAGCCGATGGTCGCGGACCAGTTCGGAAATCCGCTCGATCCCCAGGAACCCGGCGTGCCCCTCGTTGGTGTGATAAACGTCTGGCTCGGGAGCCCCGGTGAGCCGGGACCACGCGCGCAGCGCCCGCACGCCGCCGATGCCGAGCAATAGTTCTTGCTCCAACCGCCGGTCGCCACCCCCGCCGTACAGCGCTTCGGTGACCGCACGCGCCGCGTCGTCATTCCCAGTGACATCGGAGTCCAACAGCAGCAGCGGCACCCGGCCGACCTGGGCCCGCCAGACGTGGGCCTTGAGGACCCGCGACCCGGGCAACCGGATCTCGATGACCGTCGGCGTCCCGTCGACCTCCCGCAGCAGCGCCAGCGGCAAGCCGTCCGGATCGAGCACCGGGTAGGCCTCCTGCTGCCACCCCAGCGCGTTGAGGGACTGCTTGAAATAGCCCGTCTTGTAGAACAGCCCCACCCCGACGATCGGCACACCGAGATCGGAAGCGGACTTGAGGTGGTCACCGGCCAGGATGCCCAAGCCGCCGGAATACTGCGGCAGCACGTGGGTGATCCCGAACTCCGGGCTGAAGTAGGCGATGGCACGCGGCGCCCCAGCGACGCCGTCGACCTCCTGCTCGCCAGCCCAGTCCTGGTACCAGCGGGGAGCCTCGAGGTAATGGTCGAGCGCCGCCTTGGCGCTCCCGACCCGTGCGACGAACTCGGCATCCTCGGCGAGCGTGGCCAGCTCGGCCGCCGACAGGCGGGCGAGCATCTTGGTGGGGTCCTGATGACACTCCGCCCAACGCACCGGGTCGATGCTCTCGAAGAGATCCCGGGTGTGGGGGTGCCATGACCAGTGCAGGTTGAGTGCAAGGTCACCGAGCGCGGCAATGGGCTCGGGCAGGACGGTGCGGACGTTGAAGCGTCGGATGGCCTTCACGGGGAGCGACTATAGGGCGCTACCGGCCGGTTCACCGCCTCTGTCCGCGCTCGGCGAGCCGATGTCGAGTAAGCGGTTACATCCGACGGGTGAGAATGTGATCCCTGACGTGTCGCACAGGCAGACTCGCAACGGCCCAACCGAGTAGCGTCGGGCCTGTGAGTGCCTCCTCTGCCCGCAAGCGCGCAGCCCGAACCCGCCCCCAGGCGGCCCCTTCACCAGGAGGGCCCGTCGGCTCCCCCTCCGGTATGCCGCCCACTTCCGCAACACCAGTGGCAACGCCACCCGCGGCTGGCGTTGCGCCGACGCCCGCCGCCTCCGTGGCCCCCTCTCCCGCGCCTGCCGCGCCTACAGCGGCCGAGACACCCACCGTTGCGGCGCCGCCGACCCCCGCGGGTGCCCCTGCCGTCGCCCCGGTCCCGTCGGCACCCCCTGTGGTCGCCTCGCGAGCACCCGGTATGCCGCCCGCTCACCTCCCCGGCCCCACCCCGGTTCCCGGGCCCGCACCGGCCCCAGGCCCGCACCCGGCCCTCTCCCCTGGGCTGGCCCCGATCGGCCGGATCCCGGTGGTCGGCGTGCTCCCGTCGGTCGACGGCGGCACCCGCCCGGCCAAGTCGGTCGTCGACGAGCAGTTCTGGATCGAGGCGCGGGTGTTCCGTGAGGGCCACGACGCGGTCAACGCGACGGCCGTCCTCACCGACCCCGACGGCGTCGACCATCACTACCCGATGACCTGTGCCAACGTCGGGCTATCCCTCTGGAACGTCCAGGTGAGCGCCGACCGCACCGGCTGGTGGTCCTACCGGGTCGAAGGGTGGTCCGATCCCTGGGAGACCTGGGTGCACGACGGCACGATCAAGATCGAGGCCGGCATCGACGAGGAACTCATGCTCGAAGAAGGTGCCCGGGTCATCGAGCGCGCCGTCTCCGCCTTGCCCGCCACTGCCCGGGCCAGCGCCCGCGCGGAGCTGAGCGACGCCGTCACGGCCCTTCGCGACGCCAGCCGACCGCCGATCGCCCGGTTGCACGCCGCGACCTCGCCAGATGTCCAGGCGGTGTTCGCGGCATACCCGTTCCGGGAGAAGGTGAGTCCGTCGGCGGCATACCCGCTGCTCGTGGAGCGCGAGTTGGCGCTCTACGGCGCGTGGTATGAGATCTTCCCCCGCTCGGAAGGGGCGACCCAGGACCCGAGCACTGGCCAGT
>JBGAQN010000063.1:0-17544 GCA_044220725.1 Dermatophilaceae bacterium
CCCTCAACGAGTGAGAATCAACACCACCGTCCCGCTGAGCGGGACAGCCGCTGGACGACGGAGGACAGTCTCACGAACCGGACCACGCCCGACGGTGGACCTGACCCGCGCGAATCGGTGCTCGAACGGGCCGTCAGCGTGCTGCGCGCCTTCGATCCGGATCATCCGGCCCTGTCGGTGTCCGAGCTCGCACGCCGGGTGGATCTGCCGAAGTCGACGGTGCACCGGCTGGCTACCGAGATGACCCGACTCGGGCTGCTGGAGTCGACGCCCCAGGGCCTGCGGTTGGGGATGCGGCTGTTCGAACTTGGCGAAATGGCCCCTCGGTCTCGGTCGGTGCGCGAGGCCGCGCTGCCCTACATGGAGGACCTGCGGGTGGCCGCCGGGGCGACCGTGCACCTAGCGGTATTGGAAGGCGTCGATGTGGTCTACATCGAGATCCTGCGGACCAAGGCCGAGCCACGACTGCCCTCACGGGTGGGCGGACGGTTCCCCGCCCATGCCACCGGCGTCGGCAAGGCGATCCTGGCCTTCTCCGACCCGGCCGTGGCGCAGGCCCGGATCGAGGCGGGGTTGCCGGCGCTGACGCGGCATACCTTGGTCATGCCGGGCGCACTGCGCAAGGCCCTGGAGAGCGCGCGACGCGACGGGGTTGCCTTCGACCACGAGGAGTCCGGTTATGGGATCTACTGCGCCGCCGCGCCAATCCTCGGACCAGGGGGTATGCCGGTCGCGGCCCTTTCGGTCACCGGCCCCACCCATCGGGTGGACCTGCCTCGACTGGCTCCGGCAGTGCGGACGGCAGCGATGGCGATCAGTCGCCGCTTGCAGGAGTCCGGCTGACCCGCCCCGGGCTGGGCGCCTAGCCTGACCGGTTGACCAATCGCCTTCTTTACCAATGTGATTGGACTTGAAATCGAACAATTGTTCGGGTAATATCGAAGACATGAACCCACCCGCCACAGGCACTGTCACAAGAGACGTTGTGGCTGTGCCCGCTGCCGCGGGGACGACGCCAGCAGCAGCCGCACTGGCCCTCATCGAGCTCGTCGAGCGGTTGAAGTCCCACCTGGATGCACTCGTCCTGCCGGC
This sequence comes from Dermatophilaceae bacterium, assembly GCA_044220725.1. Classification (GTDB taxonomy): domain Bacteria; phylum Actinomycetota; class Actinomycetes; order Actinomycetales; family Dermatophilaceae; genus Phosphoribacter. Next base: position 1,093 of record JBGAQN010000063.1, read on the forward strand.
GTGGCGAATGCTCCACGCGGCATACGTCGAGGCGCTGGACGAGCCGGGGCGTCCACCGATGACTGCTCGCGAACGCGACTGGGAGACATCGGTCGCCCGCTCCGGCGCGGCAGACGACGTCATGGCGGCGACCGGGCTCGGCGAAGCGGAGTGTCGGCGGCGGCTCGGTCTGGCGCTCGCCGATCCGGCGCGGGTTGACACCCTCGTCCGGCTGCTGACCAATGGGGAGTTAGCCCTGTGGCAGGTGCTCGGGCTGCACGACGACACTGCCGATCTGGAGGCACTGGCAGCCGACGAGGTGGCGCAGGCTGTGACCGCCCCCACCCGCACCGGGGAGCGCCCTTCGGCGCAGTTGCGACGCCGCCGACTCCGCCGAGAGTTGGTTCGACACGGCGCCCAATCCGCAGGCGAAACGCAAGCCCTCGCCACCCGCGACGTGCGCGCCGAACTTCAATCGGACGGCACGGGCTCCCTGCGCATCACGGGTGATGGCGGCCGAGTGGGGGCTGCGATCGAGCGAGTCGACCGCGTGGCTCGCGGGATCCGAGCGGCAGGCCAACACCCCGATCGGACCCTCGCCCAGCTCCGCTCCGACGTCGCCCTCGACCTCATCCTGCACACCTCCGTGCTCGCGGGTGCCGACTGGACCGGGCTGGGCGAGCTGCCGCGCGCCCAGGTGCAGGTCATTGTTGGCCTAGACGTCCTTTCTGGTGCAACCGACGGGGTAGCCGAGCTCCCCGGTCACGGGTGGGTGTCGGCCCGGGCGGCACGCGACCTCGCCCATGCGCCGGGGAGCATCTGGCAGCGGCTCATCGCCGACCCCGCCACGGGAGCGTTGGTTGAGTTGTCGTCCACTCGCTACACGCCGCCGCCTCGGTTGCGCGCCCATGTGGTTGCCCGTGATCGGGTATGCCGCGCCCCCGGTTGCCAGGTCGCCGCAGCAGCGTGCGACCTCGACCACGACACCCCGTGGCCGTTAGGTGAGACGTCAGCCGACAACCTCAGCGCCAAGCACCGCCGACATCACCAGCTCAAGACCACCGGCCTGTGGTCCAGTCGGCACGATCCCGCAACGGACGCCGTCACCTGGACCACCCTGGCCGGTCGCACCTATCGCACCGATCCGTTCGACTACCGCGAGTTGATCGACACCGGACGTGGATCACGCCCTGCCACACGCGATGTCGTCGCTGCGACACGTGACGCCTTCAGTGGGTGGGAGTCTCCGACAGATTCCTCGGCCGACCCGCACACCCTGGCCGACCCGCACACCCTGGCCGACCCGCACACCCTGGCCGACCCGCACACCCTGGCCGACCCGCACACCCTGGACGATGCAGACGAGGGGCCACTCGTGCGGCACCGAGGCACTGCGCCCCGAAGCGCACCGCCAGACCCCGACGCGGACCTCAGCCCCAGCCAGCCCGATCGCTCGCTCACCGTCGCGGGCATCGACGCGTGCCTCGACGATTCGGCGAACGCGACGACCAAGAACAACCGTGGCCCGGGCGGCCTAACCCGGTGGGCTGCCTCGGACGATCCGCCGCCCTACTGAGGATCGCCGGGGCCGGATGCCGTGGCCCGACCGGCGATCAGCGGCCACTCGGGCAGCAACCGGATGCCCAGCGGCGCCGGAACCCGAACGGACTCGACGTGAGATGCCCCCATCCCGGCGATCGCCGCCGCCAGGTCCCGATCGTGATGACAGCCGGCGGCATACCGGATGGTCAGTGGGGTGATCGCGGTCTGGACGATGCGTTTGAGCCCGCTGCCGCGACTGTGCTCCAGGTAGGCGAACACCCCACCCGGCGCCAGCACCCGGCTCACCTCCGCGAGGGAGCGCTGCACGTCAACGACCGAACAGAGCACGAACGTGGACACCACCGCGTCGACCGAGCCGTCCGCGAACGGCAGCTCCTCCGCCCGTCCGTCCACCGCTCGCATCGGTATGCCGCCCTCCCGGGCTCCCAGCCGCCGCTGCAGTTGCTCGCGCATCCGCGGGACCGGCTCGACCAACTCGACGTGATCGGCGTTGGCGTAGTGCCGGATGTTGGCTCCCGTCCCGGCGCCGATCTCCACGACCCGGCCGGTGAGCTGGCCGACCAGTTGCGACCGGATCGGGCCGAGGAAGGTGCGCTCAACCTCGGCGAACACTCGGTCATAGCCGTCGGCGAAGCGCCGAGCGCGGTGGTCCTCGGAGATCGGCGGCAGGCTCACCGGCCAACTGTCGCACGGGCGACGGCTGGTGGGCAGTCTCAGCCGGGCGACATGGCCCCTTTCAGTCCAGGTGTTCGCCGGTCTCCTTGGCGTATGCCGCGAGTCGGAACGCCCGCAGCATCCGGTTGGTCAGCCGCAGCGCCTCATCCCGCAGTTGGATGGTCACATCGCCGGTGGGAACGGCCCGACACGTCAGGCAGGTCCCGGTGGATCGTTCCTCGTCGGTGAGCACCTCTGCCGCGACGACATGGTCATAGGCCACGTCTCCGCTGCACAGATCCACCTTGCAGATTCCGCACCCACCTCGGCGGCATCCGACCCGATAGGCATAGCCCGCGGCATACAGGGCTTGCAGGATGGTCTCCCCCGGCTTGGCCGGCACGCGCTCCCCGTCCGGCAGGACGGTGACGATCGGCATCGTGGTTGCCCCTCTCGCCTCAGGCGACCATCGCCACGAACGCCCGATCGCTTCGGCACGAAGCACCAGCCTCGCCGCAGCGCACTTCGGCGACGCGCACCATGAAGAGGCTCACGGCCCTCCCTCCCGGCCGGACGACGCGTCCTGCCGCGTCCACGGTCGGTGGGCGGACGGCAGAGCGCCACGGATGTTCCTCGGTCCGGAACACCCCTCGGTCCGGGACACCCCTCGGTCCGGGACCCCCGGTGCCGGAGCCCGGCCGGCCTGGTCCATCGTCGAATGGCATAAGGGCTCGAGGAGTTCTCGAAGTGGCCGTGAGATTGTCAATGGGGACCACTCCCCATGGCGAATTCCCAAGAGGGGAGAACTCCCCATTGATTTCAGGAACTCTCGCTGAGAGATTTCCACCAGCGGCGAAAGAGCCGAAATTGGATTCGAGAAGGGAATGGAAATGAACACTTCTACGCGCAGCCGTTTGACCCAGGTGCAGGCCGTCGTCGGCATTGTCGCCGTGGCCGCTGCCGCCACCGGCGTGTTCCGGGCCTCCGCTGACCGCGCACCCGAGTTGGCCAGGTCCGCGGCGCGCGCCGTTCTCGATGTCGACGCACCGGCACAGGCTCCGGCAGTTGCGGCCCCATCGCCCAGTGCCACGACGACCCCGGCCGACCCGGCGACGTCGATTGCCCTGACGGCCGAGCAGATCACCGAACTCAAGGCCCTGACGGCTACGCCAGAGAAGGTCGAGAAGCTGGCAAGCACCATCAACGAAACCTTCACGGGGGTCGCCACCGCCGGTGCGGCAGCTCCGGCCACCGCGGCGGCGCAGCCAGGCGTCGTCCAGGCTGCGAATACGGCAAGCGCCGTCCCTGCATTGGCCTACGGGTTCAACGGACATGTGTGGATGACCGCGTCCTACGCAGACATCGCCAAGGGCCTGATTTCAGGGGCCGTCCGATTCTGTAAGACTCGACTGCCCGGCTGGCTCTGCACCTACCTCGGCAACATCGTCACGAACTGGGCTCGCGGCTGGGCCCCATTGTCCAACCACGGCGTCTGGGGCGCGGTCTACTGGAACCGCGTCGAGGGCGGGCGCTGGTAGACATCAAGCATCGCCGATGCGGGCTCCGGGATGTCCCGGAGCCCGCATCGAGTTGTTCCGGGGGCTACCCTCAGGTGGGTGAGTCCGAGCCCACGGCGGCGCCGCCTACCGCCGTCACTCGTGCTGCTTGCGCCGTTCACGGTGGCGCTGGTGGCCAGCCGGGTGTGGCCGTGGCCGATACCGGGCGAGTCGATCGTGCGGCCACTCGGGTTCGTCCTCGTCTTCGCTGCCATCGGCCTGATGTTCTGGGCCACCGCGAGGATGGACTCTGCGGGGACGACGAAGGTGGCTTGGCGGGAGGGGACGACCCTGGTCACGGATGGGCCGTTCGCGTGGAGCCGCAACCCGGCATACCTCGCCTTCGTGGGGTGGATCGTCGGGGCGAGTCTCGTGGTCGCGTCCTGGTGGCCGTTGGCGGTGCTGCCGCCGACACTGGTCGCCTTCCACTGGCTCGTCGTGCGACGCGAAGAGGCTTCTCTGGCAGCCCAGTTCGGCCAGGAGTATGCCGCCTACCGCACCCGCGTCCGCCGCTGGTTCTGAGGCTGGCTCGGCCCGTGGTCAGCTGGGAGCGGGGACGGGCTCCACATCTCGACGAGCACGTCGTCCTCGACGGACAGCAGCAGGTCCATCGTCCCAGCAGCCTCCTGGATGCGACGACGCAGCTGCTGCAGGTCAAGCGTTTCGGGGAACTGCCCAACGAGAGTCACCGATCCGACTCGCCCTCGATCATCGGCGCGCAACCGGGCGTTCACCCGCGAACCCGGGGGGGCTGATTCCACCACAAGGCTGACGACGTGACGGAACTCGTCGAGGCCTACCGGGTCGCCGTCCACATCAGCGGAAAGGGCAACCACTGCGAGACGTTCGCGGGCCTGGCGGATGACCTCTCGAAGTCTCGGCGTCAGCAGGAGGCCAGCCACCAGACCGTCCCGGGCCTCTGCCTCCGCCAGCCGGGCGAGCGCCCGTCCCTCGTTGTCGAGCACCTCAGCGGCGACGATGCGAGTGAGCAAGCCGCCGGTGAGGTGCAACACTTCGGTGCTGCGCGACTCGGCGACCCTGGAGGACTCCTCGGCCCTGGCGTCCGCCAATCGCAGGACGCCTTGTTCGCCAGCCGCTGCGTTGATCGCCTCGGTCGCCAAGTCCAAGGCACGCCGGACCCCCCATGCCGCGCAGCCGAAGGCGAGCATTTGCGGAAGGACAACGACGATGAGAGCCACGTCGATGTGTCCGCCCCGATACGCCTGACCGAGAGCCATGCCGCCGCCCGCGCCAGTCACCGCAACGGCCCCCCAGAACGCCGAGAAGCGACCCACGATCAGCGTCACGGTGGCATTCAAGCCACCGATGAACCAGAAGCCCCAGTTGCCGTTGTACGGATCTCGCAGGTTTCCGGTGCCGACCAGGACAACGGACGCGACCCCCACGGCGAGCAATGCCGCGCCACCCCGCCGACCGGCGGGGGCGAACGTCCCGAAGAGACCGAGGCCAGGGACGGCTCCCACGACCAGGCCGAGCACCCACGGCGACACGACGGCGTCGTGTTGCGAGGCCCCGATGAGAGAGAACACGGCCGTCATCACGCAGCCGAGAACGAAGATGGCGAGAAAGTCGCGGTGTTTCCATAGTTCGACCGGCACCGAGGCAGCTTCCGTGCCCACCTTCGCGTCCACGGGAGCTCTGAGCCGCACCGTCGTGCCGCCACGAGGCTCCGACAGCACCGAGGCCGAGCCGCCGATCCGCGCCAGGCGAGCCCTGATCCCTCGGTCGATCCCGATGCGCCCCGGTCGAGGGGCCCGCACATCGAACCCGATCCCGTCATCGACGATGTCCAGCGCCACGCTGCTGGTGATCGAACCCGACACGGTCACTCCGCGACGGCCGGAATGCCGAGCCGCGTTGGTCAGCGCCTCCTCGGCCGCTCCAACGACGGCAAGATCCACCTCTGGAGGCAAGGCGCCGCGGTCGTCGCGCACCCGCCAGACCATGATGAGCCCGAGGCGTTCGCACGTCGCCGCGAGCCGCGTACGGAGGGTCGCACGCTCTCCATCGGCACGCTCCCCAGGCCCAACGCTGAGGGACAGCGCCTCCTTCGCCAATTCTGCAGCGGCGCGTCGGTCTGCGTCGTCACGTGCGCGCGAGGCCAGACGGAGCGCACCGAGGACCTTGTCGTGGATGAGCCCATCCCACCACTCCTTCCCCTCGGCTCGGGCGGTAGCTCGGCCCGCGGCCTCGCGGGCCTTCCATTGGACGTTGACGGCCTGCTCCACCTTGGCAGCCGCACGGTGCAGCAGGTCGATCGCACCGGCTGCCACCAGCCCCGAGCCGCCGACGACGATGCCAGCCCCGAAGGCGAGCGGCGATCCGATGACCCTGAGATCCGACACCACGTAGACCCCGCCACAGACGAGCCCCAGCACCGCGGCAATGCGCGGGGAGAGAGCGAAGCCGGCGATGCCAAAAGCGGGCCCCATCGCCTGGAGCAGCGGCGGAACCGTCCCGACACCAGGCAACCGCCAGTCGCCGATGACCTGGACAGCGCCGGCCAGGAGGGCCACGAGGACACACGCCCGCAGCCCCCACGGGACAGGACGGCATACCCAGGCGTCTCGCAGCGCCCACGCCAGGGTCGTGCTCGCCGCCACGGCCCAGGCTGTGAAGACTGCCGGAGGATAGGCGACGGGCGCGAGGGATTGCTGTCCCAGCACGGCCACGACGAAGACAGCGGTGATCGCGCAGGCACCCCAGTGCAGCCAGCGGTCCAGGACCTGCCGGGTCAGGGTCATGGGGTGGCGCCGGGAGATCGGCTCTCTCCCGGAGGTGGCAAGTAGCCGTCCTCTACCGCCCGCTGATAGAGATCGACCTTCGTGTATGCCGGTCGCCCAGCCCGGGAGTACTTCGCCCGGGCCCGGTCGAGGTATTCCTTGACGGTGTCCTCCGAGACGTGCATCCGGCGGGCCACCGACTTCAACGGCAGCCCGGTGGCGTAGAGGCTCAGAGCCTCACTCTCGCGGGGCGCCAAGTCGGGAGCTGGCCATTCCAGGGAACCTTCGAGGGCAGCTGCCCACCCTGAACTGAGATAGGGCTGGCCCGTGGCGACCTCCCGAATGGCCGTTGCGAGCACAGCCGGATCCTCGCTCTTGTCGACCAAACCGGAGGCTCCGGCCCGGAAACATCGGGCCAACACCCCGCGCCGCTGCTCCTGGGTGTAGAGGACGACCGGCAATCCCGCGTTGACCACCGCTTCGACGTTGGCCGCGGGGTCGCTTCCATCGGCCAACCGGACATCGAGGACGACCAGGTCCAGGCTTCGCTGGGCGCCCAAGAGCGCTCCCACGGTCGAGGTCGTGAACGTCTCAGTGATTTCTGGGCACAACTCGACGAGCAGGGCCAGGACCCCACGAAGAATGGCCGGGTGGTCGTCGACGACACCAAGGCGCAAACCCGAGTTCACCCGCTCAGTCTCGCAGGAATGTCCGATCTCAGCAGAACCCTAGGTGTCCCTGAAATGGGGGACTGTGCGTGAGCGGGCAATTCCGACACTCTGGATTCACGTCACAGGGGGGATTGGGGCCGATCGGGCGAAGGCCCGCATCCCGAGTCGACGGACGGGCCGACCCCACGGGGTCAGCCCTAGGGGCTGCTGGCCCGCGGAGGGGCCGGCGCGTATGCCGCCCGCTCTGGGTGAGCGGGCGGCATACCCCTGCGTGAAGGTCAGTGCTGGTCGACGACCTTGCCCTCTCCGACGACGACGTGCTCCAGGGCGGCCTTACGGGCCTCGACCTCGTTGCGGATCTGCCGGAAGGCCGTGTCGTTGAGCGGGTACTTCCAGAAGACGATCATCGCGAGGACCGCCATGGCCGCCGGCACCAGGCCGATCGAGGCCCGGATCGCTGTGAGCGCTGACTCGGACTGGGTGGCCGCGCCACCGACATAACCGGCCGCACCGAGCAGCCACGCGCCGGCCGCGCCGCCCAGGGACTGGGTGATCTTGCGGGTGAAGGAGAAGATCGAATACGTCGCGCCCTCGGAGCGCTTGCCCGACTTCCACTCGCCATATTCCACCGTGTCAGCCTCGAGGGCGAACATGGTCGTGTTGATCAGTGAGGCCCCGACGCCCTTGATAGCCAGCATGACCATGGCGAAAGCGACCGCTCCGGCGGGCGAGAAGAAGAGCGCAATCCCGCCGACGACGGTGAAGAGGCCGCAGAACTGGAAGAGGTTCTTCTTGCCGACCTTGCCGATGATCCACGGGATGAACGGTGTCACGGCCAGGCCAATCCCGGCGTTGACCAGGGACATCGGCGCGGTGAGCCCGGTGTCGCCGAGGATGTAACGGGCGTAGTAGATCGACGCGGCCGGGACGGCGAACAGGCCAATGAGGTAGAAGAAGCTCGCGCCGCAGAGGAAGGCCAGCGGCTTGTTGTTACGCAGGGTCTCCCAGGTCTCCTTGATCGTCACCCGCGGGGTGGCCCGGACGACGTTCTCCCGGCAGAACCAGAAGGTGAGGAAGAAGGCGATCGAGCCGAGCACGACGAACAACAGCGTGGTCTGGGTGAAGACGCCCTGCAAGTCGACCTGCAACTGCTCGATCTGAGCCTTGACACCGGCATCACCCGGGGTCTTCTTGAGCTGAGCCTGCAGCGCGGTCGACTTGTCCTGCAACGTCTTGATCCGTGGGGTGATGAGGTAGGTGAGGAACACACCGGCCGACGCCGACCCGAACGACCGGGCGGCAACGAGCTTGGCGCGCTCCTTGACCGACTGGGTCATCGCCGAGGCGAGCGAGCCGTAGGGGATGTTGACGAACGAATAGCCGAGGCCGAGCACGGCATACGTGAGGTAGGCCCACAGCAGCGCGGGACCGGCGTTGGGCTGGTCGGCCGTGACGTGCATCGACTGGGGGATGTAGAAGGTGAGGACCGAAAGGAACAACAGCGGCACGGCGCCGAACAGGATGAACGGACGGAACTTCCCGAAGCGGGTCATCGTCCGGTCCACCGCGCGGCCGGCGATGAGGTCCGCGAAGGCGTCCCAGATCCGCACGACGAAGAACATCGTGCCGATCGCGGCGGCGGACAGGCCGGCCACGTCGGTGTAGTAGAAGAGCAGAAAGCTCGTGCTGAGCGCGAAAGCGAGGTTGCACCCGAAGTCGCCCAGGCCGTAGCCAAGCAGCGCGGTGGGCTTCATCGTGCTGAGGGCACCCAGTCCGCCCTCGGATTGCCGGGATGGCGATGGGGATGGTGATCCAGTGGTCATGGTCCTGGTCCTGACTGCGATCCGGTCAAGGTGGCCGGAACCCGTGCTCTTGCGTTCACGACCAGTGAAGACCCACGGCACCTGTTGCCAATATGCATTGCCGCCTGTTGCCATCGACATGACGATGTCCCCGTGCCGGGTTCGCGCGGCGGTTTCCCGACGTTCCACCCCAGGCAGCGGTATGCCGCCCACTCACCTGAGCGGGCGGCATACCTTGTGCGCGTGGTGACCTCAGGCAGCGCCCGCGGTGGCCTTCGCGTGCGCCCGGCGAGCCTCCCGACGGGCGGCCTGCCGGTCAGGGTCGGGGACCGGGGAGGAGAGCAGCAGCCGCTGGGTGTAGGGATGATCGGGATCGCCGGTCACCTTGCGCGCCTCGCCGCGTTCGACGATGGCGCCCTTATACATCACGGCGACCCGGTGGCTGACGTGTCGCACGACGTCGAGGTCGTGCGACACGAACAAGTAGGACACGTTGGTGTTCTGCTGGATCTCCAGGAGCAGGTCCAGGACCCTCGCCTGGGTCGAAAGGTCCAGGGCGCTGACCGGCTCGTCACACACGATGAGTCGGGGTTTGAGCGCCAACGCCCGCGCGATCGCCACCCGTTGGCGTTGCCCGCCGGAGAACTCCCGCGGGAGCCGGTCCATCGCATCCCCGGGCAACTTGACCCGGTCGACGAGGTCCTTGACGATCTTGCGGGCATCGGCCCCGTGGACACCTTGGATGCCCAGCGGTTCGGACAGGATGTCGCCGATGGTCATCGCGGGGTTGAGCGAGGTGTAGGGGTCCTGGAAGACCACCTGGATGTCCCTGCTCAGCTTGCGTCGTTCGGCCCGGGTGGCGTGGCTGATGTCCTGGCCGGCGAAGTGCACCGATCCACCGGACACGGGGGCCAGGCCGAGGACTGCACGGCCGAGCGTCGTTTTGCCGCAACCGGATTCGCCGACCAGTCCAACGGTCTCACCTTCGTTGATGTCGATCGACACCCCAAGCAGGACCCGGAACGTCGCTGTCCGCCAGCCCTTCTTGGCGGGGTATTCGACGACGAGGTCCCGGACGTCAAGCAGGTTCTTCGGTGCAGTGGGCGTGGTCATCGGGAGCCTCCGTCCGGGCCGAGCAGCCGGGTCATCGGCTCCTTGCCCTCAAGCATCGAGTCCAACAACATCTGGGTGTAAGGGTCCTGCGGGTCGTGCAGGATCGACCGCACGGCACCCTGCTCCACGAGTCGGCCGTTCTGCATGACGGCGACCCGGTGGCACAGGTCGGCGACGACGCCGAAGTTGTGGGTGACGACGATGATCCCCTGGTTAAGCCGTTGCTGCAGGTCCCGGATGACGTCGAGCACCTCGGCTTGGACGGTGACGTCCAAGGCCGTCGTGGGCTCGTCGGCGATGACCAGGTCCGGCTCGCAACTGATCGCCCCGGCGATGAGCACGCGCTGGGCCATCCCGCCGGAGACCTGGTGCGGGTATGCCGCGAAGGTCCGCTGCGGGTCGGGAATGCCGACGCTCGCGAGCAGGTCCAGGGCCCGCTTGCGCGCCTCGTCCGCGGAGATGGACAGCAGCTTGGTCATCGGCCGGGTGAGCTGCGACCCGATGGTGAATGACGGGTCGAGGTTGCTCATCGGCTCCTGCGGGATGTAAGAGATCCGACGTCCCCGCAGCGGGCCGAGCAGACCTGCGTCGACCTTGGTCGCACCCCGTGGCACCGTCGCGATGCCGTCGAAAGTCACCGAGCCTCCGGTGATGATGGCGTTGTCCGGCAGCAACCCGAGGATGGCGAAGGCGGTCTGGGACTTGCCCGACCCCGACTCCCCCACGATCCCCAGGACCTCACCACGGTCGACATGGAAGCTCACCCCGTCGACGACGGTCTTGCGACCACCGCCGGGCTGCGGGTAGGCGATGCTCAAGTCGGCGACCTCGATGAGGTGCGGCGACCCGCTTGCGGGGACGGACGGCATACCGGATCCCGCAGGCGCGACCGGGCGGTCGGTGACCTTCGTGGCAGCGCTTGCGGCGGTGACCTTCTTGCGCTCCTTGACCTTGACCTGGTCTTCGAGGGCGTCGCGCAGGGCATTGCCGATGAGGACGAAAGCGGCGATCGTCAGGGCGATGATGGCGGTCGGCCAGATGAGGGTGAGCGGGGCGACGAAGATGTTGCGGAACCCGTCGTTGACCATGACACCCCAGGTGGGGACCGTCGGGTCACCCAGGCCGAGGAACTCCAAGGCCGACTGGATCGAGATGGCGATGCCGCACACCATCGCGGTCTGGATGATGATCGGGGCCCGAACGACGCCGAGGATGTGCCGGCCGATGATCCGCACATCGGAGAGGCCGGCGACTCGCGCAGCGTCGACATAGAGCTCGTTGCGCACGGATTGGACGGCGGTCCTGGTGAGCCGGAAGTAGCCGGGGCTGAGCAGGATGCCGAAGACGATCATGGCGACCCACACGGACGGGCCGAGGGCAGCCCGGACGGCGAGCAGGACGATCATCGACGGCAGCGCCATGAGGATGTTGGTGGTCCAGTTGGACAGGCCGTCGAACCGGCCGCCGTAGTAACCGGCAAGCAGGCCAGCCGGCAGACCGATGAGGATCGCCACTCCAGCGGCCAGGGCCGCCGAAAGCAGGGTGACCCGGGCGCCGTAGAAGATCCGGGCCAGGATGTCCCGCCCGGCACCGTCGGTGCCGAGCACGTGGTCGCCGCCGCCTGGAGCCAGGACGTTGGTGACGTCGGCGAAACCTGGGTCCTGCTTGGTCAGCAGGCCGGCGAACAGCGCCATGGCGACGACGGCACCGAGGATGAGGAAGGCGATGATCGCCATGGGGTTGCGCAGCAAGCGGCCCCCGACGGAGGAGCGCGAGACGGTGCCGGATTGGCCGCCGGTGGGGGCCGGTGCCGATCCGGTCGCGTCCGTGGGCGCGGCGGCCGAGGCGACCTGCTCGCTCATGAGACACGCACCTTCGGGTTGAGCCAGCCGTTGGCGATGTCCACCAACAGGTTGACGACGATGACGATGACGACGGTGTAGATCACGACGCCCATGACGATGGGTAGGTCGCTCTGGGTTGTCGCCGAGACGGCGAGACGGCCCATCCCAGAGATCGCGAAGATCGACTCGATGATGACGACGCCGCCGAGCAGCGCGATGAACTGGAGGGACAGGACCGTAAGACCCGCCGGGGCGGCCGCCCGCAGGACGTGCCGGAAGAGGATCTCGCGCTCCGGTATACCGCGACTGCGCAGCGTCCGCACGTAGTCGAGCTCAAGTTGCTTGATGAACGCGCTACGGATCTGCTGTGCCGTGCTGGCGACTCCATTGATGACCAGCGCAATGATCGGGAGCGTCAACGAGGTCACCCATGAACTCGGTGGTGAGTCGGGTGCGATGGTCGACACCGCGTCGAACCACCCCAGGGTGAGGGCGAAGTACCAGACGAGGAACACGCCAATGATGAAGCCAGGGACCGCGCTTCCGATGACCGCGAGGACCTGGACCAGCCGGTCGATCCAGCCACGTTTGACCGCAGCCGCGACGCCGAGGATGGTGGCCAGGATCGCGGTGAGGATGATCGCGATGACGACCATGACGAGAGTGACGGGGAGCCTGCTGGCGATCGCCGAGAAGACCGGTTCGTTGGTGAACCAGGACTCGCCGAACTCGCCGCGGACGGCGCTGACGAGCCAGTCACCGAGCCGGGCGAACAACGGCTGATCCAGGCCGAGTTCGGCGGCCTTGGCGGCGACGGCTTCCTCGGTGGCCTGGTCGCCCATGATGTTGCGCGCGATGTTGCCGCTGCCGGAGAAGAGCAGGACGAAGGTGAGGCACGCAACCGTAAAGAGCACGACGACGCCTGAGAGAAGGCGTCTGAGAATAAAGGACCCCATCATCAGCTCCGTTGCTGTCGTCCGCGGCGGGGGGGGGGGGGGGGGGGGGGGGGGGGGGGCCCCCCTGCTGGGTCTGCGGGGTGACCTTGACCTTGGCCGAGTCGTAGTAGTAGAGCTGCGCCGGGCGGTACCACGGGACGAACCATGCCTGCTCGGTCACGTAGGTGTTGACGGCCTTGGCCTTCTCGGCCGAGTCCTTGCCGCCGTCGCGCACGGCGGCGATCAGGCCCTCGATCTCGGAGTTGGTCGTCTTGAAGGGGTTGTAGAGGGTGTTGGGCACGATCATCTGGTTGACGGCCACCCACGGCACACCTTGGAAGAGGTTGAACCATGCGACGGCGAACTTGCCCTGCCCGAGCAGGGCCTGGTAGTCGGCCAGCGGGACGGCAGTCTGCTTGACGGTGATGCCGATATCGCCGAGCGCCTGGGCGACGAAGGTCATCTCCCGGTCGCTCTGACCAGACAGGACGGGCATCTCGATGGTGAACGGGCCAACGCCGGCTTCGGCGAGCAGGGCCTTGGCCTTCTCCTTGTCGAACGGGTAGCGGTTCTCCAACTCGGGCAGGAAGGCGCCGCTGGCCGGGCCGAAGACCTGGCTGGTGACCTCACCCTGGCCGCCGGCCAGGCTCTTGAGCAGTGAGGTGCGGTCGAAGGCGTAGTTCATCGCTTGCCGGACCTTGGGGTTCTTCAGCTCGGGAACGATCTTGCCGTCGCGGTCGAAGATGAGCAGGCCGGTCCAGTCCGTCGGGTAACTCAGTTTGGCGAGCTTCTTCGCGTCAGCCTGGGCCATCGTCGCGGCGTTGAGCAGCGCGGCGTCCACCTGTCCGGAGGTCACGGCGTTCACTCGTGCGGTGGTGTCGGCAAGCATCTTGAGGGTGACCTTGCTGAACTTCTGCAGGTCGGTGTTCCAGTAGCCCTGACGCGCGGTGAAGACGTACTGCGTCCCCACGACCGACTGGTCCTTGACCATGACGTAGGGGCCGGTGCCGACCGGGTTGCGCTTGAGGTCCTCGGTGCCGAGCGCCTTCGGCGAGGCCATCAAGCCCGCGGCCTGGCTCAGGTAGTACTCGAGCGCCGGGTCCTGCGCCTTGAGCTTGACCTCGACAGTGCTGTCGTCGACGGCCGTGACCTTGTCGACCGCGGCCAACTGGGCCTTCTGTCGGCCGGTGTCCTTGGCGAACGCCTCGAAGTTGGCCTTGACCGCAGCCGCGTTGAACTTCTCGCCGTCAGAGAAGGTGACCCCCGAGCGAAGCTTCAGCTGGAAGACCAGGTTGGTCGAGTCGGTGTACTTCCACTCGGTCGCCAGCATCGGCGCGAAGGTGCCGTCGGGCTTGCGGAGAATCAGGGTGTCGTAGACGACCTGGTAGGGCTGGAGGAGGTGCCCCACGTGGGCCTGGGTCGGCGACCACGATGCGGGCTCCTGGAGGATGCCTAGGGTGAGGCCGGGCTTGCCGCCAGCGCTGGCGGCGGTTCCGCCGCCACCACTACTACAGGCGGACAGAGTGAGAGCGGCCACCGCGATGGACGCGGCAACTGCCAATCGAATTCGCTTCATCGGGAATCTCCTGTGTCGGGGTGGTGCGGAAGTCTGATGTCTTCGAAGGTAGGGATGAACGGTTGCCAGGCAACGCAGTTGCCAGGTATTGCCACGTTGTTAGCCCCGTGCAAGGAGCTCGCGGGCCAGAGCAAGCACCTGCTCGTCGAGGTTGAGGTCGGCGAGCCCGAGCCAGGCGAGGACTGCCGATACCGCCGCCGACACGTCGCCCGCCACCTGCGCCTGCAGGTCGGCCACGGCGCCGTCGGTCACCGGGGCTCCCTCTCCGCGCAGGTGCAGCACCCATGCCGCGACGGCCCGCAGGGCCCCCGTCGGTATGCGCCCTGCGGCCACCTCGGCACGAAGCGCGGGCACGATCCGGATCGGCACCTTCTGCGACCCGTCAGCCGCAATCTGGGCCAGCAGGTGCCGAATCCGCGGGTTGGCATAGCGGTCCAGCAGAGCCGCCCGGTATGCCGTGATGTGCTCCGCAGGCAGGCTCAGCTGACGCTGAGCGTCGTCCCACCACTGGAGCACCCACTCGCGGACGACCGGGTCGGCGATCGCCTCGGCGACGGTCTCGTGTCCGCGGATGGACGCGGCATACGCCATGAGCGAGTGGGAACCGTTGAGCAACCACAGCTTTCGCGTCTCGAAGGGTGTCGTGTCGTCGACGAAGGTGGCGCCCGCCTGCTCCCACGCCGGGCGACCGGCGATGAACCGGCCGGCGAGCACCCACTCGAGATACGGCTCGGTGACGACGAGCGACGGGTCGTCGACGCCGGTCCGGGCCACGAGGTCGGCGCGATCAGCGTCGGTGGCCCGGGGCGTGATGCGGTCGACCATCGTCGTGACGAATGTCGTGTGCTCGTCCATCCAGTCGGCCAAGGTCGGGTCGACGGCGCGGGCGAAATCGGTGATCACCCGACGGGCCATCTCGCCGTTGTCCGGCACGTTGTCGCACGGGACGAAGGTGAGTGGCCCCGCCCCGGCGGCTCGGCGCGCCAACAGACCGGCGACGAAACGCCCTGGCGCAGTGGACACTCGTGCACGCGGATCTACCTGCAGCGCAACGACATCCGCAGCCACCTCGACGTCGTTGAGGTCGAGGCCGCCCGACGCGTTGCGCCGGTAGCCCGCCTCCGTCACCGTGCTCGTGACGATGACGACCTCCGGTGAGGCGAGATAGCGCAGCCAACTCTCGTGATCGTCCGATGGGTGCACCGCCGACAGGCTGGAGATGATCTCCGGCCGCGGCTGCTCAGGCTCGTTGACCATGAGGACGTAGAGGTTGTCCTGTTCGGCCAACACGTCGGCCGGCCAGACGCCCATCCCGGTGAAGGCCGCGATGCCCCAGTCGCCCGCATCGGGCGCGTGCTCGGTGTAGTAGCACTGGTGGGCGCGGAAGAAGTTGCCCAGCCCGAGGTGGACGATCCGGACCGGGGCGCCAGGGCGCCCGTCGGTGGCCCGGCTGAGCCGACGCCCGGCGGTCTCCCGCGTCACGGAGCGCATGGACAAGGGTGGCGTGGTCATAGCTTGAACACCTGCTTCGGGTTGTGGGCGACCAGGGCGACGGCGGTGTCCAGCGCTTCCTCCTCGTCGAGCCGGTGCTCGACGACGAGCTGGGCCAGGACCCCGCAGTCGACCCGGCGCGACATGTCGTGTCGGGCCGGGATGGAGCAGAAGGCGCGGGTGTCGTCGATGAAGCCGGACGTGCGCGTGAAGCCGGCGGTCTCCGTCACCGAACCGCGGAACCGGCGCATCGCCTCCGGCGCGTCGATGAACCACCAGGGCACACCGGCATACACGCTGCGGTAGTAGCCCGCGAGCGGCGCGATCTCGCGCGAGAACACGGTCTCGTCCAGGGTGAACAGCACGAGGTGGAACCCGTCCGCGTTGCCGTAGCGCGCGAGCAGCGGCTGCAGACCGCGAGTGAACTCGACGGCCAGGGGGATGTCGTGCCCGGTGTCCGGCCCGTATGCCGCGAGCGCCCCCGGATCGTGGTTGCGGAAGACCGCGGGGTGCAGGGTCATGAC
>JBGAQN010000005.1:0-6823 GCA_044220725.1 Dermatophilaceae bacterium
GGCGTCACGACGTTGCCCTTGGACTTGCTCATCTTCTTGCGGTCGGGGTCGAGGATCCAGCCCGAGATCGCCGCGTTGGTCCACGGCACCGAGCCATGCTCGTGGTGCGCTCGCACGATCGTCGCGAACAGCCAGGTGCGGATGATGTCGTGCGCCTGGGGACGCAGGTCCATCGGGAAGACCGCCCCGAACAGCTCTGGGTCACCGCGCCAGCCGGCCGCGATCTGCGGGGACAACGACGAGGTCGCCCACGTATCCATCACGTCGGGGTCGCCCACGAATCCGCCTGGTATGCCGCGCTGTTCGGCGGTGAATCCCTCGGGCACGTCGGCGGCCGGGTCGACTGGCAGCTGGTCCTCGCGGGGCACAAGAGGCGTCGCATAGTCCGGCTCGCCTTGGGCGTCGAGCCGGTACCAGACCGGGATCGGCACGCCGAAGAAGCGCTGTCGCGAGATCAGCCAGTCGCCGTTGAGGCCCTGCACCCAGTTCTCGTAGCGGCTGCGCATGAACCCCGGGTGGAACGCCATCTCCCGGCCGCGCGCCACGAGGGCCGCGTTGAGGTCGGCATCGCGGCCGCCGTTGCGGATGTACCACTGCCGCGACGACACGATCTCCAGCGGCTTCTCACCCCGCTCGTAGAAGTTCGCCTTGCGCATCGTCGGCGTGGGCTCGCCGTCGAGGTCGCCGCTCTCCCGCAGCGCCGCGACGATCGCCTCCCGCGCGGCGTATGCCGTCGCGCCCGCGAGCTTCGCGGCATACAGGGCGGCGCCGTCCCCGGCCAACCACGAAGGGGTCTCGGCGTCCAGGCGACCCGAGCGGGTGATGAGCGAGCGGTTGGGCAACTGCAGTTCGCGCCACCAGATGACGTCGGTGAGGTCACCGAACGTGCAGCACATGGCGATGCCGGCGCCCTTGTCGGGCTCGGCGGCCGGGTGGGGCAGGACCGGCAGCTCGACGCCGAACAACGGTGAGGTCACGGTCGCACCGAACAGCGGTTGGTAGCGCTCGTCGTCCGGGTGCGCGATGAGGGCCACACACGCGGGGATGAGCTCGGGCCGGGTCGTCTCGATGTGCACGGGCGACCCGTCCGGCCGGTGGAAGGCCACCCGGTGGTAGTGCCCGGGGTAGTCCTTCGCCTCAAGCTCAGCCTGGGCCACCGCGGTCTGGAAGGTGACATCCCACAGCCCCGGCGCCTCGGACGTGTAGGCCTCGCCACGCGCGAGATTGCGCAGGAAGGCCTGCTGAGCCGTCGCCCGGGAATGGTCGTCGATCGTCCGGTAGGAGATCGTCCAGTCCAGCGAGAAGCCCATCCGCCGGAACAGGGCCTCGAAGGCCTCCTCGTCGAGCACCGTCAACTCGTCACACAGCTCGATGAAGTTCTGGCGGCTGATCGGCACCTGGTCGGCGGCGCGGATCGAGGCGACGTCACCGTGGTGCGGCGGGCGGAAGTCAGGCGTGTAGGGCAGCGAGGCGTCGCCGCGCACGCCGTAGTAGTTCTGCACGCGCTTCTCGGTGGGCAGTCCGTTGTCGTCCCACCCGATCGGGTAGAAGACCTCGAACCCGGCCATCCGCTTGTAGCGGGCCATGCAGTCGGTGTGCGTGTAGGAGAACACGTGACCCATGTGCAGGCTCCCCGACGCCGTCGGCGGAGGGGTGTCGATGGAGAAGACGGCACTGCGCGGCCCGGCGATCGCCTTCGCCCGGTCGAACCGGTAGGTCCCCTCGGCCTGCCATACCGCGCCCCACTTCTCCTCGAGGCCGTCGACCGTGGGCCGGTCGGGGATCGAGGTGGACGGGTGCGGCGTGCTGGTCATGGGGGGCATCTTCTCAGAAGCGCGCAGGCGCTCACGAACTCGTTTCGACGTGGCCGGGTCCCTCGCTCCCGTATGCCGCGCGCCCAGTCTCCCTCTGCCGTTCGCCGCCCGCTCGGGCCGTCACGGGGTGTGATCGGCCCCACTGGTGGCGCAGGTCGCAGGTCCCCTCCGGCCACTCGCACGCGGGTTAGGTTCGAAGCGCGAACTGGAGGGAGGCCGCACACCATGTCGACGGCGACTTGCGCGACCGTCTTTCCTGGCACGACCCATTGGCGGGTCGGCCTACCGGTGTCCCTCCACGACGCCCGGGGCACCGAGTTGTTCCTGCGGTTGCTCGTCCCGGCCGACGAACCGGCCATTCGCGCATTGCACGAGCGGTGTTCCGCGGCGACCTTGCGGTGGCGTTACTTCGGCGGCGGCGCCCAGATCGAACACCTGTTGAGTTGGATCTTCGACACGAGCCAGGGCGAAGCCGTGGGCGTCTGGGCTGATGGACGCCTGGTCGCGATCGGCAACCTGCTCCTGCCGGACGCCACGGGCACGGGCGAGGTCGCCTTCCTCGTCGAAGACGCCTGGCAGGGACGGGGGATCGGGTCGGCCCTCGTCGACCTCATCACCGACCTGGGTCGAGACGAGGGCTGCCGCTGCCTGCACGCGGACGTCTCCCTCGACAACGGCCGGATGCGGGTGCTCTTCGCCAAGCGGCACTGGCACGGCACGGTCATCGACGGCGATTACTCGATGGATCTCCCGCTAGCCGACTGATCCCTGGCCGAGTCAAGCCTGCTGGCCGGATTGATCGTTCCGGCCGGGCACCGAAAGCGTGGCCGGGTCTTCTCGGGTCGCCGTCGCGCGGAAGGTCGCCGGAGTCTGGCCGGTCACCGCCTTGAAGTCACGACTCAGGTGCGCCTGGTCGGCATACCCCAGGTATGCCGCGAGCCCAGCGAGGTCGGTCTCGCCCTTGCGCAGCCGGTCGGCCGCTTCGTGCAGGCGCCGGCGCTGCACCAACCAGCGCGGCGTCAACCCGAGCCGACGGGCCATCATCCGCTGCAACGAGCGCTCGGTCAGGGCGAACCGGGCCGCCACCTGGTCGACCCGCAGCAACTGGGGGTCGCCTTCCACCGCGTCGACGATGGCGTTGACGAGCGCGCCCTCATCGTCCAGAACGACCCGGGTCCGGATGGCATCCTCGATGACTGCCGCGGCCGCCCGTTGGGCAGACGGTTCGGCCGGGTCGGGGGACATCACCGCCCGGATCGGCGCGACGAGGGCCGCCCACGGCATACCGAGGCCGTCGAGATCCACCCACGTGTCGGTGAGGCGCGACACCGGTTGCCCCGCGACCAGCCAGCCAGCGCCGGGCTGCAGGGCCACTCCGACCACCCAGCCGCGTCCGGCGAGGCTCACTTGAGACAGCCCGCGGACCACGCCATAGAACCGCGCGTAGTCGTGGCCGACAACGAGTTGACAGCACGGGTAATTGAGAACGTGCTGCTCCCACACCTGGTCGGCAGGGATGTCCCACACCGGCACCCAGATGTGCCGGACTCGGTCGGCAAGATCGCTCGCCGGCTCGTGGCGGAAAACGGGCGGGGTCGGTCGGCCCGCCACCCGCAGGTGCGCCTTGGCGACCGGGTGGTCCTGGCCGTTCGCAGCGCCAGGATGTCGCGAATCTTCAAGACCGCTCAGTGCCGGACCCCTCACCCTGGTCGTCATGCCGACTGTTTCTCTGTCACCGTATCGAGCGGCCCTGACACCGCTCACCGAAACCATCGCATCGATCGCCGACTGGTCGGCACCCTCGCCATGTGATGGCTGGAGCGCAATGGACGTCCTGGACCACCTGCTCATGACCCAACGTGGCCTGCTCGCGGAACGGGGCATCACCCTGGCACCCGCCCCGGACATCCCCGCTGACCCCGTCGCCGCGTGGGAAGAGCACTCGACGAGGGTCGCCGAGCTGCTTGACGACCCGCAGATCTCCGGCATCGCCTATGAGGGATACTTCGGCCCGACCACGCTCGGGGAGACGATGGACCGGTTCTACGTCTTCGACATGCTCGTCCACCGATGGGACCTGGCCCGGGCGGCTGGAGCCGACACCCGATTCACCGACGCTGAGCTCGACCGCATCGAGGCGTCCGCCGCGTCGTTCGGTCCGATGCTCTATATGGACGGGATCTGTCACGCCGAAGTTCAGACAGCGCCCGACGCCGACCGCCAGGCCCGAGTCCTGGCCAAGCTAGGTCGGCGCGGCTGAGGTGCGCGGGCGGCCTACCAGCGGGTATGCCGCCCAGCCACCTACAGTGAGGGCGTGGACCACGTCTACTTCCCGGTCATCGGGATCGCCAAGACCCTCTTCGCCCTTCAAGGGCTGCGCTTCACCGTGACCGGCTCGCAGAACGTGCCGCGGCGTGGGGGAGCGGTGCTGGCGATCAACCACACCGGCTACCTCGATTTCACCTATGCCGGTAACGCGGTTCTCCCCCGCGGACGGTTCGTGCGTTTCATGGCCAAGGAGTCGATCTTCCGCAACCCGGTCGCCGGGCCGTTGATGAAGGGGATGAAGCACATCCCCGTCGACCGGGCGGCCGGCGGCGCGGCATACCGGAAAGCGGTGGAGGCGCTGCGCTCCGGCGAGATCGTCGGGGTCTATCCCGAGGCGACGATCTCGCGGGCCTTTGAGCTCAAGGAGTTCAAGGTCGGCGCGGCTCGGATGGCCCAGGAGGCCGATGTCCCGATCATCCCGTGCGTCATCTGGGGGGCCCAACGGGTGTGGACCAAGGACCACCCCAAGCGGATGGGCCGCAGCAACACCCCGATCTATGTCGACCTCGGCGCGCCGATCACCGTCGGCCCGCAGGACGACACGCACGAGGTCACCGCCCGGCTCAAGGAGACGATGGCGGCGATGCTCGAGGGTCTGTGGGAGGTCTATCCGGCCATGCCGCCCGAGGACCAGGTGTTCGTGCCCAAGCGGGTCGGGGGAGCGGCCCCCACGCTTGACGAGGCGGCCGAGCTTTATCGGCAGGAACTGGCCCGCAAGGCGGCCAAGCGGGCCGCGAAAGCAGCTGAGCAGGCTGGCAGCGGCGACGGCTGACCGGCGGACCCGCCGGAGCGGCATAACCTTGTGCGTCGTGGGCATGCGACAGCGGGAACCGGAGGGGCCGCCTCCGACGCCAGCGGTGCAGAAGTTGCGGATCCGTTACGCGAAGCGTGGACGGTTGCGGTTCTCCTCGACGCGGGATTTCCAGCGAGCGTTGGAGCGGGCGCTGCGCCGGGCGGACGTACCTATGGCGTTCTCGGCCGGGTTCCACCCCCACCCGAAGATCTCCTACGCCAACGCCGCGGCCACCGGGACCGCCAGCGAAGCTGAGTACGTCGAGATTTCGGTCACCCAGCGCCTGAACCCAGAGGCGGTTCGCGCGGCTTTGGATTCAGCGCTGCCGGACGGGCTGGACGTCATCGAGGTCGTCGAAGCGGCGCCGGGGGCGCTCGCGGACCGTCTCGAGGCCAGCGAGTGGGTCATCGCGCTGCGTGGTATGCCGGTGACGTCCCTCCGGGAGGCCACCGACCGTTTCCTTGCAGAGACTGACGTCGAGGTCACCCGAATGCTCAAGGCCGGTTTGCGGAGCTTCGACGCGCGGGGTGCGGTCGTGCACGCCGAGGTCGACACGGCTTCCCGAACGCCGATCCTGGCGGGCGTCGTGCCGGGAGAGTGTGCGATACTCCACATGGTCGTACGGCACACCACACCGGCCGTTCGCCCCGACGACGTTCTGACCGCGTTGCGTGTAGTTGCCGGTCTGGAGCCGCCGATACCACCCCTGGTGATCCGGCTGGCCCAAGGCCCTCTGCAGGATGGCAGCGCGAGGGTGGCCGATCCGTTGGCCGCCGACGAGAGTGGCGTTGGCGTCTGACCGGTGCCGCGCATCCCGCGCGAACCGGCCTGGCGTAGCAGAAACGACTTCCGTCCTGCCGCACCCCCGCGGCGGTGACGACGCACACCGCGCCACGCGGTGACGTGAGGCCCGACGGCCTTGACGGTGTGGGCGTTGCCGAGTGGGTGACGAGAGGACGCCGCATGGCATCCACCGAGAACCGGACAGACGCCACCGACGGTCGCGAAGGCACGGTCCAGACCCCGTCGCAGAGGTCAGGGGCGTCGGGCACAACCGCGTCGGACCCCACCAAGGCACCCACCCGGGCACGCCGCAGCCGAGCCAAAGCCGCTGCTCCCGACGAATCGTCCACGTCAGGGGCATCCACGCAGGTGGCGGCCGAGATTCAAGCATCGGTCGACTCGGCTCCGGTCGAGCCGCCGCCTGCCACCGAGCCACGCTCTGTTGCGGCGCAGCGGCCGACCGCCCGGCGCACACGCAAGGCGGCCGCACCCGCCCAGGCACCCACGGCCGACGAGCCCAGGCCGGTTGACCCACCGGTCGGCGCCACGGATGTCGAGGCGAAGCCGGTAGAAGCCAAAAGCCCGGCACCGCGCAAGCGTGCCGCGCGCCGGGCCACGGCTCCGACAGCCGCTCCCGAAGGCTCGGCCGACGAGGCCGTCGAGGCGCGGGACGTTGCGACGACGCAAGCGCCCGCAGCAGCGAACCTCGATCCCTCCGAGCCGTCGGCCGGACGGACCCCCCGCAAGCGGGCCGCCCGCAAGACCACCGCGGCCGCCCCTGCCGTGACGGTCGTCCCCACACCCGTCGAGCCGGCTGATGAGGACCTCGCCGTCATCGATGAGGGCGCTCCGAGTGAGCCGGTCGAAGAGCCCGAGGAGACCGAAGGGCCCGAGGCGACCGAAGAGCCCGAGGCGGGCGAGGGGGGCGAGGGGGGCGAGGCGGCATACCAGGCGCCCGTCGTGCCGAGCTTTGGGTTGCTCTTCCAGGCTCCCGTCGTCGTTCCGACGACTCGGCGCCGCGCGACTCGGCCGAGCGGAACTCCCGCGCTTCCCCTAGCCGACACCGAGAGCGGCGACACGGGGTTTGGGCCGAGTGAGCTGGACC
>JBGAQN010000005.1:6847-63003 GCA_044220725.1 Dermatophilaceae bacterium
GACCTCGACGAGGTCGTCGACCCTGTCACGGAGGATCCCTCTGACGACCTCGACGCGCTCGAATCCGGTGACGACGCGGCCAGCCCGGCCGCCCGGCGCCGGCGCCGGCGCGGCGGGAAAGGTCGCCGAGGGCGAGTCGTCGAAACCGGCCCTGCTGGACCAGCGGACGATGCCAGCGCGGGCGACCAACCCGACGACCCCGACGAGGCCGCCCCCGAGGGGGCTGACGACGACGCAGAGGGCGACCCGGCCGGCGAGATCCGCAGCGATGGGGCAACCCGACGCCGCACTCGGAGGCGTCGCCGTGGGTCGAGCGCCGGTGAAGTCGAGGATGCCCCTGGGGTGGTGACCCGGGTCCGTGAAGCCCGGGCAGTCCGCGACGAGGTCGTGGGCGTTAGGGGCTCGACCCGGCTGGAGGCCAAGAAGCAACGCCGCCGCGAGGGTCGCGAGGCAGGCCGACGCCGTCAGGTCATCACGGAGGCCGAATTCCTGGCCCGCCGCGAGAGCGTCGAGCGCGTGATGGTCGTGCGCAACGCGCAGGGACGCACCCAGATCGGGGTGCTCGAGGACGGTGTGCTCGTGGAGCATTACGTGTCCCGGGAGACCAACGCCTCGATGGCCGGGAACATCTACCTTGGCAAGGTCCAAAACGTGCTGCCCTCGATGGAGGCGGCCTTCGTCGACATCGGGCGCGGACGCAACGCCGTCCTGTATGCCGGTGAGGTCAACTGGGATGCGGCTGGCATGGAGGCCGGTGCCCCCAAACGGATCGAGAACGCCCTCGAGTCCGGCCAGCCTGTCCTTGTCCAAGTCACCAAAGACCCCATCGGCCACAAGGGGGCCCGGCTCACCTCGCAGGTCTCCCTGCCGGGCCGCTACCTGGTCTACGTGCCCGACAGCTCGATGACGGGGATCTCACGCAAACTGCCCGACACCGAGCGGGCCCGGCTCAAGCGGATCCTGCGTGACGTGGTGCCGGAGTCGGCAGGTGTGATCGTGCGCACCGCTGCCGAGGGGGCCACCGAGGAGGAACTGCGCGCGGACGTCGAGCGGCTCACCGCGATCTGGGAGCAGATCAACACCAAGGCCGAGGGTGTGACGAGTGGCAAGAAGGGCAAGGGCAGCGCCCCGATGCTCTTGCATGGCGAGCCCGACCTCACTGTCCGAGTCATCCGGGACGTCTTCAACGAAGACTTCACGGCGATGGTGGTCTCCGGCGACGCCGCCTGGTCGCAGATCAACGACTACGTCAGCTCGGTCGCCCCGGACCTGGCCAGTCGGTTGTCCAAGTGGACCGGCGAGCGCGACGTGTTCAGCCACCACCGCATCGACGAACAACTGGCCAAGGCGATGGACCGAAAGGTTTGGCTGCCCTCGGGTGGGTCGCTGGTCATCGACCGGACCGAGGCGATGACGGTGATCGACGTCAACACCGGCAAGTTTGTTGGCGCTGGCGGCAATCTCGAGGAGACGGTGACCCGCAACAACATCGAGGCCGCCGAGGAGATCGTCCGCCAACTGCGGCTTCGGGACATCGGCGGGATCATCGTCATCGACTTCATCGACATGGTCCTGGAATCCAACCGTGACCTGGTCGTGCGTCGGCTGTTGGAGTGCCTCGGTCGCGACCGCACCAAGCACCAGGTGGCCGAGGTGACCTCGCTCGGCCTGGTCCAGATGACCCGCAAGCGAGTCGGCTCGGGGCTCATTGAGGTCTTCTCCGAGACCTGCGATCACTGCAACGGCCGCGGCTATCTCATCCACAGCGAGCCGGTTGACAAGGGCGGCTCGGCGACAGTCGACGCCGACCCCGGGTCGGCCGGGTCGGCCGGGTCGGCCGGTTCTTCGATCGCACCTCGATCCCGGGCCCGGCGAGGTCGTTCCGGTATGCCGTCCGAGCACGCCCCGATTCAGGTGGCCACCCTGCCCGTCCCGGCTCCGGGCGGTCCCACGCCGGCCCAAATTGCCGCGGCTGCACATGCTGCGGCGGTCAAGAGCTCGGCCACCGACCTGACCGCTGACGACGTTGACGGCCATGAATCGGAGCTCGACCTCGGCGGGACCCCAGCCGCGGTCGCCGACGACGGCGTCGGCCCAGACAGCGACAGCAGGGTGGATGCCAGCGTCGCGGGTTATCACGGTGACGCCGGTACCGATGATGGCCGGGCCAGCGCCGACACCATCGCCGAGGGTGACCCAGCCGCCGTGGCTGCCGCCGACGCCGACAACGCAGACCCGATGGACGGTGGCGCACCGGACGAAGCGGACCAGGACCCCCCGGCTCCGGAGGCGGGCCCAGAAGAGACCGCCGCGGCGCCTGCGGCCGCTGGACGCGCGGCATACGCGGGTTCGCGCCGCGGCAGCCGCGGTCGGCGACGTGGCCGCGGGGGGCGGGCCTCCTCGCCTGCCGGCCCACCGCGCCTGGGGCAGGACGGCTGACCAACCACCGGCGCACCCGCTGAGCCGAACAGCCGACCAGCCGAAAGGCACTGTCAACAGACGGTTTGGTCGGGCTCCCGCGGGCCGGTAGAGTAGATCCTTGGTGCGCCCACCGATCTGTGCCCCTGCGTCCCCGCAGGCGGCTACGTGACGGTTCCCGAGAGCGCGTGCCCTTGTGAAATGGAAGTGAGTTTCGACGTGTACGCGATTGTTCGCGCTGGCGGGCGCCAGGAAAAGGTCGCCGTGGGCGATGTGTTGCTCATCGACAAGGTGGCCGACGGAGCGGCGGGCGCGACGCTCACCCTTCCTGTGCTCATGCTCGTCGACGGCGACGCGGTGACCACCGATGCGGCCAAGCTGGCCAAGGTCACGGTCTCGGCCGAGGTCGTCAAGCCGGCCAAGGGCCCCAAGATCATCATCCTCAAGCACAAGAACAAGACCGGCTACCGCAAGCGTCAGGGCCACCGTCAGCCGCTGACCCAGGTCAAGATCACCGGTATCAAGGCCTGAGCGGCAGAGAGAAGGCACTGACATGGCACACAAGAAGGGTGCGTCCTCGACCCGCAACGGTCGCGACTCGAACGCACAGCGACTCGGCGTCAAGCGCTTCGGCGGCCAACTGGTCAACGCGGGCGAGATCATCGTCCGGCAGCGCGGCACGCACTTCCACCCCGGTGACGGCGTCGGCCGTGGCGGCGACGACACGCTGTTCGCGCTCGTCGCGGGCGCGGTGAAGTTCGGCACCAAGCGCGGCCGCAAGACCGTCAACATCGAGGCCGTCGAGACCGCCGACGCCTCGTAGTCCCCAGACGCACCGAGGGGCGGGCCGGTTCTCGGCCCGCCCCTCGCGCGTTGCCTCACCCAGGTCCACCCGCTGAACCCGCACGACCCGGTATGCCGCGCGGCATACCATCACAGCAGCGCCCACCACCCAGCACAGCCGAGCCCACAACCGAGCGAACGGAGGAGGCCCCCGATGGCGACGGAGTTCGTCGACCGCGCGGTCCTGCACGTGTTCGCCGGGGACGGTGGGCACGGCGTGGCCTCGATTCGGCGGGAGAAGTTCAAGCCGCTCGGTGGGCCCGACGGGGGCAACGGCGGACGGGGCGGTTCGGTCATCCTGCGGGTGGACCCGCAGGCGACCACACTGCTGGACTACCACCGCAGTCCCCACCGCCGCGCGTCGGCCGGCAAGCCCGGAGGCGGCGACGAGCGCAACGGCGCCGACGGCGACGACCTGATCCTGCCGGTGCCGGAGGGCACCGTCGTCAAGGGCCTGGACGGGGACGTCGTGGCCGACCTGCTTGGCATGGGAACCGAACACGTCGTGGCCCGTGGGGGTCGCGGGGGCCTGGGGAACAAGGCCCTCGCGTCGCCGCGCCGCAAGGCTCCGGGCTTCGCGCTGCTGGGCGAGCCGGGCGATAGCGCCGACATCGTCCTGGAGCTCAAGACGCTCGCCGACGTCGGTCTGATCGGATTCCCCTCGGCGGGGAAGTCTTCGCTGGTCTCGGTGTTGTCTGCGGCCCGCCCCAAGATCGCCGACTACCCGTTCACGACGCTCGTCCCCAATCTCGGGGTCGTCACGGCCGGGCAGGAACGCTTCACCATCGCCGATGTGCCTGGCCTCATTCCGGGCGCGCACGAGGGCAAGGGCCTAGGGCTGGAGTTCCTGCGGCACATCGAGCGCTGCTCGGTGCTGGTCCACGTGATCGACTGCGCCACGCTGGAGCCGGGCCGCGACCCGCTGACCGACCTGGATGTCATCGAACGCGAGCTGGCGCTCTATGCGCCCGACGCCGCCCTGGGCGGCAGGCCACTGGCCGATCGCACCCGGGTCATCGTGCTCAACAAGGCTGATGTCCCTGAGGCTCGTGAGCTGGCCGAGCTAGTGCGTCCGGACCTGGAGGCCCGCGGGCTCGAGGTCCACATCGTCTCGGCGGTGGCGCGCACCGGGCTCAAGGAGCTGTCGTTCTCGCTCGCCCGGCACGTGCGGGCTGCTCGCGACTCGGTGGAAGCGATCATTCGACCGCGAATCGTGTTGCGTCCCAAGCCGGTTGACGACTCTGGGTTTTCGATCCGCAAGGAACGCACGCCCGAGGGCGAGACGGCATACCGGGTGGTCGGGGAGCGGCCGACCCGGTGGGTCCGCCAGACCGACTTCTCCAACGACGAGGCGGTGGGCTACCTCGCCGACCGGCTGCAGCGGCTCGGGGTCGAGGACGCGCTCTACAAGGCGGGCGCGGTCGCCGGCGACACGGTGCTCATCGGCGGCGCCGACAACGCCGTGGTCTTCGACTGGCAGCCGACGCTGTCCTCCGGCGCCGAGTTGCTCGCCGGACCGCGCGGCACCGACCTGCGCCTGGAGGACCACTCGCGGCCCTCCCGCGAGGAGAAGCGTGAGCGGATGCGCGACCGGTATGCCGCCCGCGCCCAGACTCAGGCGGAGCTCGACGCCGAACGGCGGGCCGGGCACTGGGCGACCGCGGCCGAGGCGGGCGAGACGGCCGAGACGGCCGAGACGGCCCCGATCATGGGTGCACCCACCGAAGGAGAGTCGGAATGAGCGGCGGTCACGCAGACTGGAACCAGCAGATCATCGACACGTTCCGGGCCAACGGGGGTGTGGTGCCACAGTTCGGGCGTTCGCTCATCCTCGTCCACCACCGGGGAGCCAAATCGGGCATCGAGCGGATCAGCCCGCTGATGGGTCGCCGCGATGGCGAGGACACCTGGCTCATCGCTGCCTCCAAGGCCGGCGCCCCGGACAACCCGGCCTGGTATCACAACCTCCTGGCCCACCCGGACGTCGAGATCGAGACCCCGGACGGAGTCGTGCCCGTATGGGTGGAGGAGTTGACGGGGGCGGAGCGTGACGCCGCCTGGGCCAAGTTCACCGTCATCCCGACCTTCGCCGAATACCAACGCAACACCACCCGGACCATCCCGGTGCTGGCGCTGCGCCGTCGGCCCGCCTGAGCGGGTGCGCGGGGAGCCTCAGCCCATCCAGGCGGTCAGCTCGTCGTGCCCGGGGCCGGCCAAACGGTCCAGCGCGGCCGGACGCCCGGTGATGGCCAGACCGATCGCGTATGCCGGCCCGCTCACCTGTTGCCCCTGGCCGTGATGCCAGTCGAGGTCGGTCGCGACCAGCTCGACAGGAGGGGTGCCGCGGCTGCTGAACCCGGCCCGGGCAGCCGGTGACACGAGGAAGTCGAGGGACTGACGCCAAACGTCGGGGTCGCGGGGATCGTTGATGCCCAGCGGGATTCGCAGATCCTGACCGTGGACCAGGTTGTCGGTGAGCGGTGCCAGTGGCCCCTGGCCGGGCGGCGTGAAGTGGCTCTCGGCGTTGGCGCGCAGGTCGGCGACGAGATCGGCCGTCGGGCGGCGGCCCTGGGACTTGGCCAGGGAGTTATTGGCCCGATGGAAGCTGCCGCGAGCCTTCACCATGGCCAGCCCGAAGACCGGCACTGAGACCTTGAATGGGACGACAAGGTGCCCGGCCAGCTCTCGCACCGTCCACGCGCCGCACAGGCTGGGGGTCTGCCACTGGGCCTCGGTGAGGCCGTCGAGCACGTCGGCAATGCCCCGCCGTTCCGCGGCGATGTCGTCCCAGATCGTCATGAGCGCAGCCTAAGCCCGGGTGCAACCGCGGCATCGAGCAATCCAGGTCGGCGCGCGGCATACCGGCTGCCCGCGCCGGCGGTCATCGAAGTCACCGGCCGCAGCGGTCGATTCGCGTCCACGGCCAGTCGGCAGCGAGCCACTGGTCAAGCGCCTGCGCGCAAGCGGGTCGGCAAGGTCGGCTCGGTCGGCGTGCGCTTCGCGCATCCGAGTGTGTCGGTCCACGAGCCAGCGCGCATTACCATCATCCGATGCACGGGGAGCTCAAGGACTACCGCCAACCCATGGTCACCTCGATGGGGATCCTGCTCGGATTCTTGCTCAATTTCCTTGCGGGTTGGGGGATCCGAACCGGGGAAGCGATCGAGGATTTCGCCGACGGGTTCATCCTCGCGACCGTGGTGCTGTCAGTGGCCGGGATGCTCCTCACCCTGTTTCGGATTCTGCGGGCGGATCTGGGCGCCCGAGACCCTGGGCTCTACTACCGGGACACCCTGCGGCTGTACGTGGCCAGTGTGGGACTCGCCTTTGTCGGCCTCGTGGGCGGCATTCTGTTGTGAAAGTGCCCGCCGCCTAGACTGGTATGCCGTGCCCCGAACCGCCGTTGCCCGGGCCCGTCGCCTCGTGGTCAAGGTCGGGTCCAGCTCGCTCACCACGCCCCGCGGGGGCTTGGACCCGAGCCGTCTCGACGCTCTCGTCGAGGCGCTGGCCGCCCGGCACCTGCGCGACACCCAGCTCGTCCTGGTCTCCTCTGGCGCCATCGCAGCCGGGATGGGGCCGCTGCGTTTGGCCAAGCGCCCGAAGGACCTGGCGACCCAGCAGGCGGCGGCGAGCGTCGGTCAGGGAGCGCTCATCGCGGCATACCAGCAGGCGTTCGGCACCTACGCGATCACGGTCGGGCAGGTCCTGCTCACGATCGATGACGTGACCCGGCGGACCCACTACCTCAACGCGCGGCGCACCCTGGAGCGGCTGCTGGACCTGCGGGTGTTGCCCGTGGTCAACGAGAACGACACGGTGGCCACCCACGAGATCCGCTTCGGTGACAACGACCGGCTCGCGGCCCTTGTCGCGTTGCTCATCCAGGCCGACGCCCTCGTGCTGCTCTCGGATGTCGATGCGCTCTACGACGGGCCGCCCAGTCGGCCTGGGGCGCAACGGATCCCGATCGTTCGTGGGGCGCATGACCTGCAGGACGTCGTCGTGGCGGGTGCCGGGACGCAGATCGGCACTGGCGGCATGACCACCAAAGTGGAGGCGGCCGCGATCGCCAATGCGGCCGGCATACCGACCCTGCTCACGGCGACCGACCGGGTGTCCGACGCGCTCCGCGGAAAGGATGTCGGGACCGTCTTTCTGCCCGGCAGTCGCCGCCCGCCGTCGCGGCTGCTCTGGCTGGCCCACGCGACCGCGCCGCACGGGCGGCTCGTCCTCGATGACGGGGCGGTCCACGCGGTCGTCACCCGCCGCAAGTCTCTGCTGCCGGCGGGCATTGTGGGCGTCGAAGGCAGCTTCGTCGGCGGGGACCCCGTGGACGTCTGCGACCTGCAGGGGCGGGCTATGGCGCGCGGGATCGTCAACTACGGGTCCGACGAGCTGCCGGCTCTCTTGGGCCGCTCGACCCGCGACCTGGCCCGTGAGCTCGGTCCCGAATACCAACGCGAGGTCATCCACCGGGACGCCCTCGTCGTCCTGTAGGTCTAAGCCGCCGCACCCGACACGCGGGTCCTGCGATCAGGGCTGTTGATCGTCAGCGCGGCGGCCAGGACGACGCTGAATCCGGCGACGGCCGCCCAGGAGAGATGCTCGCCGAGCACGAGCGTCCCGAGCAGCACCGACACCACCGGAATGAGGTAGGTGATCGTCGACCCGACCACCGGTCCGGCCGCACGCACGACGTCGTATTGGAACATGAACGCCAGCCCGGTCCCGAGCGCCCCGAGCGCCAGGACTGCGAGCAACGGCACCCACGCCCGGATGCCGCCCGCCGCCCCGTGTGTGGCCCACGGGGTCGCGAGGTGGCCGCGGTCGAGCCACCACGCCACCAGCGAGGTAGGGATCAGGAAGCCACTGCCGACGAGCAGCACCGCGGCCGGTTGCGACAAGCCGCCGAGGTCGGCCCCCGAGAGGAACCGGCGGTAGTAGGTCCAGCCCACCCCGTAGGACGCGCCGCCCGCGACCGCCATTCCGAAGCCGAGCAGGTCAGGCCGCTCGGCCACCGTCCACGGTTGGGCGATGAGCACGACCCCGAGGAACCCGACTGCAACCGCGACGAGTTTGCGTGTCGACGGCCGCTCGTGCGGCAGCAAGACCAGCCCGGCCAGTACGGTGGCGATCGGGGTCGTCGAGTTGCCGATCCCGGCCAGCGCCGAGGACACCCGGGTCTCGGACATCGCGAACAGGGTGAACGGGAACGCCGACAGGAAGAACCCGAAGACGATCATGTGACGCCAGACCCGCCAGCCGCGCGGCAGCCGTCCCCCGGTCAGGGCCAGCAGACCGAGGACGACCGCCGTGCCGGTCAGCACCCGCAGCGTCGCGATCTGGACGGGCGTCATCGCCTCAAGCCCGACCTTCATGAACAGGAAGCTCGACCCCCAGATGAGCACGAGCACGGCAAACTTCGCCTGCCAGGCCACGCGGGGTGCGCGCACCGAGTCGGGGGTATGCCGTGCGGTCGCCGACGTGGTCACCGAGACAGTGTGGGCCATACCCCTGACAACGCTCGCCGGCCGTCCACCGTGAGCGCCGTGGCCTCAGTGGCTGCGCCACCCAACGCGGACGTCGACGCGGGTGCCCGTGTGGCGGCATACCCTTGGGGACATGGTTGACCGCACCGCGCCGGACCCCGCCATCGTCGCCCTCGTCGCCGAATTGGCCGGGCGCGCCAAGACCGCGTCACGGCGCCTGGCCCTGCTGTCGCGGGCCGACAAGGATGCCGCGCTGCACGCCATCGCCGACGCCCTCGATGCGGCGATCCCGCTCGTCGTGGCCGCCAACGCCGAAGACCTGACCCGCGGTCGCGAGCGCGGCATGCCCGAGGGGCTGCTCGACCGGCTCATGCTCGATGAGGCGCGGATCACCGGCATCGCGCAGGCGGTCCGTGAGGTGGCCGCGCTGCCCGACCCGGTCGGCGAGGTCGTGCGCGGGTCGACCCTGCCCAATGGGCTGCAGATCCGTCAGGTCCGGGTGCCGATGGGGGTCGTGGGGATGATCTATGAAGCCCGGCCCAACGTCACCGTCGATGCGGCGGCTCTCGGGCTCAAGTCCGGCAACGCGGTCGTCCTGCGCGGCGGGTCGGCGGCGGGCGCGAGCAACCGGGCCCTGGTTGGCGTCGTGCGGGCTGCCCTGGCGGCTCGAGGGCTGCCCGCCGACGCGGTCGTCCTGCTCGACGAGGGTGGGCACGACGCCGCCCGGGCGTTGATGACGGCCCGCGGCCTGGTCGACCTGGTCATCCCGCGCGGCGGGGCCGACCTCATCCGCACGGTCGTCATGGAGTCGACGGTCCCGGTCATCGAGACCGGCATCGGGGTCAACCACGTCTACATCGACATGGCTGCCGATCTCGACAAGGCGCTCACCCTGGTGATGAACTCCAAGACCCACCGGCCGAGCGTCTGCAACGCCGCCGAGTCGCTCCTGGTTCACGAGGCCGTGGCCGAGGACTTCCTGCCCAAGGCCCTTGCCGCGCTCGCCGGCGCCGGCGTGGTCCTGCACGTGGCGCCCGAGGTGAGCCGACACGCGGAGGCGGCGGGGGCGGCATACGAGCTGGCGACCGACGCGGACTACGCGACGGAATGGCACCGACTGGAGATGAACGTCCGCACCGTCCCTGACCTGGACGCCGCCCTGGACCACATCCGGGTCAACGGGTCGATGCACACCGAGGTGATCGTCACCGAAAGTCGTTCGGCGGCAAGGCGATTCGTTGCCGAGGTCGACGCGGCGGTCGTTATGGTCAACGCCTCCAGCCGGTTCACCGACGGCGGTCAGTTCGGGATGGGCGCTGAGATCGGCATCTCCACCCAGAAGCTGCACGCCCGAGGACCGATGGCGCTGCCGGAGTTGACGACGACCAAGTGGATCGTCGACGGCGACGGTCAGGTGCGCAGCTGACCGAGCGCAGTCGCGGCGACGCGATACAACGGATCGACAGACAGGGGACCGACGGTGAAACCGGACGAGTTGCGTGAGCTATACCGCGGCGGACGCCCTAACGAGCGGGCCAAGTCGATCCAGCGTCGCCTGATGCCCGTCGCGCGCCTTGGCCTGGTCCCGTTCAGCGCGGTCCTGGAAGTCACCGGACGCCGAAGCGGGCAGCCGATCCAACTGCCGATCGTCGTCCTCAAGGTGGCGGGTTCGCATTACGTCGTCTCGATGCTCGGGCCGAAGGTCAACTGGGTCCGCAATGTCGAGGCCGCCGACGGAAAGGCCGTGCTGGTGCGCGGGCGCCGCCGCTCGGTGCACCTGGCACGGACCGGCGGGGAGGAGGCGGCCCGGGTGCTGCGCCGCTATCTACGCCTCGCCCGATCAGGTCGGGTTCACATGGACGTCACGTCAGCCAGCACGGACCTGGAGTTGGCGGCCGCTTCCGACCGCTACCCGGTGTTCCGGATCGACCCCGTGCTCTCATCCTCCTGACATCGGGTGCGAGGTCGCGTCGGTCAGGGAGTCGGAGGCGACGAAGTATGCCGGTCGCCCCTGCAACTGGGTATACATCCGCCCGACGTACTCACCGAGCAATCCCAGACAGAACAGCTGCACCGCCCCTACGCCGGCGACGATGACGACGGTCGAGGTCCAACCGGGTATGGTCGTGCCCGGGGTCCGCGAGGCGACGACCAGGACGATTGCGGCGATGAGCATCAGCGCGCCACCGATGAGCCCCAGGTAGGTGGCCAGCCGCAGCGGGAAGAGCGAGAAGCCGGTCACCGAATCGACCGAGAGCTTGAGCATCTTCAGGAACGGATACTTCGAGGTCCCGGCAGCGCGCTCATCACGCCGGTAGGCGACGCTGGCCGAGGGGAAGCCCAGCGCCGGCACGACGAAGCGCAGCACTCGGTTGCTGTCGGGCAAGCTGTTGACGGCCTCGACTGTCGCCCGGGACATCAGCCGGAAGTCACCCGCGTCGGACTGTGCGGTCGTGCCGGAGATGCGGCGGATGAGCGAGTAGAACATCCGGGCGGTCGTTCGCTTGAACACCGAGTCGGTCGAGCGGTCCGAGCGCACCCCATAGACGACGTCGACCCCCTCCCGGCGGGCGGTCTGCAGCATCTCGGCGATGACCTCGGGCGGGTCCTGCAGGTCGGCGTCGATGGTGACGACGTAGTCGCCGCGTGCCCGAGCCAGCCCTGCCGAGATGGCCGCTTGGTGCCCTGCGTTGGCCCGCAGCCGGATGATGCGGACCTGGGGCCACTCCCGGGCGAGCTTGTGCAGCAAGGCCGGGGTGAGGTCGCGGCTCCCGTCGTCGACACAGGCCACTTCGTAGCGCTCGGTCAGCGCATCCAGCACCGGCCGGAGGCGTTCAGCGAGCAGGGGCAGCACCTCCTGCTCGTTGTACATGGGGATGACCACCGACAGTTCGAGGGCTTCGGACTTCGCGCCGGTGGACATGGTGCCTAGGGTACGGGCCGGGCGCACCGCCGGGGGGTACACCCGCTAGCATGTGCCCATGTCCGCCAGCGTGCTTCCTGCCCTTATTCATGCGGAGGGCGAGGCCCACCGCCAGTTGCCGATGCCGGCCGCGATGTACGGCGTCATCGCCATGGTGCTCTTCGTGCTGTTGTTGGCCCTGCTGTGGTCCTTCCGGGGAACTGCCTACAAGGTCCGCGACAAGCATGCCAAAGGCAGCGGGGCCCACCACTGACCCTGCGGATCGGCGTCATGGGCGGGACCTTTGATCCCGTCCACCACGGTCACCTGGTCGCCGCCAGCGAGGTCCAAGCGCTGCTGGGCCTCGATGAGGTTATCTTCGTGCCGACGGGCCAGCCTTGGCAAAAGGATGGGACCGGCGTTTCGCCAGCCGAACATCGCTATCTGATGACGGTCATCGCGACTGCCTCCAACCCGCGGTTCACCGTCAGCCGGGTCGACATCGACCGGGACGGGCCGACCTACACGATCGACACCCTGCGCGACCTGCACGCTCAGCGCCCTGACGCAGAGCTGTTCTTCATTACCGGGGCCGACGCCCTCGCCCAGATCCTCACCTGGAAGGACGTCGACGAGCTCTGGTCGCTCGCCCACTTCGTCGGGGTGACCCGGCCGGGACACGTGCTCAGCGACAAGGGCCTGCCGACGGACCGGATCACCCTCACCGAGGTGCCGGCGATGGCGATCTCGTCCACCGACTGCCGGGAACGGGTGGAGCTTGGTGAGCCGGTCTGGTATCTCGTGCCCGACGGCGTGGTCCAATACATCGCGAAGCACCTCCTCTACCAGCCCGCCGACGACGCACCTGCCCACGAGCACCCAAGGAACCAGTGACTGCCACGCCCCACGCCATCGACCTCGCCCGCGCCGCCGCTGCCGGGGCCGCCGAAAAGAAGGCCGAAAACGTCATCGCCATCGACGTGTCCAGCCAGTTGGCCCTTACCGACATCTTCGTCATCGCCTCGGCGACCAACGAACGCCAGATCGGCGCGATCGTCGATGAGATCGAGGAACGCGTGCGCCTGGCCGGGAGCAAACCGCTGCGCCGTGAAGGCGGTCGGGACGACCGCTGGGTGCTCATCGACTTCGGCGACATCGTCGTGCACGTTCAGCACCAGGAGGAGCGGGCCTTTTACCAGCTCGAGCGACTGTGGCGGGACTGCCCGACGCTCGAGCTTGGGGTGGGGCAGCTGGACGATGTAGGCGCGGCGGGTGCAGCGGGCGCGTTGGATGCAGCCGATGCAGCGGATGCAGCGGGTGCGTTGGCGGCGACCAGCGGGCGGGACCACCAGTAGCGTGCCCACCCGGATGAGCGGGTTCCCCGCCGGGGACACCCGCAGGCTCGTACTCGTCCGCCACGGCCGGACTGCCTGGAACCTCGACAAGCGCGCCCAGGGTCACACCGACATCCCCCTCGACGAGGTCGGTCACGCACAGGCCCGGTCGATGGCGCCGTTCGTGGCGGCCTTGCGGCCCAGCCGTCTGTGGACCTCCGACCTGCTGCGGGCCAGCGAGACCGCGGCATACGTGGGGGCGCTGACGGGCCTGTCCGCGCAGCCGGACGCGCGGCTGCGGGAATACTGCGTGGGACAGCGGTCCGGGCTCACCCGCGTGCAGTTCGCGGCTGGCTTCCCGCGCGAGTATGCCGCGTGGCTGGCCGAGGACGAGACCTGCCTGGTTCCGGGGGCTGAGTCCACCGCGGATGTGCTGGCCAGGATGGTGCCGGCCCTGCGGGGTTATCTGGCTGCGCTGGGGCCTGGCGAGTTGGGCGTCGCCGTCACGCACGGGGCGTGCCTGCGAGCAGCGATGCTGGAGGTTGTCGGGCTCCCGCAGAGTGCGGATACGGCGTTCGCGACGATGGGCAACTGCACCTGGACGACCCTGCAGGAGGCCGAGTTCGGCGGTCGATTGCGGGTCGCGGCCTACAACGAAGGCGTGCCAGCCCACGATTTCGCGTCGGGCGAGGACGTTGGGTAGGATTCACGGGTTGCCCGGTGCGAGCCGGGCGGCGGGGCTGTAGCGCAGTTGGTAGCGCACCTCCATGGCATGGAGGGGGTCAGGGGTTCGAATCCCCTCAGCTCCACCAGGACCCGCTTACTCCACCGTGCGACCATCTCTGCAGGAGCGCTCTGCGCTTGGATGAGGGTAGTGACGCGTGGATCGCGTTACAGCCTCATCCAGGTGTCACCAAGGTCATCCAAGCCGGCTCACTGGGCTGAGGAGTTTCAACCCACCAGGAATGCCCGCAGGCCATCGAGCAGGCGCTGGACGTCGGACTCGTCGGTGTAGGGCGCCAGCCCGACCCGCAGACCATGGGTGTCGGCCAGCGCCAGCCGCCGGAACGGTTCTTCAGCGTAAAAGGACCCGGCAGGAGCTTGTATGCCGCGCGCCGACAGGCTCTGGTAGGCATCCCACGAGCGCCGCCCGGGGAAGGTGAGCAGCAGGGTTGGAGTGCGGTTGGCGGCCCGGGAGTGCACGACGACCCGCTCGCCCAACTCGCCGAGTCCGGCCTCAAGCATCCACCGCAGCCGGCTCTCGTGGGCGTGGATCGCCTCCCACGCCGCGGCCAGCCTCTCTCGACGCCCTACTCCCTCGGCGACCGAGCCACCCAGATCGGCCAGCACGTCCACCGCCGCAGTGGCGCCAGCCAACACCTCGTAGGGCAATGTCCCCAGCTCAAAGCGCTCCGGGACCTCGTTGGTCGAGGGCAGCAGTTTGTCGGGGCGCAGCGTCTGCAACAGGGCGGGATCCGCTCCGAGCACGCCGCAGTGCGGCCCGAGGAACTTGTAAGGCGAACACACGAAGACATCGGCCCCCAGTGCGGCCACATCGATCAGACGGTGCGCCGCGAAGTGCACCCCGTCGACCCACACCATGGCACCGACAGCGTGCGCCCGCGCCGCGATCGCGGCGACCGGAGGGATCGTCCCGATGAGGTTGGACGCACCGGTCACAGCGACCAGCCGGGTCCGTTCGCCGATCGCGGACTCCACACTCTCCCAGAGCAGTTCGGACGTCGATGGATCGAAGTCCAGCCAGCGCACGACCACACCGGCTCGCTCGGCAAACTGCAGCCACGGCCGCACGTTGGCGTCGTGGTCCAGCCGGGAGACGACGATCTCGTCTCCCGGACGCCAGGTCGCGGCAACCGCTCGCCCCACGTCGTAGGTCAGTTGGGTTGCGCTGCGACCGTAGACCACGCCTGGCTCGGGCACTCCCAGGAAGTCCGCGTATGCCGCCCGGAAACGTGCTACGGCCACCTCGGCGTTGGACTCGGAGAGCCCGGTGCTGCCCCGGTTGGACAACGGTCCGGTGAGGGTGGCGGCCATGGCGGCGCCCACGGCATACGGGGTCTGGGTGCCCCCCGGTCCGTCGAAGTGGGCGATCCCCGATGCCAGCGAGGGGAACTGCGTGCGGAACGCGGCGATGTCGACGTCGGACACGGGACACTCCTGGACTTAGGAACTGACCGGCACGGTGGCATTGCTCGGCCAGGGGAGCGCGCGCAGGACGAGGTTGATCGAGCGGCCGGTCTTGACCTCGCGCGTCCCCAGCGCTGCTGGATCGATCCGCTCCAGGACTGCTTTGTCTTCCCGGACCACATAGGTATGCCGCAGTCCGGCCGCGACCAATTGGGTGATCGGCGCGAGGGGATCCAACCCCGCCAGCCGCGCTTGGGCCGGCGAATACTCGAGGATGACGGTCATCCCGGGATTGCTCGCGACCGTCTGAGCCATCCCCGCGACGACGGCCCCTTCATGGCCCTCGACGTCGATCTTGACGACGTCGACCGGAGCCTCACCGACGACGGCATCGACGGTCGTCAGCTCGACCAGCACTCCCTTGCCGCGCGAGCTCGCCCCGACGGGGGCAAGCCGGTGCCAGCCGGTCTCTGAAGCGTTGATCGTCAACTCGTGATGGCCGATCCGGTCGGCGCAGGCAGCTTGGACGACGGTCACTTGGCGTAGGGAATTGGTCGCGACGTTGGCCGCCAGCACCGCGTGATTGCGGGGCTCGGGCTCGAAGGCGACGACCCGGCCCGTCGGCCCGGCGAGCAGCGCCGACAACACTGAGAAGTAGCCGATGTTGGCGCCGACGTCCACGACCGACGACCCTTTGGTCACCAGCGTTTCGAGGACTTGTCGCGTGGTGGGTTCATAGCTGCCCGACAACAGTTGGCTGCCGATCGTGTCCATGCCCGAGAACCGTGCCTCGTGCAGCCGAAGGGTTGCCGACGTTCCGTCCGGCCCGACCACGAGCACCGAGCGATCCCGCCCCAGCCGCAGCACCCCACGGATCGCTGCGGCGATCATCCCGTGTGCCGAGCCAACGAGCTCAGCGGTGACATCGACCAGACGCGTCAACGCGCGACCCACCGGCTGGCCGGACAATGACGCTCCTTTGACTCCGGCAGGCTGCTTTCCGCCCCCACGAAAGGACACGGTAGCGGTCCGTTCGCAGCGCCGAAACCCGGGTATGCCGTCAGCCGCGGCCAACCCCCGCGGCCACCCCGGCCTGGCCGGTCTCTCTCAGTGGCCGCCGTTGGCCGACATCGGCCGCTCTGGGACGCTCTGGGTCCCGGCGAACAGCTGGTGGGTGTTGATCGTCGGTGTCCGGTGGTGGGCCGCGAGGTCAACATAAGACCGGCCCAACTCGTCCTTGATGGCCCCAATGACCGAGGCAACCATGGCGAGGTTCTCGGGTAGGTGCGTCGCCTCGACTTCCTTGACCATAAACTTCCACACGGTCTCTTCGAGGGCGTTGAAGTGGGTCTGCACCTCTTCCAGCAGGAATCCTGCGTGGAAGCACCGCCTGGCCACCTCGCGGGCATAGTCGATGACGGGCAGTGGAGTGCGCTCGGTCAAGGCCGTCGTCACCGTCGTCATCGTCTGGTGCAAACGGCGACGGAGCACGTCGCGGTCGACCTGCTTGTAGGGCGGGTTAAGCCGGTGATCGAGGAGCTCAAGGGCCTCGTCGACGAGTTCGTGCGAACGAGCCTCCAGGGCCGTGATGACTGCCACGTCAGTCCTGCCTTTCACCGGTGGAGCGTAGTCGTGAGGGCAGCCAAGCGGCATACCGCGCACCTGGGCGAGCCGAACAGGGGAGGGGCACTGCGTTGTGCTCACCGTGGCGGCTGCGCCCGTTGAGGACAGGGTACCGGGCGCTGGCAGGCACCGAGGTCGGGCCAGAAGTCCCGGTATGGGTGAACAAGCGGTGAACGACGCGCAGGTCAGGCACCGAGCTGGCGGTAGCGATCCAGGCGTCGACCGAGGCGCTCGGACGGATCGGCCCGCCACAGCTCGTCGAGCTCGACGTGGATCACCTGGGCCATCCGGCGACAGAAGGCCTCGGGTTCGGAGGCCGCGTCGGGGTATTCCGGGACGATCGTGTCGACGATCCCGTCAGCCAGCAGGTCGACCGAGCGGACCCGCTGCGCCTCGGCCATCTCATCGGCCCGCTCGACCGTGCGGTGGACGATCGCCGACGCGCCTTCCGGCGGCAGAGGCGACAACCAGGCGTGCTGGGCGCAAACGACCCGGTCGGCCGGCAGGATCGCCAACGCGCCGCCGCCGGTGCCCTGGCCGAGCAACACACACAGCGTCGGCGCCGGCAGCATGACCAGGTCGGCCAGCGATCGGGCGATCTCCCCGGCCAGACCACCCTCCTCGGCCTCCTTGGACAACGCCGCACCCTCAGTGTCGATGATCGAGACCAACGGTAGGTTGAGGTCGGCGGCCAGCCGGACTCCTCGCCGGGCCACCCGCAAACCACCGGGGCCAAGCGGCTCCTCCAGAGTCTTGCGGTGCCGGTCTTGGCCCAAGACGATGCACGGGGTGCCGCCAAAGCGTGCCAGCGCCAGGAGCATTCCCGGGTCATGCTCACCCTGGCCGGTCCCGCGCAGCAGCAGGACGTCCGAGGCCCCGAGTTTGAGCAGGGTCTTCACCCCAGGGCGGTCGGTTCGACGGGACAACAGGATGGACTCCCAGGCGCCGCTCGGCGGTTCGACACCGGCATACGAGTCAGGGGGAGGCTCGGGCGAGCGGGCGACCGGCGGGTGGTCGGTATGCCGCGCGTCCAGGACCGAAAGGGTCCGGGCAGCCATTTCGGCAAGGCGTTCGACCGGTACGACGGCGTCGACGATGCCCCGGGCGTGGAGGTTCTCGGCGACCTGAACCCCTTCGGGGAACGGTCGCCCATAGAGGGCCTCGTAGACACGAGCCCCGAGAAAGCCGATCATCGCGCCGGGCTCGGCGACGGTGACGTGCCCCAGTGACCCCCACGAGGCGAGCACACCGCCGGTGGTCGGGTGACGCAAGTAGACGACGTAAGGCAAGCCGGCGGCCTTGAACTGGGCGACCGACGCAGAGATCTTCACCATCCCGAGGAACGCCGGAGTGCCCTCCTGCATGCGGGTTCCCCCCGAGGTGGGCGCGGCGAAGAGCGGCAACTGCTCCCGCCGGGCGCGCTCGAAGGCCTGAGTGATTCTTTCGGCGGCCGAGCGGCCGATCGAGCCGGCGAGGAAGCGGAACTCACCGGCGACGCACGCGACTCGACGACCCTTGATGCGGCCCTCGCCCGTAAGCACCGACTCGTCGGTGCCTGCGAGCGCGGCCGCGGCGGCGAGGTCGGCGGCATACGGGCTGCCGGGGTCGGCGACCGACAAGGGGGCGGTGTCCCAGGACACCCAACTGCCGGCGTCGAGGACCGTGTCGAGCAGGTCTCGTGCCCCGATGCGCTTGGTTGCGCTCATGTCCAGCGAGTCTAGGGCGAGCCCCCGCGCGGCGAGGAGGCTTGGTCAACCGGATGCGAGAGGGTGTGTGCCGATGAACATGTACGCCTGGGTGCTCCTGGCAGCCTTCGCCGTGGCCGCGGCCGCGGATTGGGCATCGGTCGCCCGTCGGCGTTCGGACCTCGTGTCGGTGGCCAAGCCGGCCGTGCTCATCGTGGTCATCCTGCTCGCCTGGCTGCTGCGGGCCGACTCGGTCGATTACGGGCGGTTCTTGCTCATCGGGCTCGTTCTGTGCCTCGTGGGGGACGTGATCTTGCTCGGCACGTCCGACCGACACTTCCTCGCCGGGCTGATTGCCTTCTTGATGGGCCACCTGTGCTATCTGGCGGCCTTCCGCCGGGTCCCCGGTGAACCACCGATTCTCTGGGGGGTCCTGGCGGTCGTCACGGTCGCCGCGGTCGTCATGGCGACCCGCATCGTCCCCATCCTGCGCGAGAGTTGGCGCGATGGCCTGCCGCCGCTGGCCTATACCGTCATCGTCAGCGCGATGGCAGCGCTTGCCTGGGCGACCGGCCTGCCCTGGGTCGGCGTCGGTGCGACGCTGTTTCTGGCCAGTGACGCCCTGATCGCCTATGACCGGTTCGTGCGGTCGGTGTCGGCCGCTCCGCTGGTCATCCACGTCACCTATCACCTGGGTCAGCTGCTCATCGTCTTGGGGATGCTCCGGAGCTGACCTGGCCGCAGGAATGGCGCTGGCGGGCCTGAGGGTCCGCGGGCGGCATACGGGACATGCGTGCCGGGGGGTCCGGGGGAGGTGCGCTACCCTGGGGGACGTGGCCTGGACCCAGCTTCTTACCGAGCCGCGCTGAGCAGTCGGACGTCAGCGCGGC
This sequence comes from Dermatophilaceae bacterium, assembly GCA_044220725.1. GTDB lineage: Bacteria > Actinomycetota > Actinomycetes > Actinomycetales > Dermatophilaceae > Phosphoribacter. Next base: position 26,180 of record JBGAQN010000005.1, read on the forward strand.
ATCCCCTCCTGCGTGAGGGGTTTCTTTTTGCCCACGAGGCGCCGGACGCCGACCGGACCGACCACGAGAGCACGCCCGAGGACAAGAGAGCACGATGACCGACGAAACGCCGTACCGCTACACCGCCGCGCTGGCCGACACGATCGAGCTGGCGTGGCAGGACCGTTGGGAGCAGGACGGGGTGTTCCACGCGGACAACCCGGCCGGTCCATGGGCCAGGCCGGACGCGGTCGCCGAGCGCGGGCCCAAGTTGCTGGTCCTGGACATGTTCCCCTACCCGTCGGGCGCGGGGCTGCACGTCGGGCACCCGTTGGGTTATATCGCCACGGACGTCTTCTCGCGCTATCACCGGATGCAGGGACGCAACGTCCTGCACGCCTTGGGTTACGACGCGTTCGGGTTGCCAGCCGAGCAGTATGCCGTGCAGACCGGTCAGCACCCGCGCAAGACGACCGAGGACAACATCGTCATCATGCAGCGCCAATTGCGGCGGCTGGGGCTGGGATTCGACAACAGAAGGTCCTACGCGACGATCGACGAGGACTACTACAGGTGGACTCAGTGGATCTTCGGCCAGATTCGGGAGAGCTGGTATGACCCGCAGGCCGTGCGACCGGATGGCTCAAGTGGGGCGGCGCGCCCCATCGCCGAGTTGGTCGCCGCGCTGGCGGCAGGGGAGCGGTCTGTGCCCGAGCAGGAGGGGCGGGCATGGACCGAGTTGTCGGCACGCGAGCAGGCCAGCGTGCTGGAGGGCTACCGGTTGGCCTACCCGTCGCAGGCTCCAGTCAACTGGTGCCCTGGGTTGGGCACCGTGCTGTCTAACGAGGAGGTCACCAACGAGGGCCGCTCGGAACGGGGCAACTACCCCGTGTTCCGGCGGAACCTGCGCCAGTGGATGATGCGGATCACCGCGTATGCCGACCGGCTGGCCGACGACCTGGACCGGGTTCAGTGGCCCGAGAAGGTCAAGATCATGCAGCGCAATTGGATCGGCCGGTCCGAGGGGGCGTTGGTCACCTTCCCTGTGCAGACCACTGACGGGGGGCAGGCCCGGATCGAGGTCTTCACCACCCGTCCGGACACCCTGTTCGGGGCGACCTTCATGGTGTTGGCTCCCGAACACCCGATCGTCGAGCAGATCGTCCCTGCCGACGGGTGGCCCGAGGGGACCCGCGCGGTCTGGAAGGGGTCAGACGCCGCCTCGGCACACGCCCCAGCGGCGGCGGTCGCGGCATACCGACGGGCGGCATCACGCAGGAGCGACGTCGAGCGGCAGATGGACGACCGGACCAAGACGGGGGTGTTCACGGGCGCGTTCGCGACGAACCCGGTGAACGGCAAGCCGATTCCGGTGTTCGTCGCCGACTACGTGCTGATGGGTTATGGGACGGGCGCGATCATGGCCGTCCCGGCGGGCGACCAACGCGACTTCGACTATGCGACCCAGTTCGAGCTGCCGATCATCGACGTCGTCGCGCCGGTGGGCACGGCGGGGGACGACTGGGCCGGAACGGTGGCCCTGGGCGAGGCGTTCACCGCCCCCGGTGTCGCGGTCAACTCGGCCAACGACGAGGTGTCCTTGGACGGCCTGGGGACGGCCCAGGCAAAGGCGAGAATCACGGCATACCTGCAGGACAACGGGATGGGCCAGGGGACGGTCAACTACCGGCTGCGCGACTGGCTGTTCAGCCGGCAGCGCTACTGGGGTGAGCCGTTCCCCGTCGTCTGGGACGAGGACGGCGTCGCGCACTCCGTGCCGGACTCCATGCTGCCGCTGACCCTGCCCGACGTCCCGGACTATTCACCCAAGACCTACGACCCGGAAGACGCGGCGAGCGAGCCAGAGCCGCCCCTGTCGCGAGTCGCCGAGTGGGTCAACGTCGATCTGGACCTGGGCGACGGCCGGGGCCTGCGGCGGTTCCGTCGCGAGACGAACACGATGCCCAACTGGGCGGGATCCTGCTGGTACTACCTGCGCTATCTCGACCCGGCCAACTCGCAGGCCTTGGTCGACCCCGAGAACGAGCGCTATTGGGTGGGGCCGCAGGCGACGCCGGTGCCGGGTGCGCCGGCAGGCACCCGAGACCCTGGCGGCGTCGACCTCTACGTCGGCGGCGTCGAGCATGCGGTGCTGCACCTGCTCTATGCCCGGTTCTGGCACAAGGTGCTCTTCGATCTGGGGCACCTGTCTAGTGAGGAGCCGTTCCGCACCTACTTTTCGCAGGGCTACATCCAGGCTGCGGCGTTTACCGATGCCCGAGGGCAGTATGTCCCGGCTGACGACGTGGTCGAGGTGCCCGGCGCACACGGCGCGGAGTCGACGTTCACGTGGCAGGGACAGCCGGTGCGTCGCGAGTTCGGCAAGATCGGCAAGTCGCTGAAGAACATGGTCAGCCCCGACGAGATGTATGCCGCTTACGGCGCCGACACCTTCCGCATCTACGAGATGTCGATGGGTCCGCTGGAGTTGTCCAAGCCTTGGGAGTTGCGGGCGGTCGTCGGCTCCCAGCGCTTCCTGCAACGGCTCTGGCGCAATGTCGTCGACGAGGTCACTGGTGCCTGCCGGGTCGTGGACGTCGCCGAGACGGAGGTGGACCTGGCGCTGCGGACGTTGCTGCACAAGACGATTGCCGGGGTTCGCGAGGACTACGAGGGGCTGCGCTTCAACACCGCCATCGCCAAGCTCATCGAGCTCAACAACGCAGTGACCAAGCTGGCCGAGCCGCCCCGCTCGGTCATGGAGCCGTTGGTGCAGATGGTCGCGCCGGTCGCGCCGCATATCGCCGACGAGCTGTGGGAGCGGATGGGCGGGACCGGGTCGTTGGCGCTGGGACCGTTCCCCGTGGCCGACGAGGCGCTGCTCATCGAGGACACCGTCACGTGCGTCATCCAGATCAAGGGCAAGGTCCGGGATCGGGTCGACGTGCCGGCTGACATCTCCGAGGCCGACTTGCGCGAGCTGGTGCTGGCCCGTGAGAAGGTGTTGGCGGCGACGGCCGAGGGCATCCGCACCGTCATCGTCCGGCCGCCAACCCTGGTCAACGTCGTCCCCATGTGAGGTCAGGAGGCACCCAGATGGGCGTCGCGATCGTCACCGACTCCACGGCATACCTCACCCCTGCCCAGGTGGCAGCGGCAGAGGCCCTGATCCGGGTCGTGCCCTTGCACGTCGTCATCGGGGGCCGCGAGCACCGTGAGGGCGTCGACGTACGCGTCGAGGATCTCGCCGAGGCGCTGCGCCGGTTCGTCCCGGTGACGACCTCGCGTCCTGCGCCGGCGGAGTTCCTCGAGACCTACGAGCAGCTGGCCGCCGAGGGTGCGGATGCCATTGTGTCCGTGCACATTTCGGCGGACATGTCGGCAACGGTGCAAGGTGCGCACCTGGCCGCGGCCCAGTCGCCTGTCCCCGTCACCGTGGTGGACTCGCGGGTGCTCGGCGCGGCCATGGGGTATGCCGTGCTGTCGGCCGCCGCTGCAGCCGCAGCTGGGGCTGACGCGGCTCACGTCGCCGAGCTGGCCCAAGCCCGAGCCGCGCAGGCGACCGTCGTCTTTTACGTGCACACCCTCGAGCATTTGCGCCGTGGAGGTCGCATTGGCTCGGCCGCTGCGCTGCTGGGGTCGGCGCTGGCCATCAAACCCATCCTCGCCCTCGACGACGGCCACATCGTCCCCATCGACAAGGTGCGGACCTCGGCCAAGGCCCTGACTCGAATGGTGGACCTTGCCGTCGAAGCGGCCGATCGGGCCCGTCGATCCGGTCGGGTCGTGGATGTCGAGGTCCAGCACCTGGACTTTGCCGCTCGCGCCGAGGAAGTCGCGGAGCAGATCAGCGCCCGGGTGCCCGACGCCGGCGAGGTTCGGGTCGGCGAGCTCGGTGCCGTTGTGGGCGCGCACGTCGGCCCGGGGACGCTGGCGATTGCGGTGTCCCCTCGCCCGACGAGTGTGACGCCGTGACGTCGACGGGATCCGGGGTGGTCGTCCCCATCCTGGCCTGGCTGTCGCTGCTCTCGGTTCCGGTCGTGGCCTTCTTTGTCGGGGGGATCAACCCGGCGAGCATCTTCGCCCGGGTGTTGGGTAAGGACATCTCGGGCGGTTCGGGCAATCCGGGGGCGACCAACGCCGGTCGGGTGCTCGGGCGCAAGTGGGGCATTCTCGTCGGGGTGCTCGACGTGCTCAAAGGCGCCTTGCCGGTGTGGTTCGCCGCCGCAACGGTCGGGGTGTCGGTGGCATACCTAACCGGTGTCGCCGCGGTGCTCGGGCATGTCTTCTCCCCCTACCTGCGCGGGAGAGGCGGTAAGGGTGTCGCGACCACCTTGGGCGCCATTCTCGGAGTGCATCCCTGGTATGCCGTCGTCCTCCTGCTGGTCTTCGTCGTCGTCTTCGCCGTCTCCCGGTGGGTGGCCCTGGGCTCACTCGTGGCGGCCGCGCTGATGCTCGGCGGCGGGCTGGCCGCGGTGATGGGGCGCTTGCCGGGAGCTATCGGCTGGCCCACCGCACTGTGGGCATGGGTGCTCGGGGTCGTCGTCGTCGTTCGGCACCGGCCCAACGTCATCGCCCGGCTGCGGGCCCTCGGCCGCCTTGACTGACCAGTTGTCCCCAACCGGCTTGCCGTCGTCCCACTGTCCACAAGGTGGTGCGGTCGAGGTTCCGTGAGCGACGGGACGGCATACCGTCCGGGCATGGGGCGCCACGAGGAAGCGGAGCAACACCTCCCCGCGCGGGCCTTGGCGTTGTTGCGCGGGACGTCGTTCCGGGCAGGTCCGGCCGTGGCGGGGTGGGTCCCCCCTTCTCCTTCACCTCCTCCTGATGCGGGGTCTGTCGTCGGCTCGGCCGGAGCGTCTGACGGGTTGCCCGATGGCGATCCCACACGGGGCGAGGTCGGGAGCCCAACTCAGGCCGCTGGGACCGGGTCCGTGGCGCAGCTGGTGCGATCCTGGGCGGTGACGTGGCCGCAGGCGGGGATCACGCAAGCGGCGCGACCGAAGGGTCCGCGTTTGGTCACCGTGCCGGCGGTCCTGGCGCATGCGCGTGGCCGGGTGTCGATCACTGCGACAGTTGCCGTGCTCGGGATCGTGGGGGTCGTCGCCGTGATCTTCGGCATCCGGGTCCTAGCCGCCCAACGCGCGGGGCAACCGGTCCCGGTGGGGAGTGAGGCGACCTCCCTGGTGGCCCGATCGCTGCCGCCGGCCTTCGCTTCGTCGGCCGTGCCCGGGCCCGGTATGCCGGCCGTCGCCACCGCCGGTCCCGACGCCACGAACTCCTCCGGCGCAGCGTCAGGGGGCCGGTTGCTCGTCGTGCACGTCGTTGGTGACGTCGCCGCGCCTGGGGTCGTCCGGGTCCCGGAAGGCGCTCGCGTCGTGGATGCGATCAGCGCAGCTGGCGGAGCGTTGGCCAGCGCCGACCTGGAACGGGTCAACTTGGCTCGCCTCGTGACCGACGGCGAGCAGGTCCATGTCCCGGCCCCGGGGGAGCCGATTCTGCTCGGGGCCAATGGCTCGGCCGATGGCGGTGGCGGTGGCGGTGGCGGTGGCGCCGGCTCGGGGTCGGGGCAACCGGTCGATCTCAACACGGCCGACTTGGCCCAGCTGGACACCCTTCCCGGGGTTGGGCCGGTGCTCGCACAGCGGATCATCGATTGGCGCGTCGAGCACACTCGCTTCACCACGGTCGACGAACTGGGCGAGGTCAGCGGGATCGGCGAGAAGCTGCTTGCCCAGTTGCGAGCCAAGGTCCGCGTGTGAGGGCCGGGGGCCTTCTGCGGCCGTCGGTCGACCAGGCCCAGGACGCAGGGGCGTCAGGCAGGGCCACGGCGGCGACGTCCACCGTTGACCTGCGCCTTCTCGGTCCGGCCCTGGCTGCCTGGGGAACAGATGTCGTGTTGTTGTGGACGGGGGCGTCGGCTGCGGCCACCGCTGTCGTCGCGGTGGGGTGTCTGGCTGCGGCTCTGGCGCTGGTCGTGACCTGGCGCGGGGAACGAGGGCGGCGGCCCACCGGGGCGACCCTGCGAGGTGGTCCGGGTTGGCGGGCGATCCTTTCCCTGTCCCTGGGCGCTGTGTCGATGACGACGACCGCGTTGGCCGGCCACGACGCCATCAGGACGGCCGGGGCGATCCAGCAGTGGGCGGGCGAGCGGGCCATGGTCCAGATCCAGGCCCGGGCCGACAGCGATTCACGACGTGTGAGCTCTCGCGCCGACCGTGACGATGCCGGCGAGATGCTCGTCCTGCGAGCGCGCGTCGACCTTCTCACCGCACGGGGTCTGGTCAGTCAGGTTGATGCGCCCGTGCTCGTCGTGGCCGATTCCAGCTGGGCCGGACTGGCCTGGCAGGAAGTGTTCAACGCGCGTGGTCGCCTCGCCCCTGCTGCGCCTGGCGACGACATTGTTGCGGTGTTCCGCCCCATCGGCCCACCGCAGGTCCTTCGAGAGGCTCCCTTGGTCGCCCGCGGCGCGGCATACGTGCGGGCGAGGTTCCGCGCCGCGACGGCAAGTCTGCCAGCCGATGCCGCCGGACTCGTTCCGGCGCTGGTCATCGGCGATACCTCGGCAACCCCGCCGGACCTCGACGCGGCGATGACAGCTGCGGGGATGTCCCACCTCGCGGCAGTCAGCGGTTCGAATGTCGCCATTGTCCTTGCCGCGGCCTTCGGCGGGGCGGCGTGGGTCGGCGTGCGTCGCCGATGGCGACCGGTGTTCGCCTTCCTGGTTCTCGTCGGGTTCGTCGTGCTGGCGCGGCCCGAGCCGAGTGTCCTGCGCGCCTCGGTGATGGGCGTCGTCGGCCTGACGGGGCTGAGTCTGTCGCGACGCCGTGCCGCAGTTCCCGCGCTCGCGGCATCGATCATCGGCCTCCTTTGCTGGGACCCGTGGCTGGCACGCGCCTACGGCTTTGCCCTATCCGTGCTGGCCACCCTCGGGCTACTGCTCTTTGCCAGGCCGTGGGGCGAGTGGATCGGGGCCAGGCTGCCGGGGGGTTTGGCCGCCGCTGGACCGGCGATAGCTGTCCCGCTCGCGGCTCAGGCCGCCTGTGCTCCCGTCGTTGTTCTCTTGCAGGCGTCGGTGTCTCTCATTGCCGTGCCCGCCAATCTTCTCGCGGGACCGTTCGTCGCCCCCGCGACTATCCTCGGCGTTGCGACGGCGCTGGTCAGCACGGTGTGGGTCGGAGCGGCGTCTTGGCTGGGGTGGTTGGCAGCACTACCAGCGCTGGCCATCGCCGAGATCGCCAGAACCGCCGCCGGTATGCCGTTCGGCAGCGTGCCGTGGCCCGCCGGTCCGCCAGGAGCGATCGCCCTGGCGGCCCTGACGCTGGGCGGCGTGGTTTTGGGCCCATGGCTGCGCTTCCGGTTCGTGCGCAGTCCCGTGGTCGGGCTCGCCGTCGTGTCCGTCGCGATGGCCGCCGCTGCCCCGACGCGCGATGTGTCGTGGCCGATGTCGGGATGGGCGCTGGTGGCCTGTGCGGTGGGGCAGGGGGACAGCCTGGTGCTCGCGACAACGCCCGGTCACGCGGTCCTTGTCGACGTCGGACCCGACCCGGCGCTCGTCGATGGGTGTCTAACTCGACTGGGGGTGCGGGAACTGGACGCGGTGGTGCTGACCCACTTCCATGCCGACCACGTCGACGGTCTGCCCGGAGCCCTCCGCGGACGTCCCGTGCGGGAGATCTTCACCTCAGCCGTGCAGGACCCGGCCTTCCAGGTTTCCGCAGTGCGTCGCTGGGCCGCCGAAGCTCACGTCGGCCTGACCGCCTTGGTCGCCGGGGACCGGCTGGTTTGGCCGGGGATCACGGCGCGCGTCTGGTGGCCCGGGCGGGTGATTCACGACGGATCGGTGCCCAACAACGGTTCGGTGGTGCTCACCGTGGCCGTGAGCGGCGTGCACGCGGTCCTGCTCGGTGACATCGAACGGGAGGCGGCCCGGGCGATTCTGGGGTCGGTGCGTCGCGACCACGAAGCGTTGGGCTGGCGGGTCGATGTTGTCAAGGTTGCCCATCACGGGTCTGCCAACAACGACCCCGATCTGTTGGACGCTTGGCCAGGGGCCGTTGCCATCATCTGTGTCGGCCTCGACAACGACTACGGGCATCCGGCCCCGTCCACGCTCCGCCAGCTGCGCGACCGAGGGATGGACGTCCTGCGGACGGACACCGATGGCGACATCGCCGTTGGCCGGCCGGCGGGCGCGCCGCTGCTTGTGTCGACCCGAGGACCTTGATCCGAGCCGGGGTGGGTCCCCCGGGCTCGAGGTGCTAAGCGGGCTGGCCGGACGGCGCGGCCTGACGGACGGTGATGTCGGCGCACTCAAGGCAGCTGCTCTCGGGAAGCCAGCCGATCCGGATCAACTGGGCGAAGAGGAGGCAGCCCACACAGAGGCCAGCGACGGCTTCGAGCGCGGGAAAGACAACCATGATCGCGCCGATGGCAAACACGGCGGTGCCAGCCGCGGCATACCCTGCCGTCACGTGCACCACGGCGAGGAGAGCGGCCGTGCTGGTCAGGACGGCACCAATGCTCGCGGCGAAGCGCTTTGGAGCTCCAGGGGTGCTTCGGCAGGGGATCGAGAGCATGGGACGCACTGTGCGGATGACCGCCTGAGCGATCGGGCTCAGCCGCGGTCCGAACACGCTGCGCAGGATGAAGTCGACCGCGAGGACGGCATACAACCACCAAGCTCCCGAGACCAAGGCGACGACGCCGACAATCAACACGACGGCGGCGACGAGACGGACGGTCACCTCGTCGACGAGAGTGGGAAACCCGGGGCGAAGATCCATGTCAAGATTATGGATCCAATAAGGGAAGCTTATGATCGGCGCCCGCGATGTGGACAGGGTGTCCGCACCGTGGATCGTTCCGAGCCGGGAGTCATCCGCGTGCCGGTGTCTTACAGCGCGATCGAGCACTCTCTTCGAGGGCTTCTAGAGTCGCCGCGACGGCCGGGACCCGTTGCAGGTCCTCGGTCGTCACCGCGTGAATCTGCCGGCGCGAGGGCGGCGTGAGCGGGCGGGAGATGATGCCATCCTCGTGGGCGGCCTCGAGAATGAGATCGGGGACCAGCGCGACGCCGAGGCCAGCCCGGACCAGTCCCAGCACCGCGACGTAATCCTCGGTCTCGAACGCGACGTTGGGCGAGAAACCGGCCGTGTGCGCCAGAGACACCAGATGCCCTCGACACCGAGGACAGCCCGCGATCCACGGGTCGTCCGACACGTCGGCCAGGTCGACGACCGCCTGGCCAGCCTGCGGGTGCTCGGGCGGCATGGCCAAACGCACCTCGTCCTCCATGAGCGGTCGGATGACGAAAGCGTCCAGATCCTCGCCGCGACCCACGTCGGCCCCCTCGTAGGCGAACGCCACCGCGAGGTCGCAGTCTCCAGCCCGCAGCGCTGCGAGGGATTCCGGCGGCTCGCCTTCGGAGAAGCGCACTGAGACCTCGGGGAAGCGCGCCTTGAGCAGGGCGAGCGCCCTCGGCACAAGCGATGCCGAGGACGAGGGGAAGGCCATGAGCCGCACGCGGCCGGAGCGCAGCCCCGCAATGGCCGCGACCTCCTCCTCGGCCGCGTCAAGGGCCGCCAGGACGGTGACTGCATGCCGGGCCAGCACCTCGCCGGCCTCGGTGAGTCGGACGTTGCGCCCGAGCCGCTCGACCAGGGCCGTGCCGGTGCGCTGTTCGAGCCGCCGAACCATCTGCGAGATCGCCGGTTGGGTGAACCCGAGCGAGGTCGCCGCGGCAGTGAAGCTGCCCTCGTCGGCGATGGCCTTCATGACCCGAAGGCCGGCGGCGTCGATCATGGGCCGATCATAACGTCCGGTTATCGCGTCGCAAAGGATCGGGCGGCGCACGTAATGCCAAGGCGGCGGCATACTCGCGCGCCATCGCGGCATGCTCGCGCGCCATCGCGGCATACTTGCCCACCATGTCGTATGCCGCTCCCCTCGCAGGGGTGACCGATACGCCCGAGCGCGTGGGTCGCCTCATCGAGCAGGTGCGCGCGGGTGGGGTGTTCGTGCTCACAGGGGCGGGGTTGTCGACCGACTCGGGGATTCCGGACTATCGCGGCCGCGACGGAGTGCGCCGGGTGATGCCGATGCAATATGCCGAGTTCGCCGGTTCCAGCGCGGCGCGTCGCCGCTATTGGGCCAGGTCGTTTGTGGGCTGGCAACGGTTCCGGGAGGCGACACCTAATGATGGGCATCGTTCGGTGGCCCGCTTGCAGCATCTCGGGTTGGTGCAGGAGTTGGTCACCCAGAACGTCGACGGTCTGCATCAGCGCGCCGGCTCGCACGACGCGATCGAGCTGCACGGCTCGTTGGCCGAGGTCGTCTGCCTCACCTGCGGAGACCGCAGTGGGCGGCGACAGGTCCAACAGCGGCTGGCGGAGGCCAACCCGGGCTTTGCCGACCACGTCCGAGGGGCGGCGCCCGATGGGTCGCAGGTGAGCAGCCAGATCCGCCCGGACGGCGACATCGTTCTCGCTGACGAGGTGGCGCAGACCTTCCGCGCACCGGGATGCCTGGTGTGTGGGGCCGACACCCTCAAACCCGACGTGGTCTTCTTCGGCGAATCAGTGCCGCGCGAGCGCGTGCAACGGTGCCTGGATGCAGTCGATGCTAGTCGATCGATCCTCGTGCTCGGGTCGTCGTTGGCGGTGATGTCGGGATACCGGTTCGTCCGGCGGGCGGCGGGACGCGGCATACCGGTCGCCATCGTCACCCGAGGAGCGACCCGCGGTGACGGCGAGGCGACTGTGCAACTCGATGCGCCGCTCGCTTCGACCTTGGCTGCGCTCGTCGACGCGCTCAGGTGATCGGCTGCTCCAGGACCTGGCTGATCGCGCTTAGCGAGGCGTCGTCCCCGGTCCGCTCTACCGGCGCGAGAGTGGGTCGGCTCCACAGCCAGCACAACAGATCCTCGGCCGTCGCCGCGATGGACGCTGGCGCGAAAACCTCTGAATCCGCCTCTGCAACAAGAATATCCGGCTCGTCGTGAGAGGTCCCCTCGGCATCGGTCCCGGTGAAGCGCGTTGGTCTGACCAGCCACGCGTAGCCGGTGTCCCGTGCGACAAGGCGGACCGGCGGACCGCCGGTGGGCGTGATCCGGCCCCAGGGTGGACAGCCACCGAACATCACCCTCAGTGCCTCATCGACGCCGTCGGTGCACAACTGCGGGTCCATCGGCGTGCGGATGCCCGCGGTGAGCTGCGCGTCCAACCGATGCACCAGGGCTTCAAGGGCTTGGCGGCGAAAGGTGAACCCCACCGTCTGCTCGGTCGACCAGGTCCATGCCACCGTGGTTGGAGATGACGCGCTCAGCGCAGTGACGAGCCCGGCCGAGGCAGATCGCAGGTCAGCCAGTTGGCCCGCAAGCCGCGGAGCACGCGGCGGCTCCACGATCTGCTCGACCTGCTCGTCGGTCAGCAGCGGTCCGCTGACCACTGAGGTCCAGAACCACTGCACCTCGGTGAGGTGGTGAGCCAGATCGATCGCCGTCCAGTCGGGACAGGTCGGCACCGGACAGTCGGCCGGAACGCCGGCCAGGGCGCCGGCGAATAACTCGGACTCGGTGACGAGGTGCTCAAGGTAGCGGGCGAAAGACAATCGGGTGGCCATCCACTCAGCCTGGCATCCCGACGACCATGACCGCCAAGGACTTTTTCGCACGCCTCAGATGCGGCGCAGCACCGCGGTGACCTTGCCCAGGATGCTCGCGTCCCGGCCGTCGATCGGCTCGTATGCCGCGTTGTGCGGGATGAGCAGCACCCGGCCGGCCTTGCGCTGGAACGTCTTCACCGTCGCCTCGCCGTCGATCATTGCCGCGACGATATCGCCATTGTCAGCGGTCGGCTGCTGCCGGACGACGACCCAGTCGCCGTCGCAGATGGCTGCGTCGACCATCGAGTCACCGACGACTTTCAACAGGAACAGTTGCCCCTCGCCGACGATCTGCCGGGGGAGCGGGAAGACGTCCTCGACGGCCTCCTCGGCCAGGATCGGTCCACCGGCGGCGATCCGGCCCACGACCGGGACGTAGGACGCCTCGGGTCGGGCGTCCCCTGATCCCGTCTCGCTGTCGTGGGCGGAGCCGTGCTCCCAGGAGTCGGCACCGGCCGAGGGCAGCCCGCTGTTTCCGCGATAGCCCCGGTCGGTGGCCTTGACATCCGGGGAGACCACCTCAAGGGCTCGGGGGCGGTTCGGGTCCTTACGCAGGTAGCCCTTGCGTTCCAGGGCCGCGAGTTGATGCGCGACGCTCGACGGGCTGGTCAGCCCGACCGCCTCGCCGATCTCGCGCAGGCTCGGCGGATATCCGCGTCGATCGACGGAGTTGCGGATGACTTCCAGCACCCGCCGTTGGCGGACGGTGAGCCCGTCACCTTCGCGCTCGGGCAACTCGGTGATGTCAGCCATGCTCGAACCTCCAGGAGTCATTCGGGGCCCCGCTGCCCCCGTGCAGCGGTCGCCCGCGGGCTGGGCCGGGGACCGGCGGGCGGGTCTGGACCCTTTGTCGGTGGTCACTGATGGACTGGTGTCCATGCACACAGGGTATGCCGTTCGGACGCATGTGCCAAACATGTGTTCGAGGCGTGTCTCGACATTGTCGAACGAATGTGCTAGACATCGAACAGACGTTCTGTCGGACGCACGTTCGATCGAATCGCCCGAAGGCGGCTCAGACCCGAGTCGTCCCGTCTTGACAAGGAGATCCCGATGAGCGCTCAGGCCGCCTGGGACGTCGTCCCGAGCCACGCACCGGCGCGAAGCGAGCGTCTATCCCGACGCGGGCACCTGCACGTGGTGCCCGACCTGGCGGTGCGGGCTGAGCGCCCAGACCGGCTGCGGCTGACCCCGGCCGGACGCCTCGCGGCTGCGGCCCTGCTGGCGATCCTTGTAGTGCTCATCTGGTCGAGCAGCGTCGGGGCCTCCCGGTCGCAGCCAGCGGTCGCTCCCGTGGCAACCGTCACCGTCCAGGCGGGTCAGACGTTGTCCGAGCTGGCGGCCGTCTATCTGCCCGACCTGCCCATCGCGCAAGGGGTCGCCCGCTTGCAGGTGGCCAATGCACTGAATGTCCCGGCCATCCATGCCGGTCAGCGACTGGTTATCCCCGCCGTGCCCTGAGGGCCGGCCACCGACGGTGCCACGCCTCGACCCCGTGGCATCGACCCTGTGGGGTCCGACCTAGCCCGTCCGCCGTCGCTCGGCGGACGGGCTAGGGCGTCGCCGAAGCTGTCGCCGACCCAACCCTGTGGACAACGTGCCGCGGGCAGTCCGCGCTCCCTTAGAGTCTGGGCCAAGGGTCGGGTGGGTCGCCGATGGCAGAAGGAGCCAACGGTGCGGATCCGAGTGCGTCAGGACCATCTCGATGTCCAAGGGGCATCCCTGCTCGGCTGGGCGGCAGGGTTGCCCGACCCGGGCCACCTGGCCCGCGACCTGGAGGCGCTGGGTGACTGTCTGCCTGGGTTGGCCCGCACGCCCCGAGTCGCCGCATCGACGGGCGCTCGGGTGTCCTCGGTGTCCGATCGCGGGGCGGCCTGGGTGGCCGCGGGCCAGGCCCTGGCCCGCTCTGCGGCTGACCTCGCTGCGAGTCTGACCACCTCGGGCCGCGCCTACCGTGAGGTGGATGCAGGGTGGCCCCAGTGAGCGTCCCGGACGTCACGATCGGCGACGTGCGTCGGGCGCGGCCGGAGGTGCTGCACCGAATCGCGACGATCTTGCTCGCCAGTGCTGGCCAATGGGGACGCCGGGGCTTGACCATTGCTCGGCTAGCGCCCAACGCGGAGGAGTGGTCTGGTCCGGCGTATGTCGTTGCGCGGCAACGGCATACCGAGTTGGTCGAGGCGACCGGCCGGATGGGCGACGGGGTGGAGCGCTGCGCTCGCGCCGTGCGCGCGGCCAGCCATGACGTCGCCGCCGCCCAGCGATTGCTGCGGCATGCCGAGTCAGCCGCGGTGAGCGTTGGGGCCGTGGTGCGCGATGACGGCGTCGTCGTCGGGGGTTCGGTGACGGTCGAGGTGACCGATCCGAGCGCCGGGATGGGCCGGGCGAGGGCCCTGGCCGAGGGCGCGCGGACCGAGTATGCCCTGGCCCTGACCAGGCTGGTGGCGGCCGTCGATGATGCGATCCAGCGCTGCGCCGTGCCTATCGCATCGATGCGCGCTGCCGCATCGACCCCCAGGGGGTTGGCATCCTTGCCCGCCGGTTCGCCGCGCACCCCAGGGCGGTCTGGCGGCCGATGGGGTCTGGTCGCCATGGCCGACCAGCACGGGGGTGGCTCCGCGTGGGTTCCGCAGCCGGCTCTAGGTCCGAGCGCCCCGCCGGAGGGGCCAGCGGCGGCCAGTAGCTGGTTCGCCGCGTTGACCGGGGCGGAGCGTGACTGGGTCGTCGATCATCATCCGACCTGGGTGGGGCCACGAGACGGACTGCCGGCGTGGGCGCGCGACCGGGCCAATCGCGTGCTTCTTGCCGACCTGGAGCTAGCGCTCGTCGCCGAGCTCGATGCCCGAGGTTCCGGTCGGGTGGATCCGGCCGACTACTGGGGGCTGATGCTGTATCCCGACGGTGTCCCCGGCAGCGTCGACCTCGATGCGGCTGTGGCGGGGGTTCGCGCGGTCGCCGCACTTCTGGCTCGTGAGGACGGCCGACAGCGGCAGTTGCTGTCGATCGGCATGACCGCGGGAGTGCTCACCGCCGCCGTCAGCTCGGGGGACCTCGACGGGGCGGGGCACATCGCCGTGTTCGTGCCCGGTTTCCAGGCCGATGTCGCTGGCGATCTGGGAACGTACTCGGCGTCGGTGCAAGCGGCCGCCGACCTCGCCGACCGGCTGGCCCGCGACCAGGGAGATGGCCGTCCCGTCGTCGGCCTGACCTGGCTCGGGTATGCCGCGCCGGCCGTCGCAGGGGTGCTGCTTCCGGGGAAGTCCGTTGCAGGCTGGACTCCGGCCGTGGCCGGCGCGTCGCGGTTGGCTGGGACGCTGGACGGTCTCGCAGTAGCCGGGCGAGCGGCATACCCCCACGACCCGCCGCGCGTCGTCGTGTGGGGGCACTCCTACGGTTCGGTGGTCACCGGCCTCGCCCTGCGAGCGGTGAGCACTCCAGTCGCCGGCGTGGTGGTCTTCGGGTCGCCTGGACTCAGTGTCGACGACGCCGCCGCGCTGCGAGTCCCGTCAGGGGGTCTGTTCGTCGAGGAAGCTCTCGACGACGCGGTTGCCGCGCTCGGTCGGTTCGGCGCCGACCCGGGGCGGCTGCCCGGAGCCAGGCAGTTGAGCGTCGCGGCTCACGTGCTGCCCGACGGGTCGCCGGGCACCGTGGCGCGCGGCCACGAGGAGTATCTCGTCCCCGGCTCGACGAGCCAATGGAACCTTGCTGCGGTCGCCGCGGGTCTGCCCGAGCTGACCCGAGCATTGCCGTCGTGCCCGCGGTGGTCACCGCTCTCCGGGGTGCCCAAGCCGCGATGTGAGCAGCCCTTACGGGTGGGTTGACCGGCCGCCGTGCCAGCAACACGTTCAACCCGGCTGACATCTCCTGCCCGGGTTCAGGCAGCAGGATGACTGTCGTGACTCATAGACACCTTTGCCCGCACATCTTGTCCACTTCCGCCGTCGTGGCGGCACTGACGCTCGCGGGCTGCTCGGGGGATGCCTCGACGGCGACGACCTCGTCAGCGCCGCCGAGGGGTTTGGCTTGGTCCGGGGCCGCCACCGTGCTGCCTAACCTTGATGATGATGGCAAGCGATGCCAGCCACCCACCCCGGTCGGCTTGAAGGCCCTGCCCGCCATGGCGACCTGCATCGACGGCGGCGACAACATCGTCAACGGCGCCGACGACCTTAAAGACTTCGCCCAACTCACCCTGACTGACCCGACCGCAAGCGACGCCGCAACGGCCGTTGTGACCCTTGCTGCGCCTGAGGGCAAAGCCCGGGCGTTCACCCAGGTCGGCGTGGACTGGAAGGTGCTGACCGCCGACACCACACTCACCGGAGCCCAGCTCAAGGCTGGCGTCAAGGTCATCGTCGAAGCGCTCGATGTGCGCCGACCCACCTGGGACGGCACGATGAGCCTGGCCGCCAAAGTCACCGATGGGAGCGCCTCACGTGACGCGACCCACCAATTGCAGGTCGTCGCCCTGCGCACCCAAACCCAGCTTGACTCCGTCAAGACCCTGCTCTCGCTCGGCCTGACGCCCGGAACAGCCCAGACTGCCGACATTGCGGCGGGAGCCCAGTCGATGGGGCTGGCCTACACCGCCCTGCAGACCCCACGGCCGCTGCACACCTGGTCGCAGGACCACTTTGAGCCGATGGCGGCGACCGTGCCGACGACCGACGGTGGCGCGCAGAGCATGCACGTGCTGATGGTGGCCGACAACAACATCGGGCCACGGCTGGACTGGTTCCGCCTGGCCGGGCCGGACGTAGCGGTGGTCAAGTTTGACCCCGAGCGAGTCGGCACAGTCCACGACGCGGGCGGCAATATCGAGTCCTTCCCGATGGCCACCGGGGCGCCGCTCATCGTCACCGGCTTTGACCCGCGCGACAAGGCGACCTTCTCGCAGCGCTTCCGAGACTTCGTCAAGGCCCAAGGGCAAGAGCAGATCGAGGTCGACATGTCGTGGAGCACGGTGGGTCACATTGACGAGGTCATCTCGGTTGCCCCTCGCGAGGGGGGCAAGGGGTGGTATCTCGTCGTCGGCTCCCCCAACGAAGGCCTAGAGCTGCTCAACAGGGCCGTCGCTGACGGACATGGAGATGTCCAGCTGCTCACGCCGCCGAAGAACGACAAGGCCCCGGAACAGAAATCCCGCACCATCAAGGAGTTCCTCGCCGACGCCGAAGCGATGAAGCGCAACGCCCAGGCGCAGACCAAGATCGACGAGATTGTCACCTCAGTGAGCGCCAAACTGAGCCTGACCAAGGACGACATCCTCACCGTTCCCCAGCTGTGGGAAAGGAGCGTCACCGACCCCAACGTCGAAACGAGTGACGGCGGCGAAGGCGGCTTGATCGACGGCGGCGAAGAAGGCGGTGCGGGCACCGACAACAGCGGCTCGGACCTGACCGTCGACGGTCCGGTCCCCGGCAGCCAACTGCCCAAGATTTGGGGCTCGACCAGCGCCGTCCCCAACGCCGTCAACAGCGTGCTGAGCGGCAAGAACATCCTCGTGCCCACGCAGTTCGGACCCCAGGTTGGGGGCAAGGATCTGTTCGGCGAGGCGGTCACCGCGGCATACGCCAAGGCCGGCCTGACAGTGCACTGGGTCAACACCTTTTGGGAGGCCCACACCCTCTCGGGCGAGGTGCACTGCATGACCAACGCGCTGCGCACGATCTCGGCGAAGTGACCCTGGCGGCACGGTGCGGGCGAACTCGCCCACGCGGGTGGGGCCGGCAGTGGGCGGCGATGTCGACCTCGAAGCATCCCGGCTCGACCTCGACCTCGGCACCGGCCTTGCCGGCGCTGAGCATGTTCACCCTGAGAGACACGGCCCTGACGACGGTGGGACATCCTTGAGCCTCGTCGGACACTTGACAGGAAGGGGTGGAACGAGCCACAGTTACCCCTACATCTAGTAGTTACAGGCGTGTGATTCATCCACATCTAGTCCACAGCGGATCGCACGTTACCCACACACTGTCCACACGGCATACCAGGGTCGTCCACCGGGCATCCCCAGGAGTGTCCACAGGGGCGCAGTTCCAAAGCACCAGTCGAGGGGGAGGGGATCCGCACATGCACTGTCCGTTCTGTCGCCACGGGGATTCCCGAGTCATCGATTCCCGCGCAACCGACGACGGTGCCTCGATCCGCCGCCGGCGGCAATGTCCCGAGTGCGGTCGAAGGTTCACGACGGTTGAGACGGCCAGCCTTTCGGTCGTCAAACGATCGGGGGCCACCGAGCCGTTTAGTCGACAGAAGGTGCTTGCCGGGGTTCGAAAGGCGTGTCAGGGCCGACCGGTCACCGAGGACCAACTGGCCCTGCTCGCGCAACGGGTCGAGGAATCGGTCCGCGCCACCGGCAGCGCCGAGGTTGACGCGCACGAGGTGGGGCTGGCCGTGCTCGAGCCGCTGCGCGAGCTCGACGAGGTCGCCTTTCTGCGGTTCGCCTCGGTCTATCAGGCCTTCGACACGCTCGCAGACTTCGAGGCCGCGATCACTGTGCTGCGTGCCGAACGGGACGCGACCGGGCAGGAACCGACGCCGCTCGCCCAGCAAGCGGCCACCCACTGAACGATCCGGCGCCGGCGACCCGTGATCACAAGGGGCTGTCGGTGGTCGGTGATGGACTTAACACCACGACGAAGCGCATCAGAAGGTCAGGGAGGACCGCAGTCATGACGGAAACCGCGAACCGGTCGACCGCCCGCAAGAGCCCACGCGGCAAGGGCGTCACGGTGGAGCGCATCTTCACTACGCCTGGCGTGCACCCCTATGACGAGGTGACCTGGGAGCGACGGGATGTCGTCCAGACCAACTGGAAGAGCGGCGAGACGATCTTCGAGCAGCGCGGGGTGGAGTTCCCCGACTTCTGGTCGGTCAACGCCGGCGCGATCGTCACGACGAAGTACTTCCGCGGCGCGCTCGGCACGCCGGCCCGCGAGTGGTCGCTGCGCCAGCTCATCGACCGCGTCGTGCTCACTTACGCCAAGGCGGGCAAGGAACACGGCTACTTCGGGTCCGACGACGACGCCGAGATCTTCGAGCACGAGCTGACCTATGCGCTGTTGCACCAGGTGTTCTCGTTCAACTCGCCGGTGTGGTTCAACGTCGGCACGCCCAGCCCGCAGCAGGTGTCGGCGTGTTTCATTCTCTCCGTTGACGATTCGATGGACTCGATCCTCAACTGGTACAAGGAGGAGGGGAAGATCTTCCAGGGCGGGTCCGGGGCCGGGCTCAACCTGAGCCGGATCCGCGCCTCCAGCGAGCTGCTCTCCTCGGGCGGCACGGCCTCGGGCCCGGTGTCGTTCATGCGCGGCGCCGACGCATCCGCGGGGACGATCAAGTCCGGCGGGGCGACCCGGCGGGCCGCCAAGATGGTCGTCCTCGACGTCGACCACCCCGACATCGAGGAGTTCATCGACACCAAGGCGCGCGAGGAGGACAAGATCCGCGCGCTGCGCGACGCCGGGTTCGACATGGACCTGGGCGGCAAGGACATCGTGTCCGTGCAATACCAGAACGCCAACAACTCGGTCCGCGTCTCCGACGAGTTCATGCGGGCCGTCGAGGAGGGCACGTCCTTCGGCCTGCGGGGCCGAATGGACAACCGCGTGCTGCGTGAGGTCGACGCCCGAGGGCTGTTCGACAAGATCGCCAAGGCCGCGTGGGAGTGCGCCGACCCGGGCATCCAATACGACGACACGATCAACGGCTGGCACACCAACCCCGAGACCGGTCGGATCACCGCATCGAACCCGTGCTCGGAGTACATGTCGCTGGACAACTCCTCGTGCAACCTCGCCTCGCTCAACCTGCTGAAGTTCCTGCGCGACGACGACACCTTCGATGCCGCGACCTTCCAGAAGGTCGTCGAGCTGGTCATCACGGCGATGGACATCTCGATCTGCTTCGCCGACTTCCCGACCGAGTCGATCGGGATCACCACCCGCGACTACCGTCAGCTCGGCATCGGCTACGCCAACCTCGGCGCGCTGCTCATGGCCACCGGCCACGGCTACGACTCCGAGGGCGGCCGCTCGCTCGCGGCGAGCATCACCAGCCTGCTCACCGGGGCGGCATACAAGCGCTCGGCCGAGTTGGCGGCAGTCGTCGGCCCGTATGCCGGTTACGCGCGTAACGCGGCGGCCCACCAGCGGGTGATGCGCAAGCACCAAGCGGCCAACGACTCAGTCCGCACCTATGACGTGATGGACCGTCAGATCCACGACGCGGCCACCAAGGCGTGGGACGCGGTCGTCAAGCTGGGCGAGCGCAACGGGTTCCGCAACGCGCAAGCCAGCGTTCTCGCGCCCACGGGAACCATCGGCTTCATGATGGACTGCGACACGACCGGGATCGAGCCGGACTTCTCGCTGGTCAAGTTCAAGAAGCTCGTCGGTGGTGGGTCGATGCAGATCGTCAACCTCACCATCCCACGGGCGTTGAAGAAGCTGGGCTACCAGCAGGAGTCCATCGAGGCGATCGTCGAATACATCGCCGACAAGGGTCACGTCATCGACGCCCCTGGCCTCAAGCCCGAGCACTACGACATCTTCGACTGCGCGATGGGTGCCCGGGCGATCTCGCCGATGGGCCATGTGCGGATGATGGCGGCCTGCCAGCCGTTCCTGTCCGGGGCCATCTCTAAGACGGTCAACCTGCCCGAGACGGCGACGGTCGAGGAGATCGCCGACGTCTACATGCAGGGCTGGAAGCTCGGCATCAAGGCGTTGGCGGTCTACCGCGACAACTGCAAGGTCGGGCAGCCGCTGTCCGACGGCGGGTCGACGGCTAAGGACGCGGCGGCGGCCAAGGTCGCCGGTGCGGCGGCAACTGCCGAGCCAGTCGTCAAGGTGGTCGAGCGGGTCGAATACCGCCCGGTCCGCAAGCGTCTGCCCAAGCGTCGCCCGAGCCAGACGATCTCGTTCTCGGTCGGCGGCGCGGAGGGTTACCTCACCGCCGGGTCCTACCCCGATGACGGTCTGGGTGAGCTGTTCGTCAAGCTCGGCAAGCAGGGGTCGACCCTGGCTGGCGTGATGGACTCGTTCGCCATCGCCGTGTCGATCGGCCTGCAATACGGCGTGCCGTTGGAGACCTTCGTCGAGAAGTTCACCAACCTGCGCTTCGAGCCGGCCGGCCCGACCGACGACCCGGACATCCGGATGGCGCAGTCGATCATGGACTACGTCTTCCGTCGCCTGGCGCTGGACTACCTCGACTTCGAGACCCGCTCGTTCATGGGGATCCACACGGCCGAGGAGCGCGCCCGGCACCTGGAGACCGGCTCGTATGCCGCCCCCGACGCCTCGGACGACTTCGAGGACGAGCTCGAAGCCTCGGCGCAGTCGATGGTTCGCCACTCGCCGGTGGCTCCGGAGAAGCCGGGCGCGACTGGCGCTGGTGCTGGCGCTGGCGCATCGGCGGGGTCGGCCACGACCACGGTGGCAGCGGGATCGTCGGCTGCCGAGGGCAAGTCGGTCGACCACGCCGACGAGGTCATCTCCGGTGCCGGCGCTGCGTCGGCCCGCGAGGTGTCGATCGAGATCCACTCCTCGCAGGACCTGCTCGCCAAGTTCCAGGGCAAGGCCGCTGACGCTCCGATGTGTATGACCTGCGGGACCAAGATGCGCCCCGCCGGCTCTTGCTATGTGTGCGAAGGCTGCGGCAGCACCAGCGGCTGCAGCTGAAAGCGGGCCATATTCAACAGATGCAACGTGTGTGGGGTGTCGCCCCGCGGCACCCCACACACGTTCGCACCATGACCGTGGGGCTGCGGTCGCCGGCAGGGGGCGCGTAGGAGGGAAATGACCGAGAACCTATGGAAAGTGCTTGAGCACACCAACGACTGGCTTCGGTTCGCCGACACCAAGGCCACCGGCGCGCTTGCGGGGTCCGGGGTGCTCGGAGGTTTAGCCGCAAACGCGTTGCTCGACGATTCAACCCACCTTTCCAGCGCTGCACGCTTCGTCGTGGTCGCCGGACTGATCGCGCTGCTCGTCGCGACCTCCCTTGCGCTGTACGTGGTCATTCCGCGCCTAAAGGTGGGCGAGCCCACATCGCTCATTTACTACGAGCACGTGGCCCGCAAATACAAGAAGGCCCCCGATGCCCACCACGCTGACCTGACGAAGATGCTGGGCGACGCGGACGAGACCGGGAAACAGCTTGCCAATCAGATCTGGGCAAACGCATCCGTCGCTCGCCAGAAATACCTCTACAGCAGCTGGAGCCTTCTCTCATTAGCTATCGCGGTAGTGCTGCTCGCCACCGGAACCGCCATCGCGGCCGTCGCTTAGGGGAAGCCGCCAATCATGACCATTCGAAGCGAACTCGAGGAATTCGTCGCCAAAACTCTCCGAGAGCAGTGGACGACCCGCGACGGGCGCGTCGTGCCCGACACGGACGACCTCACCCTGAACAACCTCACGGTCACCCTTGACGCCACCGTGCTTTACGCCGATCTCGCGGCATCAACCCAGATGGTGCGCAACAACAAGTGGCACTTCCCGGCCGAGATCTACAAGTCCTTCCTTTATACGACGTCTCGGCTCATCAGCCACCACAACGGCTCCGTCACCGCCTTCGACGGCGACCGTGTCATGGGCGTCTACCTCGGGGGCAGCAAGAACACCAATGCTGCAAAGACAGCGCTCCGGATCAACTGGGCTGCAACGAAACTCATCCAACCCGCGGTCGAAGCGCAGTATCCGGGAAAGAATTTCGTTCTACGCCATCGCGTCGGCATCGACACATCCGAGATCCATGTCATCCGAGCCGGAGTCCGCGGCAGCAACGACCTGGTTTGGGTCAGCAATGCCGCCAACAATGCCGCCAAGATGGCAGCGCTCGAACCGACGTACAAGAGCTACATCACCGAGGCCGTCTACGAAAACATGAATGACGTCGCGAAGTTCAGCGATGACGGCGAGCAGAACATGTGGAGTGACCTCGGGTCACGCAGCCTCGGTTACCGAGTCTATGGATCAACCTGGTGGTGGGCTCTGTGAGAGCAAGAAGTCGTGGCTCCAAACTCGTGTCGCTCGGCGGGAGATGTTGAAGATGGACGGCAACTACAGGGCCTACTCTTACGAGGCCAGCTCGAAGCGTATCGCCGAAATCCTCGACCAGCCCGCCGGGCAGTTCGAGGAAACAGATGCCCTGCCGGACCGCGACCGACTCACGTACACCAACGGCTTTTACGGGCGCTGCTCAGCCATCTTCGTTGACATTCGAGGCTCTTCAGCCTTGACCACGAAGTACAAGCGCCCCGCCTTAGCCAAGCTGTACCGCGCCTTCATCTCAGAGATGGTGGCCGTACTGAATAGCGATGGGTTTGTGCGCGAGGTAAACATTGTCGGCGACTGCGTCTGGGCGACCTACAACACTCCTAACAAGTCCGACATCGACGACGTCTTCGCCGTAGCGTGCCGCGCCAACACACTCAGGAAGCTCCTCAACAAGCACCTCATGAAACGCGGCTACGACGAACTCGCTTTCGGGATCGGAGTCGACTGGGGCAGGGTCCTCATGATCAAGGCTGGTTACAACGGCAGCGGCCTCAACGACGTCGTCTACATGGGTGACGTCGTCAACCGTGCCGCCCACCTGGCTCACAAGGCGGGTCGAGGTTGGGCCTCGAAGCCCATCTGGATCGGGCGCGACTTCAACTCCAACCTCAACGCGGACAACGCCAAGTGGCTCGCCAGCCAGTACGACGTGGAGCTCGGAACCGTCTACGTCGGAGACGTCATCCTCACCGCAATGTCCGGGTGGATCGACGAGAACTTCTCCTGAAGAGCGCAGCTGCCCGCTCTGAGGCAGCTGCTGCGCATGAGGGGCTCATCCCTGTGCCCGTTCGTCCGCTTCTAGGGGCGAACGACGGGCGGCTAGCGATGCATCAATGTTGTATATGATGCAACAGTGACCAACGTTGTTGCCGGGCGCTTCATCGGGGCTGCCAGTTCCGTGGATCCTGAGCGGATCACGTTTGAGGGGATGCAGGACGGCTGGGTGGCACAACAGCGGTCGCGGCAACTGAAGAGCTCGACGATCGAAGGCCGCCTCGCTGTGGTGAGACGCTTTGCTGAGTACTCGAACCAGTACCCGTGGCAGTGGACGCCGGCCGAGTTCGAAGCGTTCGTAACAAGTTTGGCCGGGGCTCGACCGACGACGATCCGGGGCTACCAAGCGGCGCTGAGGATCTTCCTCGAGTACGCGACCAGCTCGGACTATGAGTGGGTTGGAAGGTGCACGGAACTGTTCGGATCCCCTCCGCGCCAGATCGTTACCGAGTGGAACAGCTACCACCACACGACGCCTTACGAAGGCGATCCCGGGCGCCGGCCGCTGACGTACGACGAGGTCCAGGCGCTCTTCGACGCTGCTGACGGGCTCGTTGACAGCATTCGTGGCCGAGGTCGGAAGGGCGCGATCGCTGCTCAGCGTGACGCCATCGTCCTCAAGGTCGTGTATGCCTTCGGACTCCGGCGCCGTGAGCTTTGGGGCCTCGACCTCGCCGACCTCCACGGCAACCCCAAGGTGCCTGACTACGGCAACTCGGGGTGCCTGTTCGTCAGGTGGGGGAAGAGCTCGCGTGGTGGACCTCCAAAGCGTCGATCCGTGTTGCTGGTGCCCGAGATGGACTGGGTGGTCGGCCCGATGCGGCAGTGGCTCGATGAGCTGAGGCCGATGTTCGGTCCGGCAGGTCATCCAGCGCTGTTCCTGTCCGAGCGAGCTGGGCGCCTCTCCCTGAGGTCCATCAATCGAGCGTTCAACGACGCCCGAGAGGAGGCTGGCCTTCCCCGAGAGCTGGACTTGCACTCGCTCCGCCATTCCTACGTGACCCACCTGATCGAGTTCGACTACCCCGAACGCTTCGTTCAGGACCAGGTCGGGCACCAATACGCCTCCACCACAGCGGTTTACGCAGGCGTTTCGGACGACTACCGGCACCGCATGCTGCAACGCGTCATCGACCGCGACCGACACCGATGGGAGGATCAATCGTGATCCGCAAGATGGGCTACGAATGGCACCTGCGTCAGATCATGGCCACGCGGGGGATGTTCCAAACGAGCGACCTGCTACCGCTGCTCGAAGAACGGGGCGTCCATCTCTCCCGAGAACAGATCTACCGGTTGGTGACCCAGCCGCCGCAGCGCCTCTCGATGGACACCCTGGCCGCGCTCTGCGACATCCTGACATGCGGCCCGGGGGACCTGATCAGCGTGTCCGTGGTCAATCGCGAGGTCGCCAAGACGGGTACGACGGCCTCACCCGAGCGACCCCCGGTTCGCCGCACGACGATTCGGCGGCCCAAGGGCCTCTGAGGGTGCCTCCCTGGCCAACGGATCCCCGGCTTGTCGAGGCGATCTGCCAGTTGATAGTTGCCTCCGACGACCGTGACGCGGTGGCCGGGATCGTCGCGGCTCTCGACCTCTACCCGAAGTTTCAGGTCAACCTGCTCGAGTACTTGGAGAGCAATCCCGATGCGTTCGTCTCGGGTCGTTCAGACGGCCCAGCTTCTCGCCTTGAGCTCCTCGACGCGCTAGCGGATCGATATCCCGGCCACGTCGTCCCAGCAAGGTGCTTCAGTTGCGGCCGGCAGGTTCGGCTCAACCGTTGGGGCCCTGGTGGCAACCGGATCTGCGGCACCTGCTACGTCGCCGAGCGAGTCATGACCTGCGGGTTGTGCGGACGTGACCGGCCTGTGGGCGGACACCATTCCGTTCACGGCCTCGTCTGCGATGCGTGCATCCGTCTCGACCCGAAACGTCGCCACGAATGCTCCAAGTGCAGGCGGATCCACCCGGTGGCGGCAAGAACCGTGGACGGGTTGCCGTTGTGCCAGACGTGCAGGCCTCGGGACGCCTTCCTCTGCGCCGAATGCGGTCGCACGCACACGGTGAGGAGCCTCAGGGTCGAAGGGGGCAGTCTATGCTGGGCGTGCTACAAGCGCCACCACAGGCAAGCGTGTTCCCAGTGCGGGCGTGAGCACGCACAGGTCCCGCGACGGGGACCACTTGGTGAACGACTGTGCGACAGATGTTGGGACCCAGAACCGGTCTCATGCCGGGATTGCGGGGAGCCCACGTCCCCCAAGGTCAGGCGCGTCAAAGGTGGCCATCTCTGCTACGTGTGCTACCTGCTCAAACGCCCGCAGCGCGCCTGCGGAGCTTGCGGTCGCACCTCGGCGATCTGGGCTGTGCTGCCCCTTGGGCCAGTGTGTAACGCCTGCTACCAAGAGATCCGAACCAAGGCACAGCCATGCTCAAAGTGCGGCGAGACCAGGTCCTTGGTCGGGGTCACCAGCGACGATCGGCGAATCTGTGGTGCCTGCGCCGGACAGCGACGCCCTTGGATCTGCCACAGTTGCGGGGTCCTGGCCGCCCCATACTCCCGTGGCCGATGTCCACGGTGCACAGCTCAGGAAGAACTGACGGCGGCGATTTCACGGGACGGCGAAGTGCTCGAGCACTTGATGCCGCTGCTGGACTACTTCGACGTCGAGGGCCGCCCGATGTCCGCCATCGGTTGGACCCGCAGTCGTTCCGCGGCCATCCTTCGCCGGCTCGCGGGCGAGAGCCTCCTCAGTCACGAGATGCTTGACTTGGAAAGGAACGCCTCTGCCGCCAACTTTCTGCGCGCCCTGCTGGTTTTCACGGGGGTACTCGCACCTCGCGAATCGGAGCTGGACGACACCGTCAGCTGGCTGGTGCGACGATCGAGCACCCGGCAGCCCCAGCACCAGATCATCGTCCGCCGTTACGCGGTGTGGCACGTCCTGCGACGCGCGAGCAGGCGACCCCACCGACCCGCAACCCGTCATCACGCGCGCGAGCGTCTGCTCCTGGCGCTGCGGCTCATGGCCTGGATCGAATCCAAAGGGCACAGTCTCGACGGGCTGTCACAGGCGGACTTTGACCGCTGGCTCATTAGCGGGCCCCCAGCCCGAGCCGAGGTCCGGGACTTCATCAGGTGGGGACGCCGTCAGGGCCTGGTCGGCGAACTTCGGGTCCCGCTGCGACGCCATTCCCGGCCATCTGAGTTCCTGTCAACAGAGCAGCGCTGGGCGACCCTCCACAGATGCATCGCCGACCCGACGCTGCCGCTCAACCTCCGCGTAGCCGGCGCTCTTCTGCTCATGTTCGCCCTCGGACCCTCGGTGCTGGTCACCATGAAGGTGGAGCAGGTCGTCGCGAACGACGACTTCGTAGAACTGCTCGTCGGCAAGACGCCCATTCGACTTCCTGACTCTCTCGCGGATCTCGTTCTCCAGCAACGAAGAGCGGCCGAGGCAACCCAGACGGGATAGCTCTTTCCTGGTCGGCACCCAGGACGCCATCTCAATCCTGGGAGCTTGGCCCAGCGCATGAAGCAGCGACTGAACCTTCGAGTGCGTCCGTCGAGAAACGCCGCATTGGCTCACCTGGCCAAGGATCTGCCCGTACCCGTTCTGGCCGACTACCTGGGTCTCGCGCACAGCACAGCAGGGAAGTGGGCCGACCTGGTGGCGCACCAGTGGAGCGAATACATCGTTCTTCGCCGATCCGGGACCGGCTCTGGGCCGCGGAATCCTGCACGGACCGAATAGTGCACCGCTACCAGTAGTCAGATAGGCGCCCCGGGATGACCGGGCCGCCACACCACCCCAAGACACAGCGGGTGGGGCCTGAGGGGAAGCCCGGCCCCACCCGCTGTCACAGGCCAGGCCCGGCCCGGCCCTGTGGATAACTTCTGCGGCATGATCGCGGAACCGGGCACAGTGGGGGCATGAGCTTCCATGACCTTCCGGCCGACTGGTCGGACCGACCCCTGACCGATCCGGCGATCTTCACCGACGCAGTCGACCTCTTGGCCAACGAGGCAGACCGCCACGCCGGTGCCATCTATGTGCTGCTGTGCGAGCCCGACGGTCGGCTGGCCCAGCCGTGCGTTATCTCGGATCTGGACGACACGGCATACCGGAACAAGGCTGCGGTCTTCGCGCCGTTCACGCACTTCCCCGATCTGGGGCTGGTCGTCGTCATCGCCCGCCCCGGTCGGGTGCAGACCGTCGACGCCGACCGCGAGTGGCACGAGGCCGCCGCCACCGTATGCCGTGACGCCGGGATGCCACTTCTGGCCGTCGCCGTCGCCACGCCCCGGGCAATCTGGCGCGTCGACGACCAGATCGGCAGTGCCGAGACGGTGACCCGCTCAGCCTGAAGTGAAACGCGCAACCCGCCATGTGATTCAACACTCAACTTCGTGGGACCAACGGCCTCTGCCTGGTAGTGAGTTGACTCGGCGACGATTGATGTGTCAACCAGATACCCGACGCCGGCCCGGCCGGACACGACAAGGACACGATTCGCGATGCGCAAGATGCTCGACACGTTGATCTCTTGGAGCGGCCTGGTCATGGCCGCCGTTCTGCTCGTCGCAGGCGGTCTGCTCACCTGGGCCAGCAACTTCGTCGCTGAAAACGTCCGCACCCAACTGGCCGACCAGCACATCACCATGCCCGCCGGCCCCGCCATCGAGGACCCGCTCATCAAGCCCTATCTCAGCCAGTTCGCCGGCCAGCCGATGGAGAACGGCGAGCAGGCCCGGGCCTACGCCGACCACTACATCCTCCTCCACATGAACAAGTCCTCCGGCGGCAAGACCTACGCCGAGGTCTCGTCCGAGTACAACAAGCTCAAGGCCACCGAAGGCGCCGACCAAGCCCAGGTTGCCAAGCTCGGTGAGCTGCGCCAGTCGCTGTTCATGGGCTCCACGCTGCGGGGCCTGCTGCTCAACGCCTACGCCTTCGGGACCATGGGCACGATCGCCATGTATGCCGCCTACGCCGCCTTCGGTGGCGCGGCGCTGCTGTTCGTGCTCGGCCTTCTCGGCCTGCGTCACGCGGCCACCGTGGCTCCGACGACGGTTGAGCGTAAAGAGCCCGCGCTCGTCTGAGCCGGATACGAACACCTGGCATATCAAGGAAGGGGCGCTCCCGCTCAGTGCGGGGGCGCCCCTTCAACCCGAGCGACCCGGTGGGTGGGCCGGATCGCGCTTCCAGTGCGAGCAACCGCTTCGATGTTGGCGATTCGACGAATTTTGGGCCAGAATCCGTGAAATCGCCAACACTGAAGCGGTTACTCGCCAAGGTCACTCTCGGGTCGGGCGGCCACGGCGGGGGAGCGGACGCGCCTCACGCGGCATACGGCCCTCCTCGGTCAGCGCGCGGCGGACGATGAGCTCGATCTGGGCGTTGACGCTACGCAACTCGTCTTCGGCCCACCGCGCCACCGCCGAGTGCACGGCCGGGTCCAAGCGCAACAGCACCGCGTGCCGGGCCGGTTTGGCTCGGCGAGACTCCGGTGGCTGCTCCGTGGGCTCGGTCATGGGGACGCCCGTCTCAGTGCTGCCGGTCTCAGTGATAGAGCGACCCGGCGTTGACGACCGGCGAGGCCTTGGCCTCGCTGCACAGGACGACGAGCAGGTTGGACACCATGGCCGCCTTGCGCTCGTCGTCAAGGACGACGATGTCCTGACTCTCCAATCGCTGCAGGGCCATCTCGACCATGCCGACCGCACCGTCGACGATCTTGGATCGCGCCGCGATGATGGCCGACGCCTGCTGCCGCTGGAGCATCGCCTGAGCGATCTCGGGGGAGTAGGCCAAGTGGCTGATCCGGACCTCAAGCACCTCGACGCCGGCGACCTTCACTCGCTCGGCGACTTCGGTGGCCAACTCGCCGGACACGACGTCGGTCGAGCCGCGCAACGACTCGCCGTGTCCGTCCGGGTCGTCATAAGGGTGACTGGTCGCGACGTGCCGCAGGGCAGCCTCGGACTGCACCTTGACGAAGTCCTTGTAGGCCTCGACCGCGAACGATGCCTTGGCGGTGTCGGCCACCTGCCAGACGATGATCGCCGCGATCTCGACCGGGTTGCCCTCGGCATCGTTGACCTTGAGGACGTTGGTCTCGAAGTTGTTGACCCGCACCGACACTTTCCGCTTGGTGGTCAACGGCATGAGCATCGACAGGCCCGTGCGCCGCGCGGTCCCGACGTAACGGCCGAAGAACTGAACGACCTTGGTCTGGCCCGGCTGGATGACGACCACCGCACTGAAGACCAGGGCAGCGAGAAGGGTCAGGACGACGATGATGGTGATGTCGCTGGCGCTGGGGTTGCTGACCCCCGACGTGGCCAGAACGATAATTCGCCACACCGCCAGGGCGACCAGGACGAGGCCGACCAACAAGGCGAGGAAGCCGTCGACCGCAAACGCGGACCGTTCGGACACGGTGACCCGGGCGCCGGCATGCCCGACCGGGCGGCCCGCGGGGGGCGCGGTCATGGGGTCAACAGTGGGAGAGGTGGGAGAGGTGGGAGAGGTGGGAGAGGTGGTCGAAGAAGGGGTGGTGCTCATGGCTGACGCCTCCGTGGACAAGATCACATATGTGACATCTAAGTGATATCACATTACGTGGGACGTCGTACAGATCCTTCCGGTTCCCCCGAGTGGCCAACCCACCGAGTGCTTCCGGCGTCACATGCATCTCCGGTCAGCGCGGCTCCAGCACGAACATCGGGAAGATGCGCGTCGTCTTCGTCTGGTATGCCGCGAAGTCACCGAAGACCCCGACGCATCGCTGCCACCATTCCTCGCGCTCCGGACCGCCGAGCTCACGGGCTCGGACCGGCAACACCGAGGTCCCGTCCTGGAGCAGGATGTCGGGCTCGGCCCGCAGGTTGGCCACCCACTTCGGGTCCGCAGGGGCACCCCCGAGACTGCCGACGACGGCATACCGGCCGTCCTTCTCGACCCGGATGAGGGGGACCTTGCGAACCAGCCCGGTTGACCGTCCGCGCATGGTCAGCAGGACGACGTGTTGCCCATGGATCGACACCGCCCCGGTGTCGCCGGCCGCCTCGATCTGGGCCACCTGATCGCGCACCCACGAGGTCGGGCTCGGCCCGTAAGCACCCCCCACATCCCCACGCGCGTCACCGGCAAGCCCACCCTCGCCAACACCTCGATCAACGCCCTCGGTCATGTGGGCCAGTCAATCACGGGGGGCCCTGTCGCCCGGAAAGGCGACCGACTACCCTCGTCACAACGCAGCCGAGAAGGGACGATCATGTCCGAATCCACCGCAGCCACGAATGCCGCTGAGGCCCTGGATGGGGCCGCCACGGCCGACGGGTCCGACACCGCGCAGAAGCCGTCCGAGACCCTCGGCCAGGCGGTGACCAATGGCGAGTTCACCTACTCGACGTCGACGTTCACGCCCGCCACGGCGACGTTGGACGAGCTGCGCAATCGGATGCTCCTGGACCAGGAGAGTGACGACGCCAAGCTGCGCTACGTCCCCGGCGAACCGCTGGACCCCGACCCGATCGCATGGAAGCAGAACTACCCCTATTCCAAGAAACTCAAGCTCGCCGAATACGAAGCGACCAAGCGCCTCCTGCAGATCGAGCTGCTCAAGCTCCAGCACCATGTCAAGGAGCAGGGCCTCAAGGTCGTCGTCGTCTTCGAGGGCCGCGACGCCGCTGGCAAGGGCGGTGCGATCAAGCGGTTCATGGAGCACCTCAACCCCCGTGGGGCCCGAGTCGTCGCGCTGGAGAAGCCGACCGATCAGGAGCGCACCCAGTGGTACTTCCAGCGCTACGTCCGGCACATGCCGCACGCCGGCGAGATCGTCCTCATGGACCGCAGTTGGTACAACCGCGCCGGTGTCGAGCGGGTGATGGGCTTCTGCACTCCGGCGGAATACCTCGAGTTCCTGCGCCAGTGCCCCTCGTTCGAGAAGATGCTCATCGGCTCGGGGGTCACCCTCGTCAAGCTGTGGTTCTCGGTCGGCCGCGCTGAGCAGGTCCGCCGGTTCGAGCGGCGCAAGATCGACCCGGTCCGCCAGTGGAAGCTCTCGCCGACCGACCTCGCGAGCCTGGACAAGTGGGACGCCTACACCCAGGCCAAAGAGGCGATGTTCTTCTACACCGACACCATGGACGCCCCCTGGACCGTCGTGAAGTCCAACGACAAGAAGCGGGCCCGCCTCGAAGCGATGCGCGTCATCCTGTCCCGGATCGACTACCCCGACAAGGACGTCAACGTCGTCGGCGTCCCCGACCCGCTGCTCGTCGGTCGCCCCGAGCTGGTCTACGACCAGGGCGAGCGGCCCATCCGCCCGCAGCTGAGCATCTGACGGTCCGCGCGAACGTCACCCGAGCGGGCGGCATACCCGCGTCAGCCCGTATGCCGGGTGCCCACCAAACGTTGCCCGTATGCCGCCGCGGCGGCATACCTCACAGACGTCGGGCTCGCGCCGCATCGGTGAGGTAGGGGAACACGAGGGTGCCGTCCGGGCTGACGGTGGCCACCTCGACGCCCAGGTCGCGCACGGCAGCGAGGATCTGGTCGCGCCTGGGGCTGATCGCCACGTGTGACCACGAGGCCACGGTCGAGACAA
Source organism: Dermatophilaceae bacterium (assembly GCA_044220725.1). Taxonomy (GTDB): domain Bacteria; phylum Actinomycetota; class Actinomycetes; order Actinomycetales; family Dermatophilaceae; genus Phosphoribacter. The sequence continues at coordinate 58,276 of JBGAQN010000005.1, forward strand.
GGTCATCGACGGACATCGTTTGCTGATAAGCGAATTCGCGCTCCTCGAAGGGCTCGAAGCCGGGCACGACGAGTGCCTCGGATCCGGACCCCATGTCGGTGCGCTCGGCGCGCTCGTCCAGCTCGACGACCCACGCGACCGATCGGTCCGGGCGGTGCCAGGCCATCCCGAGGATGCCGCCGGGCCGCAGGACCCGCACGCACTCGGGCGCCGCGATGTCCGGATCGACCCAGTGCCAGGCCTGGAAGCAGGTGATCGCGTCGACCGACCCGTCTCGCAGGGGGATGGCCTCCGCTCCCGCGACGTGGGTCGGGACGCCGGCCGTCTCGGGCTGGTGAGCCAACACCGCGAGCATCGGCGCCGACGGATCGACGCCGACCGCCCGATGACCGAGTGCGACCAGGGCTGCGGTGCCCTTGCCGGTGCCGCACCCCAGGTCTAGGACGTCCAGGGTCGACGCCGGCTCGCCGAGCAGCCAGGCGACCGCGTCGGCGGGCCAGCCGGGGCGAACTCGGTGGTAGTCCGCGGCATACTCGCCGAAAGCCAAGCGCCGCGCCTGCTTGACCTCTTCAGTAATGCCAATCCCGCGGGTCGGCGCGCTCGAATCAGGTTCTGGTGCCATCGGATCGAGCTTGGTCATCCGGTCGTCCCTCTCGTCAGGCCACTGGGGCCGGGCAGGCGACCGCGCCGCGCAGTCGGCCCCGCAAGGCCCAGGCGAGCAGGGCGACTCGGGTCTGCCGCGCCCACCTGTGCTGCGCGCTGTTCGCGGACATAGGTCGCGAACAGCAACCCGCTCAGCACGCTGGTCACCAGGAGGACCGGCCACGACCAGGCGGTCGGCGGGATCTCTCGGCCAAAGACGGGTGTCGGGATGAGCGCCGTAGGAACTCCGATGACTAGGCCGGTGACGACGGCCGCGCCGAGGGCCGCCAACCAGCGTCGCCTGCTCCAGGACGCCAGCGCGGTGGTCATTCGGCGATGCTACCCCGGCGCTGCGGACGACCGGATCAACCGGTTGTTGGCCTCGCTGCACCACCTATGTTCGAAGGATGCCGTCCAGATTCAGAGACGGACGTGTCGAGGCCTGGACACCTCACGTAGCCTCAGACCAGGTCATGAGTGTCAGCGACAAGCCCCGGCTCGCTGACCGGCAACCCTTCCATCCGCGATGGGGTGCCCCGGGTGAGGACCAGGCTGGCACCCGACCGGGCCGTCGGCAAGCGCGGAGTCGCTGCGGCGACTCCCTGGCACGAAAGAGCACCCGCAGATGAGTGACACCTGGGCATTTGAGACCAAGCAGGTCCACGCCGGCCAGTCCGCCGACAGCGCCACCGGCGCCCGCGCCCTGCCGATCTACCAGACGACGTCCTACGTCTTCAACGACACCGAGCACGCGGCAAACCTGTTCGCGCTCAAGGAATTCGGCAACATCTATACCCGGATCATGAACCCGACCCAGGACGCCGTCGAGCAGCGGATCGCCGCCCTCGAAGGTGGCTTGGCTGCTCTGCTCGTCGCGTCCGGGCAGGCCGCCGAGACCCTGGCCATCCTCAACATCGCCGAGGCCGGCGACCACGTCGTGGCCTCCCCGTCCCTCTACGGCGGCACCCTCAACCTGCTCAAGTTCACCCTGCCCAAGTACGGCATCCAGGTCTCCTTCGTCGAAAACCCCGGCGACCTGGACTCGTGGCGCGCGGCCGTCCGGCCCAACACCAAGCTGTTCTTCGGCGAGACGATCGCCAACCCCAAGGTCGAGGTCCTGGACATCGCGGGGGTCGCGGCGATCGCCCACGAGGCGGGTGTCCCGCTCATCGTCGACAACACCATCGCGACGCCGTATGTCATCAGCCCGCTGGAGTGGGGCGCCGACATCGTCATCCACTCGGCGACCAAGTACCTCGGCGGTCACGGCACCTCGATCGGTGGCGTCATCGTCGACGGCGGCACCTTCGACTTCGGCAAGGACCCGGCGAAGTTCCCCAACTACAACACGCCCGAGGAGAGCTACCACGGGCTGGTCTTCGCCCGCGACCTCGGTGTCGGCGGCGCACTGGGAGCCAACCTCGCCTTCATCCTCAAGGCTCGCGTGCAGTTGCTGCGTGACCTCGGCCCGGCCATCTCGCCGTTCAACGCCTTCCTCATCAGCCAAGGCGTTGAGACCCTGTCGCTGCGGATGGACCGGCACCTGGAGAACACCGCCAAGGTCGCGCAGTTCCTCCAGGGCCACGCGCAGGTCGAGTCGGTGCGGTGGGCCTCGCTGCCGGATAGCCCCGAATATGCCAAGGCCCAGAAGTACTGCCCCAAGGGCTCCGGCGCGGTCCTCGCCTTCGAGATCGCGGGCGGCCTCGAGGCCGGCAAGAAGTTCGTCGAGGCGCTCACCCTGCACTCGCACGTGGCCAACATCGGCGATGTCCGCTCGCTGGTCATACACCCCGCGTCGACGACCCACTCGCAGGGCGGTGACGCCGACCGCCTCGCCGCCGGCGTCACCCCCGGCCTGGTCCGGTTGGCCGTCGGCATCGAGCACATCGACGACATCCTCGCCGACCTCACCCAGGGCTTCACGGCCGCCGCCGCGGTCTCTTGACCCCGTGCGCAACCTGCAAAGACACACCTTTAGAAGGCTTCTAAAGGTGTGTCTTTGCAGGGTGGGGAAACTCGTGTGACGGGTGGGGTGATCCTGGGGGAGGATCATCTCTTGTGAGCCATACCGAGCCGACGAGCGCCGTGCCGCGGATCAGGGACCTGCATCCCTATGTCCACCGGCTGCTCGTCGGCAACGCCTTCGCCGCCCTCGGCGGTGGGCTGACGATGCCCTTCCTCTACGTCTACCTCGCCCACGTCCGCGGCATCGCGACCACGACGGTCGGGCTGCTCTTCGCCTGGATGGGCCTGCTCGGCTTCGTCCTCTCCCCGGTCGGTGGTTCGCTCATCGACCGCTTCGGCCCACGCCCGGTCATGCTCGCCGGCCTCACCGGCGAGGCCATCGCGGTGGCGGCCATCGGCCGCATCGACTCGGTCGGGTCGGCCTTCGTCGTCGCCTCGATGATGACGGTCGGCTCGCTCGGGCTATACCCCGCCGCCACCGCCATGTACGCCCGGCTCGTCCCCGAGTCGGCCCGCCAACGGGTGTATGGCGTCCAGTTCATGACCCTCAACGCCGGTCTCGGTGTCGGCGGTCTCATCGGCTCGACGATGGTCGACCTCGCCCACCCGGCAAGCTTCGAGCGGCTCTACCTGCTCAACGCCTCGTCATACCTCGTCTACCTGGTCATCGTCGCGTCGCTGCCCCGCGGGACCGGCTCGCTCCCGAGCGACTCTGACTCGCCCGTGGCCGCCGATGGCGGCCCGAGCCAGGCCGGCGGCGGCGCTCCGCAGCCACCGGCCCCCGGCTGGTCCGCGGTCCTGCGCGACCGCACTGCGCTTCGGCTCACCGGGGTCTCCATCCTCGCGATCACCTTCGGGTACGCCCAGATGGAGGCTGGTTTCACCGCGTATGCCGTCGACGTGGCCGGGATCCCGACCAACGCCCTGGGGTGGGCGTTCGGCGCCAACACCGGGATCATCGTCCTCGGCCAGCTCGTCACGCTGCGGCTCATCGAGGGGCGCAGCCGCACCCGGCTGCTCGCCGTCGCCGGCCTGACCTGGTCCCTGTCGTGGCTGGTCGTGGCGCTCGCCGCGCCAGCGCACGGTGGCTGGGCCGTGGTGTGCGCCGTCCTGGGGCTGGGGATCTTCGGACTGGCCGAGACGATCTGGGCCCCGATCGCCCCGGCGATCTACAACGCCCTCGCGGTCGAGGAGCTGCGCGGTCGGTACAACGCGCTCCAGTCGATGGTGTGGACGGTCGGGTCGATCATCGGGCCGGCCGTCGCCGGGATGCTCATCGGGCACGGCCTGGCCGCCTGGTGGGTGGCGATGACGGTCGGCGGCACCCTCGTCGCTGCGCTCGGGTTCCTCCGGCTCCGTCGGTATCTCACCGACGAGCAGGACGGCCTCACGCCTGCCGATGGGCCGGACGCCGTCTCGCCATCAGCGCCAACGGCGCCCTCAGCCCCCTCTGCGCCCTCGTCTCCGTCGGCACCGGCGGGGGCCGCGGGCTGAGCGTAGCCGGTCAACCCGGCGACGTCAGTGCAGCAGGATCTTGTCCAGCCGCCGCGAGACGACCCACAGGCCGAGTGCACCGACCGCCACGAGGTAGACCACCGAGACCGCTGAGGCCCAGGTGACCAGCCCGGTCGTCAGCTCACGGCAGAGCACCACGCCTCGATACAGCGGGGTCGCCTCGATGACCCAACGCACCCCGGACGGCAAGGTCTCGATCGGGAAGAAGGTCGCCGAGAAGAGGAACATCGGCATGGTCGTCAGCGTGATGAACTCGAAGTCCTGCCAGGACCGCATCCACGTCGTCGACGCCATCCCGATGCCCGCCATCGCCAGCCCGATGAGCAACGCGGCCGGCAGGGCGAGCAGCGTCCACCACGACGACGTCAGCCCCATCGCCACCATGACGAGGACGAACGCCGCGGAGTAGATGCCGCTGCGGATCAGGCACCAGGTCAGCTCGCCGATCGCCACGTCACCGACCCGCATCGGTGTCGCGAGCACCGACTCATAGAGCTTCTCGTGGCGCAGCCGGAAGTAGAAGTTGAAGGTCGAGTCGAAGACGGCACCGTTCATCGCCGAGGACGCGAGCATCCCGGGGGCGACGAAGGCGGCATACGGGACCTC
>JBGAQN010000064.1:0-15226 GCA_044220725.1 Dermatophilaceae bacterium
GTCGACCTGTCCACCGCGTGGTCGGCCACGTGGACCGGTTCGGGCGGGACGGGTGGGACGTTGCCGGGGCTGTCGCGCACCGTCACGGTTAACGTTCCGGTCGCCGAGTCCCAAGCGGTGGTCTACGGCAACTGGTGAAGGCAACTTGCTGATTGCGTGGGTGGCACGACATCGTGCCAGCGCTCACTAGACTGCCCCCTCGTGACTGTCTCGGTGCTCGACGCTGCGTTTGAGCGGCTCACCACTTTGCAGGACCAGCTCATCGACCTCCGTCGCGACCTGCATCGACATCCGGAGTTGTCATTCGACGAACACCGGACTACGGCCACTGTCGCGGCCCTGCTCAAGGAAGCAGGGGCCCGGATCACCTTGCTGCCTGGGACCGGCCTAGTGGCCGACCTGGGGGCCGAGCACGCGGCGTACCGGATCGCGGTCCGCGGCGACATGGACGCGCTGGCGTTGCCTGAGCGCACCCACCTGCCCTTCGCGTCGGTCGTTCCGGGGGTGGCTCACGCGTGCGGGCACGACGTCCACGTGGCGGTGTGCGTTGGCGTGGCCCTGGCGCTGGCTGCCGTCGACCGACACCTGGCCGAGCACGGGCTGGGCGTCCGAGTGATCTTCCAACCGGCCGAAGAGGTGATCCCGGGCGGCGCTCTCCCGATCTGTGAGTCGGCCTGGCTCGATGATGTCGACGAGATCTACGCCCTCCACTGCGACCCCACCCTCGATGTCGGCAGTATCGGCCTGCGGGCCGGCCCGTTGACGGCGGCCGCCGACCGGATCACTGTGCGGCTGTCCGGTGAAGGGGGGCACACATCGCGGCCGCAACGGACCCAGGACCTTGTCTTCGCGTTGGGCAAGGTCGTCACCGAGGTGCCTGCTGCGCTCGGTCGCCGAGTGGACCCGCGATCCTCGGCGAGCCTGGTCTGGGGGTGCATCGAGGCCGGCCATGCCTCCAACGTCATCCCTGAGAGTGGAAGCGTGTCGGGCACCTTACGCGTGCTGGACGCCGATGCCTGGGACAACGCCGGAGCCTTGGTGGAGGAGTTGGTCCGAGCGGTTGTCGCGCCTTACGGGCTCGCGGCGGTCGTTGAGCACATCCGTGGCGTGCCACCCGTGGTGAATGCCGCAGCCGGCGTCGATTTGCTGACCGGAGCAGCCAGGGTGGTCGGGATGCACGCCGTGCCGACCGAGCAGTCGATGGGAGGCGAGGACTTCGCCTGGTATCTCACCCGGGTGCCCGGCGCCATGGCCCGCTTGGGCACGCGTATGCCGGGTGGTCCCACCTTCGACCTCCACCAGGGAGATCTCGTAGTCGACGAGGCGAGTGTGACGCATGGGGCGAGAGTGTTGACCGCTGCCGTCCTCTCGCGTCTGGTGCCAGGCGGCGTCGTCGTCGGAAACGTTCCGACTCGATAACAAACGTCGTTCGGCGCGCCCCGCACCGAAAGGTCTTTCGTCCGTGGGCGCTACGCTCGCCCCATCCGCGCGTCGGTCACCCGACGCCTTCGGTCATGGAGGAGATACCTTTGCGTCACTCAATCAAGGTTGCAGCGCTGATCACCGCCGCTGCCCTGGGCCTGGCTGCCTGCAGCAGCACTGCCAGCACGACCACCCCGTCCGCAGCCCCGTCGACGGGCGCCCCTGCCGGCGGGGCCGCCAAGGTCGGTCTTGCCTTCGACACCGGCGGTCGCGGCGACGGCACGTTCAACGACCTGGCCATCAAGGGCCTGGAGCGGGCCACCAAGGAACTCGGGGTGAGCGCCAAGGACCTCAGCCCCAACACTGACGGCACCAACCGGGCCGACCTGTTGCGCCAGCTCGCTGACGGTGGCTACAACCCCATCTTCGGAGTCGGCTATGCCTACGGCGAGCCCATGGACCAGGTGGCCAAGGAATACCCGAAGGTCCAGTTCGTCCGCATCGACGGCGGGCCCAGCACCTTGGCGAACGTCGCCGTCATGGACTTCGCCGCGCAGGAGGGCTCGTTCATGGTCGGCGTCGCCGCCGCCCTGAAGACCAAGACCAAGCACATCGGTTTCATCGGCGGCAACGAGTCTGCGGTCATCAACCCCTTCGGGGCCGGCTTCGCCCAGGGCGCCAAGGCCGTCGACCCGACGATCATCGTCGACGACAAGCGGCTGGCCTCCGGTGACAGCGGGGCCGGCTTCGGCGACGCCGCCGGAGCCAAGGTGGCTGCGGCAGCGATGTACCAAAACGGCGCGGACATCATCTTCACCGCCGCTGGAGGGTCGTTCACCGGCTCGTTCGCGGCGGCCAAGGAGGCCGGCAAGCTGGTCATCGGCGTCGACAGCGACCAGTACAACACCGTGTCTGACCCGTCGTGGAAGCCCCTCATCATCACCTCGATGATCAAGCGGGTCGACAACGCCGTCTTCTTGAGCATCCAGGACTTCAAGACCAAGGGCAAGCTCTCGTCGCACAGCTTCAACCTCAAGGACGAGGGTGTCGTCTACTCGACCGCCGGCGGTCAGATGGACGACATCAAGAGCAAGCTCGAGGACTTCAAGGTTCAGATCAACTCCGGGAAGATCACCGTCAACACCAAGTGATTTCCCTGCCTGCTGATCGGTCCAAGTGGCTGCTCGGCCGGTGAAACACCCTGAACCAGTGGGGGGCCCGGATATGTCCGGGCCCCCCACGCGTGTGGAAGGATGCGCGCATGCCCAACGAGGTGCACCCGTCGAACCCCTCTGCCCCCGTGTCACCGGTGCCTGTCATCGAGTTGCGCGGGATCACCAAGCGCTTCCCCGGAGTCGTTGCCAACCGGGACATCGACCTGGTCATCCGGGCCGGTGAGATCCACGCGCTCGTCGGCGAGAACGGTGCGGGCAAGTCCACCCTGATGAAAGTCCTTTACGGGATGTACTTGCCCGAAGAGGGGCAGATCCTCGTCAACGGCGAGGTCAGCCCGTTCAAGGGACCCAACGACGCGATCGCGGCCGGGGTCGGCATGGTGCACCAACACTTCATGCTGGCGGACAACTTCACGGTCCTGGAGAACATCATCCTCGGCAGCGAGCCGACCTCGGGCGGCCGGATCGACACCGGAGCTGCTCGAGCAAGGATCGAGCAGATCTCGCGGGACTACGGCCTCGGGCTGGATCCCGACGCACTGGTCGAAGACCTCACCGTCGCCGACCGCCAACGGGTCGAGATCGCCAAGGTGCTCTTCCGGGGAGCCCGGGTGCTCATCCTCGACGAACCGACGGCTGTCCTTGTCCCACAGGAAGTCGACGAGCTGTTCGAACACCTGCAGGAAATGACTGCGGAGGGCTTGGCGATTGTCTTCATCTCGCACAAGCTCGATGAGGTGCTCAAGGTGGCTGACGCGATCACTGTCATCCGGCGCGGCACGACCGTTGCGACCGTGGACCCCCGGTCGGTCAACGCCCGGCAGTTGGCCGAACTCATGGTTGGCTCCGAGCTGCCCAAGCCCGACACCCGGGAATCGACGGTCACCGAGACCGTGCAATTGAGTGTTGCTGGCCTGTCCCTGGCCGCCCCCTCGGGCAAGGCCATCCTCGACGACATCACCTTCGACGTCCACCGCGGCGAGGTCGCTGGCTTCGCCGGTGTCGAGGGCAACGGCCAGAGTGAGCTCGTCGCCGCGCTGTTGGGGATTATCAAGCCCGACGGTGGGCGGATCACCGTGGCTGGGCGGGACATCAGCGCGGAGACGACGATGGCTCGACGCAATGCCGGGATCGCCGTGGTCCCGGAAGACCGCCACCGGCAAGCCCTCCTGCTGACCTCCCCGTTGTGGGAGAACCGCATGCTGGGTCACACCCGCGACCGGCGCTTGTTCACCTCGTGGGGTTGGCTCAAGAGACGCTCGGCCGTGGCGGACACGACGCGGATCATGTCGGAATACGACGTGCGAGCACCGGGACCCGACACGCTGGTCGGCTCGCTCTCGGGCGGCAACCAACAGAAACTCATCATCGGGCGTGAGCTCGAATCCGACCCATCTATCCTCATCGCGGCTCACCCGACCCGCGGTGTCGACGTCGGCGCCCAAGCGGCCATCTGGGACCGGATCCGGACTGCGCGGGCCAAGGGCCTGGCGACCGTTCTCATCAGCGCCGACCTCGAAGAGCTCATCGGGCTGTCCGACACGCTCTATGTCATCTACCGAGGGGCTTTGGTGGCCAAACTCGACCCAGCCAGCGTCACCCCCCAGATCCTGGGCACCTATATGACCGGTGCGGCTGCCAAGGAGGTGTCGGCATGACCCGGGTCCGTCGCCTCGTCCTGACCGGCGTCCTGCCCGCCGGCCTTGCGCTGCTCGTCGCGGTCCTCATCCTCGGGGTCGTCCTCCTCGTCCTGGGCGTCGACCCGATCAAGTCACTCGTGGCCCTGTTCGACTTCGGACAGACCCCACAAGCTCAGGCCAACCAGATGCGGGCCTGGATCGAAGGCACCGTGCCTCTGTTCCTGTCCGGCCTGGCGGTAAGCCTCGGCTTCCGGATGGGCCTGTTCAACATCGGCGTCGAGGGCCAATACCGGATCGCTGGACTCGTCGCGGCCTGGTTCGCCGCGACCGTGGCCCTGCCCGGCATACTCGCCATCCCGCTGACCATCGTCGTGGGAATGGTGACCGGCGCGCTCTACGCTCTGATCCCAGCCGTCCTCAAGGTGACCCGCGGGGTCAATGAAGTGATCACGACGATCATGCTCAACAGCATCGTCGGGGGTGTCATCGGCTATCTGCTGCGGGGACCGTTCCGTGACCCCAAGCTCGGCGCCGGAGGGACTGGCCGCACCGCCGAGGTGCGACCGGAGGCGTGGCTACCCGGATTCGAGAACCCGTTCGGCTGGCTTGGCATGTTGCCGCCGAGTCGGCCGTTGGGCAGTTTCATCATCGTTGCGGCGATCGCCGGAGTCGTGGTGGCGCTCATGCTCACCCGCACCAGATTCGGCTTCAACCTGCGGGCATCCGGGAGCAACCCGGAGGCCGCCGCCACCAGTGGAGTGCGCTCGTCGCGCATGATCGTCCAGGCGATGCTGCTGTCGGGGGCCATCGCGGGCCTCGTGGGGCTTCCGCAGATCCTCAGCGACGTCCACGTCTATGGTGCCGACAGCTTCTTCGTCGGCTTCGGCTTCACGGGGATCGCGGTGGCTCTGCTCGGCCGTAACAACCCAGCCGGGATCGCGCTGGCGGCAGTCCTGTTCGCCTTCCTCAACCGGTCGGGCCCCTCGCTGCAGAACGTCGGGGTCCCGCCGTCGGTGGTGTCGATTGCTCAGGGTGTGATCGTCCTGGCCGTCGTCATCGTCAACGAGGTGCTGCGCCGGCGACTCCTGCGCATGGAAGACCGCAAGGCGGCCAGCCAGACACCGGCCGCACCCACGACGCCGACGCCGGCGTCAACGCCGACCGCGGCGTCAGCGCCGACCGCGGCGCCGGCAACGCCAGCGGCGCCGGCAACGCCAGAGGCGTCAGCGCCGCCAGCAACGCCAGCGGCGCCGACCACATCCGGACCTTCGACCGCAGGAGCATCGTCATGAGCACAACGGTCGCATCCACCTCGGGACAGTCCCAGTCCCAGCCGACACCGCCGTCGGCCCGCCGGCGCCGTACCAATCGCCTTCTCTTGCTGGTGGCGCTGGGTCTACTCGCCCTATCGATCACCAGAGTTGTCTCCGGGCAGAGCGTGCTCACGGCCTCGGGCACGATCAACGCGATGGTCTGGCTCACTCTGCCGGTGGCGCTCGCAGGCCTCGGCGGTCTGGTCAGCGAGCGCGCTGGCGTGGTCAACATTGGTCTTGAGGGCATGATGATGCTTGGTGTGTGGGCCGCCGGCTTCGCTGGCTGGAAGTGGGGGCCGCTCGCGGCGCTCATCGGGGCCCTCATCGGCGGGGCGTTGGGCGGATTGTTGCATGCGCTGGCCACCGTCACGTTCGGCGTCGACCACATCGTCAGCGGGGTGGCCATTAACCTGCTCGCCGCAGGGACGATCCGGTTCCTCTCCGAGCTCACCTTCGTCCCCAGCACCGGCGGTGGTCCCACCCAGTCTCCGCCGATCTCGGGCAACATCCCGACCTTCGACATCCCCGTGCTCGCCTCCGGACCTGACCTGTTGGGTGGCCTGGAGCAGGGCGGCATACCGATCATTGCGGACTTGGCCGGCATCCTGCGGGGACTGCTGGTCGGCATCACGCCGTTCGAATTGCTCGGGCTGGCGATGTTCCCGCTCACGGCATACCTGCTGTGGCGGACGGCGCTGGGGCTGCGGCTGCGGTCCGCGGGCGAGAACCCGTGGGCTGCCGAGTCGCTCGGCGTCAACGTCGTCCGGGTGAAGTACCTTGCGGTCGTGTGGGGTGGGGCACTGGCCGGACTCGGTGGGCTGTTCCTCGTCATGTTCACGGGGAGCTACCGCGAGGGGATGACCAACGGCCGCGGCTACATCGGACTGGCCGCGATGATCTTCGGCAACTGGCGACCCGGCGGGTTGGCCGCCGGAGCCACCCTGTTCGGGTATGCCGATGCGGTGCGGCTGCGCTCTCAGGACTCCCTGGCCGTGCTTGCCCTGTTCATCTTCGCTGCGATCGTCGTCATCGCACTCGGGGTACTCTGGCTGCGTCGCGGCCGTCGCCTGCCGGGCGCGATCTTCATCGGTATCGGGGTGACGTTCCTGCTGGGCTACATCGGACTGGACTCGCTGCCCAACGAGGTCACCACGCTCACCCCCTACATCGTCACCCTCATCGTCCTCACCGTCTCGTCGCAGAACCTGCGCATGCCCAAGGCCGACGGCCTGGTCTATCGCAAGGGCGAGGGCCATTGACCGCGGCGCAACCGCAGGCGACCCCGAACTGGGCCGCCTTGCAGGCCGCTGCGCGAGCGGCGAGAAACACGGCATACGCCCCGTATTCGGGGTTTCCCGTCGGGGTGGCGGGCCTGGTCGACGACGGTCGGGTCGTGGTGGGCTGCAACGTCGAGAACGCGTCCTACGGCGTGGGGTTGTGCGCCGAGTGCGGGATGGTGTCGGCGCTGGCCGCGAGCGGCGGCGGCCGGCTGGTCGCGGTGTCGTGTGTGGGGCCGGACGGCGAGGTGCTCATGCCGTGCGGGCGGTGCCGACAACTCCTGTGGGAGCACGGCGGTCCGGACTGCCTGGTTGCCACCTCGCACGGCCCCAGGCCGATGCGTGACCTGCTCCCCGAAGCCTTCGGCCCGGCCGACCTGGATCGCTAGGCGTTAGCAGTCGGGAACTCAGCCGCATGCACCGAGCGCGACGGTCGGGGACACCTGGTTCGCTAGCTCGTTTGCTGCACTCCCACGTGGGGCACTCGCTGCAACGACGATCTTCGACCTACCCGCCGGAACGAGCCAGAACACGTTGTCCCGCGCGACGGCAGCAGTCGAATCGCTCGTGGGGTAGATCTGCGATCCGGTGCGGCCGCCGGGCACGCCCGACCACTCGGAGATCTCGACGACGGCGGGCTGCACCACGCCCCATGCCTGACCGAGGAAGTCCGCGGCTCCCCACCTAAGTGCGTCTTCGGCGGAGCCGCTGGTCGCCGACGCGGTGACATCGTAGACGCCGATAGCTCGGTAGGTCGGACTGCGCAGGTCATCGGTCCATCGCAGACCGGGGGACAGGCCCGGTGCCTTCAGCGGGTCAAGGTCGGGCACGAAGGACGCCGGCACAGACAGGTGTACCCGGTCCTTGCCGTTGGCCGCAGTGAGCTCCCAGCAGGTCCCGGAGTTGCGGACGAAGGCGGGAATGGTCCACGACGGGGTGGCCGGGGGAGCGGTCACCGTGGTGGTGCAGCCAGCCACCAGCGTCAGCGCGGCCCATCCGACCCCGAACGACTTTCTACCGGAAACCGACATCACGTGGACTCCGCCTCATTTCGTCAGGCCGGTTCGCGAGGCTAGCGCGCCAATGACATAGGAGTCTGCCACACCCCACTCGATCATCCAGCGGTTGCCGTACTGGTCGTAGTAGCGAACGAAGTCGTCCCACTGCTTCTTGGCTGCGGGGCTCGCATCGGCGGCATGGCCAGCGGCGTAAAGGTTGGCGAGGTCTGGCAGCCGGTCGCCCACCATGAACGACGCTTGATCGGGGTACTTCGCTGCCCACGTCTGAGGTGACAGCGGAGCGCCCGACTTGAGGCCGGACTCGTCCAACCACTGGATGAGTTGCAGCGCCCCACCGGAGTAGGCCCATTTCTGAAGAGCGGCGCCGTCGCGCGCGGCACTCGGCCCGTAGCTGGTGTCCGGGATCAAACTGTTCACCAGCCAACTCTTCACCTGGTCGGCGCCGAAGCCGATGGCCATACCGGGGAGGCCGCCGACGCCGGTCTTGCTGACGAGCTTGTCCATTCCCAGCCCGAGCACCCAGTCCAGTGCCTTCTGTGCTTCCTTATTGGCGGCATCCTCGCTGAGTCCGGCTGCCCGCAGCGAGTCTGCGAGCGCCGCGACCGTATCGCCGCGTCGGATCCCCATCTCTTGCGCCAACTTCTTCAGCATCGTCGTGTCGCCGTGGTACGTGGAGGTGATCTCCAGGAAGTCCAGCCGGTATGCCGCATCCGAGGCGGCTTGCAGTTGCCCGTAGAGCGGGTATCCCTTGGTCGGGTCCACTTTGTGGCTCCAGTAGTCCATTCCGAACATCATCCGCATGACCGCGTCGAGGTCCTGGTTGGACAACACGGCGAGGTCGATCCGGTTGTACAGCAGCAGCCCCGACGGCACACCCTCGGCGACGGTGCCGGCGAAGTCGATGCCTGAGTGGTTGACCGCTTGGATGTGGGTGGTCAGGATGTCGGCGAGGTGGGGGGCGAAGGTGATGTTTCCGTCGGCCAGGTTCGGGTGGGTCGCGTAGTAGTGCACGAGGTCGGACACGATCTCCGCTGATGCGTAGTTCTCGCTGCCCGGTCCTCCGGCACCGACGTGGTTGGTCGCGGCATACAGGGCGGAGCCGAGGACGTCCTGCCAGACGAAGAAGCTGCCCTGAGCCGAGCCGCGGCCGTCGTAGAGGTAGTGCAACATGTCGAGATCGGCCGTCCCGCTCGACGTGGTCACTGCCTTGAGAGCGGCGGTCCGGTCGTGGCTGAGGGCGTCGAACAGCATCGAGACGGCATCGATCCGCCCGGGGATCGTCCCCACGAGCGACCGACCCGCCTCCGTGGGCCAGGTCCCGTTGGCCGTGCCATACACCTGGCCCCAGGAGAACATCGTGTTGGTCTTGGCCATCGTTCGCTCGAAGGCGACTGTCTGGGAGGCAACCTGGGCGATCAACGCCGGATCCCAGGTGGCGGCCGAGCCTTGCCCTGCCTGCATCAATTCGGCCAGCAGCAGATATCCCTTGGCCCGGATCGTCCCCGCCGCATCGTACTTCTCGATGCCCGGCGTGAGCCCATACGAGGTGTAGGACTTGATCAGGTCCTGGTACCAGCCCGCTGGCATGGGGTGATTCGGTTGGGTGACCGGGTTGGATGCCTTGGCCATCATCGTGGCGACGGCAGTGACCAACTGACCGATCGCCTGGGCCTCCTTGCTGCCCAACTGGTGCGAGATGTCCTGCAGCAAGGTGAACCGACCCAGGTCGAGGTTGGTCAGGAAGGCATAGCGGAACGCTTCGCTGTCGACGTTGAGTTGGGCGAGATAGGCCCGGATCTCCTCGGGCGTGGCATTGCCGCTGCCCGGCCCGTCGTTGAACTGTTTCGCGAGGGACTTGCCGAGCTCGGTTTGTCCGGCCGTGTCGGCGAACGATCCAGCGCCCAGGGCGGATTGGCGCAACGCGACGAGCATCCCCGGTGGGATCGTCCCGCCTCGTACGGCCGACCATTCGGCGTCGCTGAACGGGATCGGCATCGCTGCGGTCAGACCGGCCGCCAAGGTCCGCGCGGCGGCCTGCAAACCAGTGACCATGGCGTCATAGTCCGCATCGATCCGTTCCCGGGTGCGGAATCGGGCCGCGGCGGCCGAGTCGATGGCTCGGTCCCGGGTCCGCACGGCGTCGTCGCGGAGCTCGTCCTGGTCGTCGGGTGGCAGGTTCCGCGCTTGGCGGGTCTCCGAGCGATAGACCGCCGACGCGCGCGAGACCGACGAGTCGTATGCCGTGTCCGCCGCCTCCCACCGTCGGTTGAGGCTGGGCAGTGTGGCCGTCATTGCGGTCTCGGCAGCGCGGGCGAAGCTTTCGACGGCGGCTCGAGCGGACCCCGCCTTGGCGCTCGCGGCGATCATCGCGTCGCCGAGCCGGACCATCTCGGCGAAGCACGCCGTGGCCGCTCGGCCGCTCCACGGGCCGCGGTTTCCCGACAGGTGGCGCAATCGACCGCCTTCGTCACCGGGCCCCAGTCCGGTCTCAAGGTCGGCAAGTTTGCGTGCTGCCGCCGTCAGGGACAACACATCGATGTCGAGCGAGTAGTGAGTCATGGGTCGCCTCAGGTCAGGGAGATCTGGATGTCGCTGCCGGCCTCGTCCAAGGCGCTGAAATCGATGGACGCCTGGCCAACACTGGTGCCCAAGACGGAGGCGTCGTCGCTGGCGGTGTCGAGCCAGAGGCGCCACGACTGGGTGAGGCGTTGGATCGAATCGCCCATCTGTGCAAGGAACTGGCCGACCCCTGTGGAGATCCCGGAGCCCGCGGCCACCACACTCTCCCCCTCGGCGTTGGTCAAGGCGTTGGCCAAGTTGAGCACCTGAGCTTTGAGGTCATCGAGATTCGCGAAGGTCACCTTGATCGGGTCGCTTGGCATGCGGGACTTTCCCCCTGGTCTGGTCGGTCGACACCTGTTCGCCACTGACCTTAGTTTCGGTTGGGGCGCTTGACTTATCCGCGTTCATACTCAGGTGAGGGGCCCGGCATACCTGGTGGGATGGGGCGCAGGGCGGCGCCGGGCTCGCGCTCGAGGTGTCCGGTAGCGTCCAGGGGTCGGCCTTCGGGCCGCGGCGACAGGGAGGTATGCCGTGCGGTTCAGTGTCGTGGTGCGAGACCGGAGCACCGGAGTTGACGCCGTTGTGCTGGTCGACACCGACCCGGACGCCACGATGTCCGCGCTGCTGCCTGCGCTGCTGGGAGCCGTTGGCAGTTCCATGCATCCGGGGTTCGCGGCCAAGGTTGCGGTGTGGGTGGACGGACGGCGGGTTCAGGGGAGCGACCTGCTCACCGATACCGGCATCGCGGCCGGGTCGATCGTGTGCTTGCATGAGAACGACGGGGCAGCGTTGGCGTTGCCTGCAGGCGTGGTGGAATTGCGGGTTGTGTCCGGTCCGGGCGCGGGCCGGGTCCATCGAGCCCGCATCGGCGAGACGATCATCGGTTGCGGGGCCAGCGGTCTGTCCTTACCAGATCCCCTACTCCCGGCCGATGCGTTGACCCTGGACGTGACCCGCGACGGACGTGCCACAGTCACGCCAGCAGCGGGCCTGGCGGTGACCATCGACGGGGATATTGCCGATGGCCCCACCTCGTGGCCGTCCGGCGCCACCTTGGTGACTGGGCACACCGTGCTCTCCCTCGGGTCGCCATGGGAGCCAGACGCCTTGACCGTTCCGGCCGAAGGGCGGCTCGGGCGAGACGTCAATCGCCCGCCACGGCTGCTGCCCGCACGGTGGAACCGGGAGTTTTCGCTTCCGCACAAGCCGGAGAAGCCGAATCGGGTGAGCATCCCGTGGCTCATGGTGCTCTCGCCGCTGCTCATGGCGGTGCCCATGGTCTGGCTCATGGGCAGCTGGCGGTTTGCTGCCTTCGCCCTGCTGTCCCCGCTCATGGCCCTGTTCAACGTCGTCCAAGGTCGGCGCTCGGGCGCAGCGGACTACAAACGCAAGCTCGCGGCATACGAGTCAACGCTCGTGAAGGTTCGCGAACGGGCCGCCGAGGCGCTGGCGCGGGAGCGGACCGAGCGACGGGTGGCCCTTCCCGATCCGGCCGAGGTGTTGTTGCATGCGGTCGGGCCGGGGTCGCGCCTGTGGGAGCGTCGTCGTCGCGACCCCGACTCCCTGGTTCTGCGCGTCGGCACGGCCACCCGCCCAAGCCAGGTGCGCGTCGAGGACCCCAACGTCGACCAGAACACCGAAGACATCGCCCCCGCGACCGTCGCCGACGTGCCCGTGCCGATCCCGCTGCGTGAATTCGGCGTGCTGGGGGTCTCGGGCAGCCCCGACCAGGTGGATGCGATGGCCCGCTGGTTGCTCGGGCAAGCGGCCGTCTTGCACAGCCCCCGCGATCTTCGAGTTGTCGTCCTCACCGACCAGCGCGCCGAGCAACGGTGGGGCTGGGCGCGCTGGCTGCCGCACGCACGAACCGAGGATGAGTCGCTGTTGGCGTTCGTCGGCAACGAGCAGCAGTCCGTCGGCGCCCGGGTCGGGGAGTTGTCCCGGGTGGTCACCGATCGCACCGCGGCCATGGAGGCGGGTTTCGGCTCGGCAGCAGCCAAAGAGATCCCAGCCCCGGATTACCTCGTCATCCTCGACGGGGCCAGGCTGCTGCGGTCTCTTCCGGGCGTTGTCACCCTCTTGCGCCAAGGCCCGGCGGTGGGTGTCTACGTCATCTGCCTCGAACCAGACAAGAGGTCGCTGCCCGAGGAATGCCGGGTCGTCCTCGAGTGCGCGGACGACGCTTCTCGGGTGACGGCCACCGGGGTGCCCGACGTGCCCGAGGTCCGGCTGGACTTGGTCGAAACCGCGTGGGCCACACGAATGGCCCGGGCGCTGGCGCCACTGCGCGACATCACCCCATCGGTCGAGGACGCGGGATTGCCACGCTCTGCCCGGCTCCTGGAATGCCTCAACCTCACCGAGCCCACCGCCGACGCTGTCATCCAGGGCTGGGGGCAGCCACGGACCGATGTGGTCATCGGAGCCGGCTTCGACGGGATGTTCCGGATAGACCTGCGCCGGGATGGGCCGCACGCCCTCGTGGCTGGGACCACGGGCTCGGGCAAGTCCGAGTTGCTGCAGACCATCGTCGCCTCGCTGGCGTTGGCCAACCGGCCGGATCAGTTGACCTTCGTGCTCGTGGATTACAAGGGCGGGTCGGCCTTCAAGGAATGCAACAAACTCCCGCACACCGTCGGCATGGTGACCGACCTGGACACCCATCTGGTTGGCCGGGCCTTGACCTCGCTTGGGGCCGAGTTGCGTCGCCGCGAGCACCTGCTGGGGGTGCCGGGGGCCAAGGACCTGGAAGATTACTGGGCGCTCTGCCGCTCCGACCCAACGCTGCCGCCCATACCCCGACTGGTCCTGGTTATCGACGAATTCGCTAGTCTCAAAGCCGAATTGCCAGACTTCGTGACGGGCCTGGTGACCATCGCTCAACGGGGTCGATCCCTTGGCATCCATCTCGTGCTCGCCACCCAACGGCCCAGCGGGGTCGTCTCGGCGGACATCCGGGCCAACACCAACCTCCGCATCGCCCTACGGGTCACCGACGAAGGGGAAAGCCGGGACGTCATCGACGCTCCGGAGGCCGGACGGATCGCAGCGTCGACCCCCGGTCGTGGGTATGCCCGGCTCGGTCCCGCCGGAGTGCTTCCCTTCCAGGCCGGACGGGTCGGTGGGCGACGACCGGAAGCGCCCATCGAATCGCGGACGGTGGCTGACCCGTTGGCGTGGCCAATTCCGTGGTTGCGCAGCGGCATACCTGCTCCGACGCGCCCCGCGGCAGCGGCGACCGACACCGACGAGGGCCACACCGACCTGTCCGTCCTGGTCACCGCCATCCGCGGGGCCGTGGACCGCCTGGGTATGCCGCCCCAGCACAGTCCGTGGCTGCCCCCCCTGGCAGCCCACCCGTTCACTGTGGGCTGGGCGCTGGAGGACCGACCCGATGACCAGGCACACGTTCCAACGACCTTCACCCTTGGCTCCTCGGGGCACCTGTTCCTCGTCGGAGGTCCTCGTTCAGGTCGGAGCACGGCCTTGCGGACTCTGGTCGGTGCGTTGGCTGAGAAGGTGCCGGCCAGGGACTTGCACGTCTACGGTCTGGATTGCGGGAACGGGGCGCTGCTGCCGTTGACCGCGTTGGCCCACACGGGGGCCGTGGTCCGTCGGACCGAAGTCGAGCGGGCGAGCCGACTCATCCGCAGGCTCACCGAGGAGGTCTCCCGGCGGCAGGCCATTCTGGGCGCGCACGGATTTGCCGATGCGCAGGAGCAGCGGGCCGCAGCGGCACCCGAGGACCGACTGGCCTACATCGTGCTCGTCCTGGACCGGTGGGAAGGGTTCATGTCGGATCTCGCGGATGTCGACGTAGGCAGCCTTCTGGACGGCATGATCACCCTGCTCCGTGAGGGCGCCTCGGTGGGGCTGCATGTCGTCATCGCCGGCGACCGGACCCTCAACTCGGCCCGGGTCGCCTCCCTCGTCGAGGCGAAATTGGCATTGCGCTTGCCCGATCGTCAGGACTACGCCAGCCTCGGCCTTAAGGTCAAGGAGATGCCCGAGGAATTCCCCGAAGGCCGGGGTGTGTGGGGGGAGCGCTCCGTCGAAGCCCAGATCGCCGTGCTGGGGGCCGACGCCAGCGGGCCGGGTCAGAGTGTCAGCCTGCGCGAGATCGCCGCGGCCACCGCTGAGCGAGATCGGGACCTGCCGCGTTCCCTGCGGCCGATGGCGCTCGGGGCCCTCCCCGACGAGGTCTCCTGGGAGTCCGTCGCCGCAGCGTTCGACGCGGCGGCATACCCGCCCTGCTGGTTGCCCTTCGGGATCGGCGGCGACCTGGTCGAGCCCATCGGATTGGAATTGGACCGGTGGCCCATCACCCTGGTGGCCGGTGAGTCACGGACCGGAAAGACGGCCACGTTGCGTTTCCTCGCGGCCTATGCCGGGTCGAGCGGGCGTGAGGTGCTGGCCTTCGTCCCTCGCGACAACGACCTGTCCACCGATCTGGGGCCGGGCAAGTGCGTCGTTGGCCAAGAAGACCAACAGGAGGCGGTGGATCGGCTGCGCGGCCTGCCTGAGGGCGCGCTGGTCCTGGTCGACGACATCGATGCCTACAAGGACGCGCCGCTCACTCCGCTGATGAATGCCCTGGTCCGCCAAGCGGCCGACAAGGGGCTCTTGGTCGTGTTGGCAGGGCGGGGAGCCGACCTCGGGGCGGGATACAGTGGATGGCTCTTCGAGGCGCGTCGTGGGCGACAGGGCATCGTCTTGTCGCCCACGGAAGCGATGGACGCCGAAGTGTTCGGCAGCCGGGTCGCCCGCACCGCGCTCCAGACTCGCCCGCACCCAGGCCGGGCGGTCCTGTTCGACAGC
>JBGAQN010000065.1:0-13601 GCA_044220725.1 Dermatophilaceae bacterium
GCCTTCAGCAAGAGCGGTGACGTCCTCGTCGGCGAGATCGCCAAGCGTCAGGCGGTCACCAACGTCGACCGGACCATCCGCTCGGTCAAGCGCCACATGGGCACCGACTGGAAGTCCGACGACATCGACGGCAAGCGTTACACCGCCCAGGAGATCAGCGCCCGCATCCTGCAGAAGCTCAAGCGCGACGCGGAGGCCTACCTCGGCGAGACCGTGACCGACGCCGTCATCACCGTCCCCGCCTACTTCGACGACCACGAGCGCCAGGCCACGAAGGAGGCCGGCGAGATCGCGGGCCTCAACGTCCTGCGGATCATCAACGAGCCGACCGCTGCCGCGCTGGCCTACGGTCTGGACAAGGGCAAGGAAGACGAGCTCATCCTCGTCTTCGACCTCGGTGGCGGCACCTTCGACGTGTCCCTCCTCGAGGTCGGCAAGGACCCGGAGGACGGCTTCAGCACGATCCAGGTCCGCGCGACCAGCGGCGACAACCGCCTCGGTGGCGACGACTGGGATGACCGGATCGTCACCCACCTGCTGGGCACCGTGAAGAACTCGACCGGCGTCGACCTGTCCAAGGACAAGATCGCCATGCAGCGCCTGCGCGACGCTGCCGAGCAGGCCAAGAAGGAGCTCTCCTCCTCGACCTCGGCGACGGTCAACCTCCAATACCTGTCGATGAGCGAGAACGGCCCGATCCACCTCGACGAGACGATCAGCCGCGCCCAGTTCGAGCAGCTCACCAAGGACCTGCTCGACCGCTGCAAGGCCCCGTTCGCCAAGGTCATCAAGGACGCCGGCATCTCGCTGTCTGCCATCGACCACGTGGTCCTCGTCGGCGGATCGACCCGTATGCCGGCCGTGACGGCTCTGGTCAAGGAGCTCACTGGCGGCAAGGAGCCCAACAAGGGCGTCAACCCGGACGAGGTCGTCGCCATCGGGGCGAGCCTGCAGGCCGGTGTCCTCAAGGGCGAGCGCAAGGACGTCCTGCTCATCGACGTCACCCCGCTGAGCCTGGGCATCGAGACCGAGGGCGGCCGGTTCACCAAGCTCATCGAGCGCAACACGGCCATCCCGACCAAGCGCTCCGAGATCTTCACGACCGCGGCGGACAACCAGCCCTCCGTGCTCATCCAGGTCTTCCAGGGCGAGCGTGAGATCGCGCAGCACAACAAGCCGCTGGGCACCTTCGAGCTCACCGGCATCGCCCCGGCCCCCCGTGGCATCCCGAAGATCGAGGTCACCTTCGACATCGACGCCAACGGCATCGTCCACGTGTCCGCCAAGGACATGGGCACCGGCAAGGAGCAGTCGATGACGATCTCCGGCGGCAGCGCGCTGCCCAAGGAGGAGATCGAGCGGATGGTCAAGGAGGCCGAGGCCCACGCCGAGGAGGACCGCAAGCGCGTCGAGGAGATCGAGACCCGCAACCAGGCCGAGCAGGTCGTCTACTCCACCGAGAAGTTCCTCGCCGACAACGCCGACAAGATCCCGGCCGACGTCAAGGGCGAGGTCGAGTCCGCGCTCGCGGACGTCAAGGCCGCCGTCGCCAAGGACTCGACCGCCTCGGTCGAGGACATCAAGGCGAAGGTCGCGACGCTCGACGAAGTGCGCTCCAAAATGGGGCAGGCCATGTATGCCGCGGCCGCGGCTTCCGGAGAAGGCGCCGGTTCTGCCGACGCTGGGTCGTCCGACGACGCCCCCGGTGCTGGCCCGCAGGACGACGTGGTCGACGCCGAGGTCGTCGACGACGAGGACAAGAAGTGACCCACTCGCACGAGCGCGAGCAGGACACCGATGGGACGGAGGGGCGGGGCCATCACGGTCCCGCCCATCCGGGCGATCGCAGTTCAGCGGAGCCGGGGGGCTTCGACGAATACGACCACCCGGAGTATGCCGCGCCGACCGCCGCCGCCCCGCCCGCGGGCGATGGCGGGGCGGTCGGCATACCGGTCGTGTCGGACGGGACAGCAGCCCAAGGTGACGGTGCCGAGCCGTCCCTCATACCGCTCCTCGCCCCGCTGACTGGCGACGCAGCCCTGGCAGCCGAACGGCTCGAGGACCTGCGCCGCTTGCAGGCCGAATATGTCAACTACAAGAAGCGGGTCGACCGCGACCGCTCGGTCGCGCGCGACCAAGGCATCAGCCATGTGCTGGAGTCAATGCTTCCGGTGCTCGACGAGATCCATCTCGCGCGCGAGCACGGCGACCTCGACTCGGGGCCGGCAGCGACCATCGTCGACAAACTGGAGGCCGTGCTTGCCAAGCTCGGCATCGAGCGGTTCGGGGCGCCCGGGGACGAGTTCGACCCCAACCACCACGAGGCACTGATGCGGCTGGAGTCCGACCTGCCCGAGGGAACGACGGCCACGACGGTCGTCCAGGTGCTCCAACCCGGCTACCGGATGGGCGAGCGGATCGTTCGCGCAGCCCGGGTGGCCGTCGCGGATCCCCAATAACAGCAACAGGTTTCACCGGAAGGAGGGTGCGTCGGAATGGCGAGTCAGGACTGGCTGTCGAAGGACTTCTACCGGGTGCTCGGCGTGCCCAAGGACGCCGACGACGCGACCATCAAGAAGGCCTACCGCAAGCTCGCCCGCAAGCTGCACCCCGACCAGAACGCCGGGGACGCCAAGGCCGAGGAGCGCTTCAAGGAGATCGGCGAGGCGTATGCCGTGTTGTCCGATCCCGAGGAACGTCGCCAGTACGACCAGATCCGGGCGATGACCACGGGTGGCGCCCGGTTCACGGCCGGACCCGGCGGTGCCGGAGGCGGCTTCGAGGACATCTTCTCGGGGATGTTCGGCGGTGGGACCGGGCCGAACGTGCGGTTCAGCACGGGCGGTCGCGGACCGGGCGGTGCTGGTGGGGCCGGTCCGGATCTGCAGGACCTGCTCGGTGGGCTCTTCGGCGGCGCCGGTGGGCCGGCCGGGGCAGGCGGTTTCGGAGCCGATCCCTATGGGGGCTTCGGCGCCCCGCACGGCCCTCGTCGTGGTGCCGACGTGTCGGCGCGCACAACGATCGACTTCCGCCAGGCCGTCCAGGGAGACACCGTGACCCTGACCAGCGGCGACGGCGGCCGGGTGACGACGCGAATCCCGGCCGGTGTCAAGGACGGTCAGAAGATCAGGCTGCGCGGCAAGGGCCAATCGGGTGGACCCGGCGGCGAGCCGGGTGACCTCATCCTCACGGTGGCCGTGGCGCCCCACCCGGTCTTCGGGCGCGACGGCAACAACCTCACGGTCGACCTCCCGGTGACCTTCGTCGAGGCTGCGCTCGGGGCCACCGTCTCGGTGCCGACTCTCTCCGGCGACGCCGTCCGGGTCAAGGTTGCCCCCGGCACTCCGAGTGGACGAGTGCTGCGGATCAAGGGACGAGGGGTCAAGCACGCGTCAGGTGACGGCGACCTGTTGGCCAAGGTCCAGATCGTCGTCCCGCAACGCCTCACCGACGAGGCCCGCGAAGCTCTCGAACGACTGGCGGCTCAGGAGGACGGCACCGACCCCCGGGCCGAGCTGTTTGCCAAGGCCAGCACGTGACGGGCGCGCCATGACCACCCGGTCGGGGGGGTGAGGACGTGTTCGGCGAGACCTCCACCGGGCCTGCGCGGGCGGCATACCAGCTGGCCGACGACACCCCCGTCTTCGTCATCTCGGTCGCCGCCCAACTGGCCGGGATGCACTCGCAGACCCTGCGGCAATACGACCGGCTCGGGCTGGTCACCCCGTCTCGCACCCGCGGCGGCGGCCGGCGTTACTCGGCGCGTGATGTCTCCCTGTTGCGTGAAGTCCAGCGGCTATCCCAAGAGGAGGGCGTGAGCCTGGCCGGGATCCAGCGAATCCTCGCCCTGGAGAACCAGGTTGCCACGCTGCGGGCTCAGGTCGAGCACCTGGCCCGAGCGCTTGACGCTTCCCGGGTCCGGGCCGGCGACCGGGTCTTCGCGGCGGGCCCGCAGGGGAACATCGTCGCCATGCGCCCCGGTCAGCGCCCGGCCCGGCCCGCCCCGCAAGCCCAGGCCCTGGTCCTCTGGCGTCCCCAGCGCTGAGACCCGCCCTGGAGCGACTCTGGCGTGTCGGCGCATCTCGGACTTAGGCTTGCCTTCGTGGCGGACGAAAGCGGGCGGACGTCCACGTGGCGGGGGCGCGACATGCATGCCTGGGGAGCCGCGCTGGGCGGAACCACCGCGTGGCTGGGTGTCGTGCTCAGTGCTGCCCTCAACTACCGAAGGGCCACCGTGCCTTTCCTGTGGTGGGTCCTGTGCGTGGTCGTCTTGGTGTGCTTCCTGGCCCTCAGCGGCAACGCTGTGCGAAGGAGTCGGCGTGATCGGTTGATCTTTGCCGTTCTCACGCTGTCGGCCATCGGTGCGAACGCGGTGTGGGGTGCCGACCTCATGTCCGGAGTGCTCCTTGTCCTTGTGGCCGGGATGGCCGGGTGGGTCTTGTCGACCCGAGCAACCGCCGTCTTGATGCTGTCGTTGACCGCGGCGCTGGCGATTCTTCTCGCCCTTCAGAATGCGACCGTCGTCTGGGCGTTGCTCTATGGGACGTTGTTGTTCTTCGCCGCCCTCATGGTCAACGTCGTCGTCCGGGAGCAAGCGGCCCGTCGGGAAGCGGCTGACGTCGCGGCCCAACTGGAGTTGGCCAACGCCCAGCTCACCGAGTCGAACGCAGCCCTGCGCCGGGCCCAAGAGCGGCTGGCAGCGGCCAGCAAGGCCGAGGAGCGACTGCGAATTTCGCGCGACCTGCACGACGGGATGGGCAACCAACTCACCGCTTTGTCCCTGCAACTGGATCTGCTCGGTCGCCACGTCGACGGCCCGGCCCAACTGCATCTGCGACAGGCCCAGAGCCTGGCCACCGAGCTGTTGCAGGACACCCGCGGCATCGTCAGCCATCTGCGGGGAGGTCGGTCTTCGCCACGAGACCAGATCGCCCGGTTGGCGCGGTCGTTACCGTCACCCGAGACCTCGCTGGACCTCGATGAGGGCCTGGACCGAGCCCCGGGAGCCGTTGGCGAAACGATTGTTCGCGTCGTCCAGGAAAGTCTGACCAACGCTGCTCGGCACGCCGGGGCCGATCGCGCGTGGGTGACGATCACGCGTGCCGCTGGCGCAATCACCGTCCAGGTGCGCGACAACGGCCGTGGGGTCGCGTCGGTGACGCCTGGCAACGGCTTGGCCGGGATGACCGAACGGGTGGCGGCGCAAGGCGGTGACGTCGAGTTCAGCAGCGCGCCCGGGGCTGGTTTCACGGTGATCGCGCGGATTCCGCTCGACCCCGCCGGGGCTGAACCAACCGATGCGACGACCGCGGACCGCGAGGTCAATCGGTCGATGGCCGCGCCAGCACCGTCGGCTCCCCTCGATAGCCTGGTGCGATGACGGGTCAGCCAACCCGTCGCGCCAACGAGAGCCGCAGTTCGCGTCATCTGTGGATCGACGCCTCGGCAGGCGTGGCCGGCGACATGCTCCTCGGCGCGCTTCTCGACGCGGGCGCCAACCTCGATTCGGTATGCCGTGCCGTCGAGGCGGTCCTCCCACAAACGGTGCAGGTTCTCATGTCGCGGGTGCAGCGGGCCGGGCTGGCCGCACTCAAGGTCGACGTCGACACCCGCCACGACGAGCACCCGCATCGCGCCTGGTCGAGCCTGCGCGACACCGTGACGGCGGCAGAACTGCCCGACCGGGTCCGCCGGGATGCCCTGGCTGTGTTCGGTCGGCTGGCCGAGGCGGAAGGTGCGGTGCACGGCATACCGGCTGACGAGGTCGAGTTCCACGAGGTCGGGGCGTGGGACTCCGTCGCCGACATCGTTGGGGTGTGTGCCGCGCTGGCTGACCTAGAGGTGGCCACGCTGAGCGTCAGCCCGATCGCGCTCGGGTCGGGATCGGTGTGGGCCGCCCACGGGCGCCTGCCCGTGCCGACCCCCGCGGTGCTGCAGATGGTGACCGACTGGCAGGTCCGGGCCGGTGGCGACGGGGAGTTGGCGACCCCGACCGGCGTCGCGCTGCTGACCGCGCTCGCGACCGACCAGGGCCCGTTGCCGGCGATGCGGGTGGTGACCTCCGGAGTCGGCGCGGGCACCCGCGACCCTGACGACCACGCCAACGTCGTCCGCGTCGTCCTGGGCGAGCGGGCCACCCCGCTGGCCACTGTCGTTGCACCCGGCCCGACGATGGTGGTGCTGGAGACCAACGTCGACGACCTCGACCCGCGGGTCTGGCCGACCGTGCTCGCGGCCCTGCTCGACGCGGGAGCCGCGGATGCGTGGCTCACGCCCATCCTCATGAAGAAGGGCCGTCCGGCCCACACGCTGTCTGTCCTTGCCTCACCTGAACGGCGAGAACAATTGCGAGACAACGTCTTTCAACTCACCTCGACGTTGGGGATCCGTGAGCACGAGGTATGCCGTCCGGCCCTGGACCGCTCGTGGGTCCCGCTTGACGTGCTCGGACAACAGGTCCAGGTCAAGGTCGGCAGCCGTGCCGGAGTTATCGTCCACGCGATGCCCGAGTTCGACGACGTGGTGGCAGCCGCACGTGCCCTCGACGTCCCGGTGGTCGATCTGCTCGAGCAGGCCCGCGCCGCTGCCGTGGCCGCCGGTCTGGTCCCCGGGGCCGACATTCAGGGCGCAGCGATCTGAGCGGCGAGGTGTCCGCCGCCGTAGCCGTTGTCGATGTTGACCACACCGATCCCGGGCGCGCACGCGTTGAGCATCGACAACAGCGCCGCCACCCCACCGAACGAGGTCCCATAACCCACCGAGGTCGGCACTGCGACGACCGGCCCGCAGACCAGCCCGGCGACGACCGCAGGAAGGGCGCCGTCCATGCCTGCGACGACGACGATGGCTCGGGCCGAGCGCAGCAAGTCCAGGTGCCCGATGACCCGATGCAGTCCGGCCACGCCGACATCGACAACGAGCTCCGCGGGCCGACCGAGATGCCGGGCCGTCAACAAGGCCTCGCGCGCGACGGGCAGGTCGGAGGTCCCCGCCGCGCAGACGACGACGAGTCCGCCGGTCGGTTCAGGTCGGCGCGGCGGCCAGACGAGCAGCCGCGCGATCTCGTCGTGGAACGCGTCGGGGAGCACACGGCATACCGCAGCCGCGTGGTCCGCACCCGCTCGGGTGAAGATCGTCGGTCGGTCGTCTGCGCGCTCGCGGATCGCGCGCGCGATGTCCTGCACCTGAGCAGGAGTCTTGCCCTCGCAGTAGACCGCCTCGGGATAGCCGCGTCGGTCGGCGCGCTCGAAGTCGAGCCGGTGGTCGGGACCGTCGGAACCGACGGCGCCCGTCCCCGAGCTCGCCCCAGCGTCAGCCATGACGGACCTCGACGAGATCCAGCGTGAACGCCCCCGACTGGATGCCGGCCAGATCGATGGCGACGAAACGGAATCCCGCGGCCTGCACTCCCGCGAGCAGCGCGTCGCGGACCGGAGCGGCCATGGCCCGCTCGAGGTCGGAGGCGAGCAGCTCGACCCGCGCGACCTGCCCGTGGTGGCGCACCCGACAGTCGGCGAAGCCGAGGTTGCGCACAGCCCGCTCGGCCCGGTCGATCTGACGCAACCGCTCGGGCGTTACCGGCTCGTGGTGGGGCACGCGGGAGGCCAGGCATGGCGCGGCCGGTTTGTCGGCGACGGGCAGATCGAGGTGCCGGGCCACCTCGCGGACCTCGACCTTGGTCAGGCCGACCGTCGCCAGGGGACGCAGCACCTCGTGCTCGGCGGCCGCCTTCGACCCCGGGCGATCGATGCGTTGCGCGTCATCCGCGTTCTCGCCGTAAGCGATTGCCGTCAATCCCTCGATCGGCGCCACCTCCGCGGCGATGGTCGCGAAGAGCTCGTCCTTGCAGTGATAGCACCGGTCGGGACCGTTCGCCTGGTATGCCGGTCGGTCACCTTCCCGGGTCGCCACCTCGACCAGTCGCGCACCGATGAGCTCGGCTGCGGCCTTGGCTGCGCTGTGTTCGTCGGAGGCCAGGCTGGGGGAGACCCCGAGGATGGCGACCACGCGGTCCGGCCCTAACGCCTCGACGGCCAGCGCGAGCAAGACCGCCGAATCGACCCCGCCGGAGAAAGCGACGCCCAATCGCCCGACGCGGGACAGGTCCCGGACCACGCGGTCGGCCTTTGCGGCGGTCGCGGGGCGCAGGGGCGGCATACCGGGGAGTATGCCGCGTCGCGCGGCGGGTGGGACGGCTGCGGCTGGTGAACTCACTGGGCAGCCATTCCGCGCCACCGGCGGCGCAGGTGGTGGGCGGCCATCTTGGGCTGCCGGTCGCGGGTGAAGGCGCCCTTCTTGTTGCCGCCCACCCGCATGAAGCCCGATACCGTCTTGAAGTCGGCGAAGTTCCACATCTGCTCACCGACGACCGCGTCGATGGCATCGAAGACCCGGTGGTTCATGTCGAGGTAGTCGATCTGGTATTCCTCCGACCACGGCTGGGCCAGGAGTTGGTGCAGCCCGGCATAGGTGTCGGCGCCGTATTCGGTGATGACGATCGGCTTGCCCTCCGAGGCCCAGCCGGTCAGCTCCTTGGTCCAGGCGATCTCAGCGTTGGCCAGGTCACCGGGCTGGACGTACCACCCGTAGTAGCGGTTGAGCATGATGAGGTCGGCGAACTGCGAGACGCGGCAACGGCCGTGGGGCGCGAGCATGACGTTGACGAACCCCACCGGCCGGGTCGGGTCGGCCTCCCGGGCGACGTCGAACAACGGTCGGAAGTAGTCCTCCGCGCCCTGGGTGTCCGACTCGGGCTCGTTGGCGATCGACCACACGATGACGCACGGGTGGTTCTTGTCGCGGGCGATGAGGTCGCGGATCACCTGAGCGTGCGCGCGCTGCGTCTCGTCGTTGCTCGTGTCCGGGCTGAAGGTGACATAGCCCTGGCCGCCGAAGATGCCGCCGCCGAGGCCCTGGTTGAGACCCACGGCGGGCGTCTCGTCGATGACGAGGATGCCGTGCCGGTCGGCGAAGTCCATGACCTCCTCGCTGTAGGGGTAGTGCGAGGTCCGGAACGAGTTGGCCCCCACCCACTCGAGAAGCTCGAAGTCGCGGATCATGCTCGCGTTGTCGTGGGCCTTGCCGATGGTGATGTGGTCCTCGTGCATGCCGAATCCCTTGAGATAGACGGGCTTCTCGTTGACGAGCAGGCGGGTTCCGTCGATCCGCACGGTCCGGATGCCGACACTCTGGTGGTAGCTGTCCACGACGGTGTCGGCATCGATCAACTGACACTCCAGGTCGTAGAGGTAGCCCTCGCCCGGGCCCCACAGGTGGGCGCCCGCCACCCGCAGCACCCCCTCGACGCCGTCACTGCGGGCGACCTCGACCCCGGCCGCGTCGCGCAGGACCACCCGCGTGACCAGACCGTCGGCGCGAACCGCGCGCACGGCATACGAGACGGTCCCGGTGCCCCCCTCGATCCCGGTGACCACTGTGACGTCGTCGAGGTGCCGCGTCGGGGTGGCGAGCAGCCACACGGTGCGGTGGATGCCCCCGTAGTTGAAGAAGTCGTGCCAGTAGATCTGGCGGGGACCGGCGGGCGTCTGTTCGGTCGTGCCCGGCGGGATGCTCTGGAAGCTCAGCGAGTTGTTGACGCAGGCGGTGACCCGGATGAGCTCGCCGCCGCTGACCCGGTCGGTGAGGTCGGCCTCGAACGGCAGGTAGCCGCCCTCGTGGCTCACCACCTCGGTGTCGTCGACCCACACGGTCGCGCGGTGCGTCGCCGACTCGAAGTGCAGGACGACCCGCCGCCCGCTCCAGCCGCGCGGGACGCGCACCTGGGTCTGGTACCACACGTCGCCGACGAAGTTGTGCGTCTCCAGGTCGGTGACCAGGTCGTTGAAGCTCGCCGGCACCGCCATCGGCCGCGCGTCGGCCAGCGGCCCGCGCCACCAGCCGTCCTGCCGCCCGACGCCGTCCGGGTCGAGCCGGAAGTCCCACAGCCCGTCCAGGGACTTGCGCTCGCGGGTGTCGGTGTCCTGGGGGCGCAGCATGGTCGGCCTCGTTCTTCTCGTCGGGTCGCCTGAGCGGGTGGCCGGTTGGGCAATGTGCCGGTATGCCGTGTGCTCACCTCAGGCGGTGGCGTCACCAGCCATTGGGCCACCGTGTCGGTGGGCTCGCAACGGGTTGCCATGAGTTGCCCGGGGTTGCCTGGCCCGGCGGATTGCCCGGGCTCGTTGAGGGTCCCTATCGTCGTGACATGGACTCAGGGCCGACCGTGTATGACGTCGCGAAGCAGGCTGGGGTGGCCGCTTCGACGGTGTCACGGACCTTCTCCCGGCCGGGCCGGGTGAGCGCGGAGACCGCCGAGAAGGTCCGGGTCGCGGCCGCGGAGATCGGCTACCGGCACGTCGGCACGACCGCCGGAACGTCCACCCAGCGGGGCACTCGGATGCTGGCCCTGTTCGTCAGCGACATTGCCAACCCGTTCTATGTCGAGGTCATCCGCGGCGCGCACGACGCGGCGGCCGCCGCGGGGTATGCGCTCATGCTCTGCGACACGCGAGAGTCGGCCAAGGGCGAGCGCCAGGCCATCGAGCGGGCCCTCGGCAGCGTCGACGGGGTGGTCCTGAGCAGCTCCCGCATGCCCGACTCGGGGATCCGGATGATCGCCAAGCAGGTGCCGACGGTCGTCCTCAACCGCGTGCTCCCCGACGTGCACAGCGTCGTCGTCGACAACCCGCGCGGCGCCCGGCGAGCGATGGAGCACCTGGGGTCGCTCGGCCACGACACGGTGACCTACCTCGCCGGGCCGGAGGAGAGCTGGCCCGACGGCGTGCGTTGGCGCGCCATCGTCGAGGCGGGGCACGAGCTGGACATCCGGGTGCGGCGGTTGGGGGCCTATATGCCGACGGTTCGGGCCGGGCTGGCGGCCGCCGAAGATCTGCTCGAGCGGCCGACCACGGCGGTCATCGCCTACAACGACCAGATGGCCATCGGACTGATGCGCGGTTTGCAGGCCGCGAAGGTCCGGGTGCCGGGCGATGTCAGCGTCGTCGGCTTCGACAACATCATGCTCGGTGACATCGTGTCGCCGCCGCTGACCACGGTCGCCTCACCGTTGCACTCGCAGGGCTCGATCGGCGTCGGCAACGTCATCGCGATGGCCAGGGGCGCCCGGCCATCGTTCGAGCCGCTCGTCCTGCCGATGCGTCTGGTCGTGCGCGGCTCGACCGGTCAACGCAGGCGGAACAGGACCTCGCCGGCGTTGGGGACGACGAAGGTGTCCGGGTCGGCAGACAGGGCCTCGACGTCGACGGACGCCGGGTCCATATAGCCGAGGTTCGCGGCACGGCATACCTCCTCGGGGATGGCCGTCGCGAGGGTGACCGTGACGCGCAGTTCCTCCACTCCGGTCTCCGGGTCGTAGGTGCCAGCCCCGCGCAGGTGCGTCGAGTGGGCGAGGACCCCCCACGGGTAGTCCTTGAACCGGTCCCACTGCTTCACGAAGTAGTCGCGGCAGTGGTAGCCCAGCTCGTAGATCTCCGGGTGCATCTGGGCGATCTCGGTGATCCACGGGGCGTAGATGATGACCTCGCCGCCGTCCGCCACCACCGGCTCGAGCTTGTAGAAGCCCTTGGCCGCCGTCCAGATGTCCTTGTAGAGCGGGGGGATGACCGACAGGACGCGCTGCACCGGGGCGTCGAGGTATTCGACATGGGTGGCGGCGCACACCTGCGCGGCGTCGGCCCAGGACGACTGGGTGTCGCCGAAGGAGATCGAGTGCAGCAGGTCGCTGCCGGCCTCGACGACGACGCAGAAGGCGAGCTTCTCGGCGGGGATGTAGGAGCAGCCCTCATTGATGAGGGCGCGCACGGGGGTGATGCCGGTCGTCCCGATGATCTGCCATGAGGTGATGAGAGCGCCGATCCAGTGCGAGACGTCGATGACGTCGTGTCCGGCGATGCCGGGGAAGAAGTACTTGTTCCCGCCGGACATGCCGACGACCTCGTGGGGGAGCACCGGACCGACGACGAGCGCCAGGTCGTGTTCGAGGACGAGCTTGTTGAGCAGGACGTCGACATCGCGGGACAGCCGACCCTCGGAGATCTCCTCGATCCGGGCCGCGGGGATGGTGCCGAGGTTGGCGAACGTCGCGTCGTCCCACCACTCGTGGTTGTGCAGGGTCGCACCGGGGAAGGTGGACTCGAATTCGCCTGCGGGATAACCCAACATGGTCGCCAGGGCTTGTTCGGTCATCCCCTTGTGGGTGCCCAGGGCGACGAGAACGGTGATCCGTCTGGCTCGCCCCGCGAGCGCCTCGTGGACCGCGCTCCACAGCAACGGCAGCGGGCAGGTGCGCGTGTCGTCGGGCACGAGGACCAGGACGCTGCGTCCGTCGACGTCGGTGGCTGCCAGTTGCTCCTGCACGAAGCCGCGCACCTGCTCGGGCGTCAAGGTGCCAACGGGCGCGCCGAGGCGCACCGCCGGTCGGGTGGGGGCGGCGATCGTCGTCATGCGTCCACTCTGCGCGGTGGCGCCTGGGGCTGGCAACCGCCCGCGGCAACAGTCGGCAACCGGTGGCTGGTCGGGTTGTCGCGGCGAAAACATCGAGGCATGACGGCGACGTGGACCCTGCACCCCGACCGGCTGCTCCCTGTCGAACCTTCGACGCGGGCCGTGGCCCGGCGCCTGTATGCCGCGGTGAAAGACCTCCCGATCATCTCGCCGCACGGTCACGTCCCGCCGGAGTGGATCGCGCAGGACATCCCGTTCCACGACCCGACCAGCCTGCTCATCACGCCCGACCACTATGTGTGTCGGTTGATGCATGCCAGCGGTGTGGAGCTGGCTGACCTCGGGGTCAACCAGGGCCCGTTGGACGAGGCGGCGTCTCGGCGCGCTTGGCGGATCTTCTGCCAGTCCTGGTCGCTCTATCGTGGGACGCCGAGCCGGTTCTGGATGGAGACCGAGCTCGTCGAGATCTTCGGCGTCACGCAGCGTCCGTCGGCGGCGACGGCCGACGCGATCTACGACCAGATCGCCGGTTGTCTGGCCCGGCCGGAGTTCCGGCCGCGAGCGCTCATGGACTCGTTCGACATCGCCCTCATCGCCACCACCGACGACCCCTGCGACGACCTGCGTCACCACCGCGCGCTGCGCGACGAGGGCTATCACCGGCGAGTGCTGCCGACCTTCCGACCCGACCGCTATCTCGAGCCCGGGCGGGCCGAGTTCCCCCAGCTCATGGGCGATCTCGCGGCCGCGTCCGGCGTCGACACCGGCGACTATCGGGGCTTCGTCGCGGCGTTGGAGAACCGCCGGGCCTACTTCAAGGCCCACGGAGCGGTGTCGACCGACCATAGCCACGCCGACGTCATCACCCTCACCCTGGAGGAGCCCGAGGCTGCCCGGATCTACGCCGCCGCGCTCGCCGGGACCGCCAGCGAGGGCGAGGCCACCGCCCTGCGCCGGCACCTGCTGGTCGAGATGGCCCGGATGTCGGTCGAGGATGGCCTGGTCATGACCCTGCACCCCGCGGTCTTCCGCAACCACGATCCGGGGGCGCTCGCGGCATACGGGCCGGACACCGGGCACGACATCCCCCTGGCCGTCGAGTTCACTCGCGGTCTGCAGCCGCTGCTCGCGCGCTACGGCAA
>JBGAQN010000066.1:0-19003 GCA_044220725.1 Dermatophilaceae bacterium
GGTCGTGCCGCACGATGATCGCGTCACGGCCGGGGCCGACACCGATCGCGGACACCCGGGCGCCGATCAACTCCTCGACCCGCAGGATGTAGGCCCGGGCGTTCTCGGGAAGGTCCTCGAAGGTGCGGCAGCCGGAGATGTCCTCCCACCAGTCGGGCATCGTCTCGTAGATCGGCTTGGCGTGGTGGAAGTCGCTCTGGTTGACCGGCATCTCATCGTGCCGGACCCCGTCGACGTCGTAGGCGACGCAGATCGGCACCTCGTCCAGGCCGGTGAGCACGTCGAGCTTGGTCACAACGAAGTCGGTGACCCCGTTGATGCGGGTGGCGTAGCGGCCGATCACCGTGTCCATCCAGCCGCAGCGGCGGGGGCGGCCGGTCGTCGTGCCGTATTCGGTGCCGACCTTGCGCAGGAACTCGCCGTTGGCGTCAAACAACTCGGTGGGGAAAGGCCCCTCCCCCACGCGCGTCGTGTAAGCCTTGAGGATCGCGATGACCCGCGCCACCCGGGTGGGCGGGATGCCCGATCCGGTGCAGGCCCCGCCGGCGGTCGCGTTGGACGAGGTGACAAACGGATAGGTCCCGAAGTCGACGTCGAGCAGCGTCGCCTGACCGGCTTCGAGCAGCACCGTCTCGCCCCGGTCGAGCGCTTCCTTGAGGACCAACGACGTGTCACGGACCATGGGAGCCAGGCGGGCGGCATACGACTCGAGCTCGGTGACCACGTCGGCGGCCGAGATCGCGCGCCGGTTGTAGATCTTGGCGAGCACCTGGTTCTTGAACCGCAGCGCGGCCTCGACCTTCTGCTCGAGGATGTGCCGGTCGAAGAGGTCCTGGACGCGAATCCCGGTGCGAGACATCTTGTCCGCGTAGGTCGGGCCGATGCCGCGGCCGGTGGTGCCGATCTTGCGGGCGCCGAGGAAGCGCTCGGTGACCTTGTCGAGGACCCGGTTGTAGGGCGTGATGATGTGCGCGTCGGCGCTGACGATGAGCTTGGACGTGTCGACGCCGCGGGCGTTGAGGCCGTCGATCTCGCGGAAGAGCACTTCCAGGTCGATGACGACGCCGTTGCCGATGACCGGCGTGCAGGTCGGGGAGAGGATGCCCGAGGGGAGCAGATGCAGGGCGTACTTCTGCGCGCTGCCGTCGGGTTGCTCGATGACGACCGTGTGGCCGGCGTTGTTGCCGCCGTTGAATTTCACGACGTAGTCGACGCGGCGACCGAGCAGGTCGGTGGCCTTCCCCTTGCCTTCGTCGCCCCACTGGGCGCCGACGAGGACGACTGCGGGCATGCGCGGGTCCTTCCTTCGCGAGGTGGTCGCCGAGGCGACGTCCCAGGCTACCGGGGCCGGGTGCCAGGCGGGAGTGCGTCCGTATGCCGTGCAGTCAGGTGCGCTCGGCAGCGGACTCTCGCCGCGTGCCGGTGGGCAGTGCGGCAGGGAACCGCTGTGCAGGGGAAGCAGGGAGGCGAGGCGGCATACTGCCGGGATGAGGTGGTGGCCAGAGGAGCCGGCGGTGACGGCGTGGGAGCCCGTGGACGACCCGGGCCTACGGACGCGAGTCCAGGCGCTGCTCCCCGCCGACCGGGCATGGGTCATCGTCGTCGATGGCCGCAGCGGCGGCGGGAAGTCGACCTTGGCGGCCCGGGTGGCCGGGCTGCTGGACGCGGCGGTGGTGCACACGGACGACATTGCCTGGCATCACCACCCGATCGAGTGGGTGGAGCTGCTCGTCGCGGGCGTTCTTGACCCGTGGCGGCGCGGCGAACCGGTGGCCTTCCGGCCGCCCGCGTGGGCCGCCCGGGACCGGCCGGGCGTGGTCGAGGCGCCCGCGGGTCGCGGCCTGGTCGTCGAAGGTGTCGGAGCGAGCCGGGCCGAGTTGGCGCCACACGCCGACCTCGCTGTCTGGGTCCAGTCCGACCCCACCGAGGCTCGGCGGCGGGGCCTGGCCAGGGACGTCGTGCTGGGTCGGAGTCCGGAGCAGGCCGAGGCGTTCTGGGATGACTGGGCCAGGTCGGAGGACCCGTTCATCGCCGCGGACCGGCCGTCGACGCGAGCCCGGCTCATTGTCAACGGCACTCCGCCGCAACGGGATCCGAGCGACACGGACGTGACGTGGGTCGCCGACGGCCCGCTCGACTAATCAGCCGACTGCCTGGTGCTCGGGGCAGTCCAGCCGCAACGCGGTGTCCGGCAGGGCGGCACCGAGCAACTCGCAGTAGGCGACTCCTCGGGAATCGGCCCGGCCCGCCGTCGCCGTCGCCGCCGCTGCGGCACGCGTGGACTCCCCGGACCCCGCGGGCGGCCGGAAGAACCGGCAGGTGAGGCACATCCGGGCGCGCGGCACGAGACCGTCGGCCTGCAGCCCGGCGAGCAACTGGAGCAGCCCGGCCAGGACCGACCCTTGGTCCCCCAACGGGAGGGCTGCGAGGTGGTGCGTGACCGGCATACCCCAGGACGCGACGCGACCGGCCACGGACCGGCCGTCCGGGGTGATCTGCAGGAGGCGACCGCGACCGTCGTGCGGATCGGGCGCGACGACCACGAGGCCCTTGCCCTCCAACGCGCGCACGGCATCGGTGACCGTGGCGCGGGTGACCCCGAGCCGCCCCGCGAGCTCGGACGGCCGCACGGTGGCGGCCGCCACGAGCCCGAGGATGCGCACCTGGATGGGACTCAGTCCCTGGGCGGTCGAGACCTCTTGGAGGAGGACCCGCTGCACCTGACTGAGCCGCTCCAGGGCGGCGGTGATTGTCGCGGAGGGATCGCCTGCTACCACTGCCCGTCCGCGACGTAGGGCTGGGTCCACAGCGCCACGCTGAGCACGACCGCCTTGAGCCACGCGCCCATCATGGCGTCGACGTTGTCCTCGGCGGTAGCGCGACCCTCCAGGAACGGACGGACCGTCACCGTGATCGGCACGATGAGCGCGATGAGGTCGCGCATCGGCACGTATGCCGTCGAGTCGGCTCCGTCGGTGGTGTTCTTGGCGGCGCGGGCGTGACGTCGGCCGATCTCGTGCTGGTAGGCCAGCCAGTCGTCGCCGTAGTCGGCCGCGCAGGTGTCGCGGACCCACTGCCCGAAGCGGGCGCGCACCTTGTCGAGGTAGTCGCCGATGGGGGCGCCGGACGGGTTGCTGAACTGGGCGAGCAGGTGCGGCTGGCTGCCGACGAAGCCGTACCACACATCGAGCAGGGCGTCGATCTGGTCGTCGAGCAGCTCGCCGGCGCGGCGCAGGGCGGCGCGGTCGTCGTCACCGAACAGGACGCTCGCGCGCAGCTGCGCGAGCTCGGCGCCGGACACGGCCCCCGCTGCGGCGTGTGCGGAGTGGCCCATGGTGTACCCGTGGATGTGCGTCATGTCTGGTCCTCCTTGCTAGATATATGTAGGAGTCCTAACTATCTCTGGTCTCGCCGTGGTTGTCCAGGCCCCCGGCGGGCGGCTCACCGAACGGAGCAGGTCGCCGGGCCTAGCCACGCGTCGGGCCTCCCACACGCCAGGGGGCTTGCGAGCGGACGAGCGGGGCGAGACCGTGGAGCATGAGCACCCCGGCCCTCCCGCCTGCAGCTGTCGACTGGCCCGCGATCGTCGCCGACCTCAACCGACTCGTGCGCCTCAAGGCCACACCCGTCGGACTGTCCCGGTTTGCCACCCTGGCCGCGATGGAGGCGGTGCCGAAACTGCGCCGGCCGGACGGCATACACACCTTCGACCAGGTCGTCGCGATGGCGACGCGCCTGGGGTGGACCGTCGGTGCGACCGCCGCGGACTTCGTCCAGAAGCAGTGCTCCGCCGTCCTCGGGTTGATCCCGCGCGACGAGGAGTGGCTTGCCGGAAGGGAATTGGCGGGCGTGTGGTTCGCCACGATCGAGGACTCCGCCGCTCACCAACGCTCCATGGACACCGCCCCGTATGCCGCCCACGCCGGCGTCATCGTCTCCCCGCTTGCGTCGGGGCGACTCGACCCGCCGGACGTCGTGCTCATCTATGCCACGCCGGGGCAGATGGTCCTCATGATCAACGGGCTGCAGTGGTCGGGATATCGCAAGTTGACGATGGGCTCGGTCGGAGAATCGGCGTGTGCAGACTCGTGGGGCCGAGCGCTGGCGACGGGCGAGCCGTCGGTGTCGATCCCTTGTTACGCCGAGCGGCGCTATGGGGGCGTGGCCGACGACGAGCTGCTCATGGCTACGCCGCCGCAATTCCTTCCGACGATGATTGCCGGTCTGGAGGCACTGTCCCGCAACGGTCTTCGCTATCCCATCGCGCCCTACGGCATACAGAGCGACGCCCGAGCGGGACTGGCCCGCAGCTACGGCGGTTAAAAGGCCTACGCGTACACAGCGGGTGTAAGGTGTAAGAGTTCGGGGTGTAAGGTGTAACCGTGGCGCTCAACATCAAGAACGAGCGGGTATGCCGCCTGGCCAAGGAGGCCGCCGAACGCACCGGCCGCACACAGGTCAGCGTGCTTGAGGACGCCCTGGAGCGCTACCTCGCCGAGTTGGCCGACCCAGAAGTGGCCCGACGACAAGCCGTTGAAGTGCGGCTGCAGACCACTCGAGCCTTGTTGGCCGAGATCCACGGCGCTATGTCCGACGAGGACCGCCAGTCGATCAGGGCAGCCATGGACGCGTTGTATGACGAGAACGGCCTTCCAGCATGATCGTCGACACATCTGCACTCATGGCCATCATCCTGGGAGAGTCGGGGTTTGAGGATCTCGATGAGGTGATCGTCCGCAGCAAGCATGCGCGGATCTCTGCGGGTTCCTTCCTGGAGTGCAGTGTTGTCCTGGATCGCAGATTGCCGCCGGCGCAACGCCAGCGCCTGGACGCTCTGCGGGCGGCATACACCTTGGAGATCGTGCCCGTGACCGCGACTCAGGTCGATCTCGGCCGCCAGGCCCACGAGCGCTTCGGCCCGGGATCGGGGAGTGCGGCGCGGCTCAACTTCGGCGACTGCTTCGCCTACGCCTTGGCAGCCGAGACCGGCGAACCCCTGCTTTTCGTCGGCGACGACTTCAGGCACACCGACGTCACCCCGGCGCTCAGCTAACCGCCAGCTCACCGGGTCGCAGACCGAGGTCAGAAGCCCAGGGCGTCGGCGGCTTCGCGGGAGGAGTCGCGCAGGAAGGTCCCGCAGCGGGCTTCCTCCTCGGGCTCCCCGATGACCCGGGCGGCCCGAGCCAGCGCAGCCAGCGCGCGCAAGAACCCCCGGTTGGGCTCGTGCGCCCACGGGATCGGTCCTTGCCCACGCCACCCGGCCCGGCGCAGCGAGTCCAGTCCCCGGTGATAGCCGGTCCGTGCATACGCGTATGCCGCGACCGGTTGGTCCGCGTCGAGGGACGCCTCGGCGAGCAGCGCCCAGGCCAACGACGACGCCGGGTATGCCGCGGCCACCGACTCGAGGGCCGCGAACGGCATACCGTCGGCTGCGCTGCCCGCGTGCTCTGGCGAGCCGTGGGCGGGCCCCCCTGGTGCGTTCCGGCCGAACGCAGGTCCTGGCAGGCGCGCACGACGCGGGCGGCCATGGCAGCCTCGGCCTCCTTGCCCCACGCGCGCGGGTCGTACTGCTTCTTGTTGCCGACCTCGCCGTCGACCTTGAGGACGCCGTCGTAGTTCTTGAGCATCCAGGAGGCGACCGGGCGGGTGAAGGCGTATTGCGTGTCGGTGTCGACGTTCATCTTGATGACGCCGAAGTCGACCGCGTCGGAGATCTCTTGCGGCAGGGAGCCGGAGCCGCCGTGGAAGACCAGGTCCAACGGTTTGCTGCCGGCCGCGAGGCCCTTGGCCGCGACGACGGCGTCCTGGCATTCGCGCAGGATCTCCGGGCGCAACTTGACATTGCCCGGCTTGTAAACGCCGTGGACGTTGCCGAAGGTGAGGGCGGCCATGTAGCGGCCGTTCTCGCCCAGGCCGAGAGCCTCGACCGTCGCGAGGGCGTCCTCGGGGGTCGTGTAGAGCTGCTCGTTGATCTCGTTGGCGACGCCGTCCTCCTCGCCGCCGACGACACCGATCTCGACCTCGAGGATGATGTGCGCGGCCTTGGCGAGGGCGAGCAGCTCTTGGCCGATGCGCAGGTTCTCCGCAAGCGGCACGGCCGAGCCATCCCACATGTGCGACTGGAACAGCGGCGCGCGGCCGGCCTTGACCCGCTCGGCGGAAATGGCCAGGAGCGGACGGACGAATCCGTCGAGCTTGTCCTTGGGGCAGTGGTCGGTGTGCAGGGCGATGTTGACCGAGTAGTTCTTGGCGACCTCTTCGGCGAACGCGGCGAGCGCGCAGGCACCGGTCACCATGTTCTTGATGTTGGAGCCCGACCCGAACTCGGCGCCACCGGTGGAGACCTGGATGATGCCGTCGGACCCGGCCTCGGCGAAGCCGCGGATGGCGGCGTTGATGGTCTGGCTCGAGGTGATGTTGATCGCCGGGTAGGCGAAGGAACCAGCCTTCGCGCGGTCGAGCATGTCGGCGTAGACCTCGGGTGTTGCGATGGGCATGGCGTCTCCTCAGGCGCTTGGCGGTCGGTTCGACCCCATCCTTCCACTTCCCCGCGTCACACCGAAAAGGCTGCGGACGGTGGACTTTTCCGGTCGACTCACGTTCACAAGGAGTTCACTTCCCAGCGTCCGTATGCCGTCACCGGGTCTCGGTGACCGCGCGTGCGACGCCGCCGTCATCGGGCAGGGCGGCGTGTCGCCGCGCGAGGTGAACTCGCTCGGCATCGTTGGCGCACAACGAGATCGCACGCTCGTATGCCGCCCGCGCTTGGTCGATGTGCCCGGCCCGGGCGTGCAGCTCAGCCTGGATGGCTGGAAGGCGGTGTGAGCGGGGCAACTCCTCGTCGAGCCCGTCGAGCAGCACCAGGCCCGCGTCGGGGCCTTCGGCCTCAGCTACCGCGACCGCCCGAGCCAGGCGAACGGCGGGGGACGGCGCAAGGCCTTCCAGACCGGCATACAGATTGGCGATGCGGGGCCAATCGGTGACCGCAGCCGTGGCGGCGCGTGCGTGTTCGGCGGCGATGAGCGCCTGAAGGAGAAACTCAGTCGTCCGGGCATCGAGGGTGACGGAACCATCGGTCAGCCGCCCGAGCAGCTCCAGGGCCTCGGCGATCTCGTCGTGGTGCCAACGCGCCCGGTCCTGATCGGGCAACAGCACCACGTCGCCCGCGGTGTCGATCCGGGCATCTCGACGGGAATGCTGCAGGAGCATGAGCGCCAGGAGCGCATCGAGCAGCGGGCCTGCGGCCGGGGGCTGCGCGGCATACCCCACGAGCAACTGGCGGAGCAGGCGGGTGAGCCGAATCGCCTCGCCCGCGAGTTCCGTGCGCACGACATCAGGCCCGGAGCCCGGCGCGTAGCCAGCAGTGAACGCGAGGTAGGCCACCGTCGCGACGACGTCCAGACGTTCGACGTGGCGCTCGGGGGTCGGCAGCGCGAACGGGACCCCCCCGAGCGCGAGCTTCTTGCGGGCGCGGGTGAGCCGGGCGGCCATGGTCGGCTCGGCGACGAGGAACAGCCGGGCCAGGTCAGCGGTCGACACCCCGAGCACGAGGCGCAGGGTAAGCGCGGCCGCAGCCTCGGGCGCCAGCGCGGGGTGGGCGCACAGGAACACCAACCGCAGCCGCTCGTCGGCCAAGGCGGCGGGGCTGTCACCGGCGTCGGCCATGGCCCGTTGTGCCTCCTCCTGGGTGCGCGCGTCGACGACGAGCAGCGGTTCCTTGCGCGCGGCAACGGCCTCGGCGCGGATCCGGTCCACGGCCCGTCGGCGCGCGGCAGTCAGCAGCCACGCAGCCGGGTTGGTCGGTATGCCGTCGCGCGGCCAGGTCCGCGTCGCCGCCTCGAAGGCGTCGGCGAGGGCGTCCTCGGCCAGGTCGAGTCGCCGGAACTGGCCGACGAGCAGCGCCAGCAGGCGGCCCCACTCGTCGCGCCAGATCCGGTCGAGGTCGACCGTCATCGGCGGATGCGCTCCTGAGTCATCAGGCAGGGACGGTCACGTCGATGCACGGCCGGATCTCGAGGCTGTAGCCCTTCGGCAGCAGCCGGCACCAGTCGGTCAGCGTGTCGAGGTCGGGGGCGTCGATGAGATAGAAGCCTCCGATGACCTCAGCCGTCTCGGCGAACGGCCCGTCGGTGAGGGTGGGCCGACCGTCTTTGTGCCGCAACGTCGTTGCCGTCTCGGGGTCGGCAAGTGCTTCTCCGGCCAGCATGCCGGAGCCGACCGCCCGGTGGAAGTCACCGTGTTGGCGCATGGCCTCGGCCTGCTCGTCAGCCGACATCTCGTGCCATCCGGTGGGTGAGTGAGCGATGAGAACGAAGTACTTCATGGGGTGCCCTTCTGGGAGTGTTAGGAGGTCAGGCTGGGGTGTCTGTGGTGCCGGAATGATCGACGACCGGGCGGATCTCGATGGTCGTCTCGACACGGCCGAGGGT
Source organism: Dermatophilaceae bacterium (assembly GCA_044220725.1). GTDB lineage: Bacteria > Actinomycetota > Actinomycetes > Actinomycetales > Dermatophilaceae > Phosphoribacter. The sequence goes on from JBGAQN010000066.1 coordinate 8,430, forward strand.
TCGACAGCAGTCGATGAGGTCGTCCAGATCGTCGGATTCGACGAGATAGAAGCCGGTGAGCTGCTCGGCCGATTCCGCGAAGGGACCGTCGGTGAGGACCCCTTGGCGCAAGGTCCGGGCGGTGCGGGAGTGCTGGAGTTCGGCGCCGCCCACGATGGCGTGACCGCGGGCGGCGAGTTCGTCCGCGAACCGGGCGTGGGCGGCATACCCCTGCTGTTTGGCCTCGGCGGGGGTGGCCGCCCAGGCGTCCTCGTCGCCGGGCAGAAGGATCACATAGGTCGTCACGTCAGGCACCCGCTTCCGGGTTGGGGGGAGCCCCTGAGATGTCGTCGCCATCCTCGACGAGTCTGCGCAGCTCGATGAAGTCGCCAGTGCTCGCGAGTTGGGCGCAGCACCCGACAAGGCCATCGCGGTCATCGGTCTCGATGAGGTAGAAGCCGGCGATCTGCTCGGCGGTCTCGGCAAACGGGCCCTCGGTGATGCTCGTGCCACCGTGACCGTCCGGGCGCAGGGCCAACCCCTGCGACGAGGGAGTCAGCGGGCTCGCGACGACGACGGTGTGGCCGCCCTCACGGAGCTCCCGGTTGAAGCGGTGGTGGGCGCGCATCCCCTTCTCGTGTTCCTCGGGGGGCAACGCGGCCCACTCCGCCTCCGGGGCGGGCAGCAGGACGAGATATCGGCTCACGGCGCTCCTTGACTCGGGGAGCCTGGATCGGCTCGCTCACCAGGATGACGGCCCACCACCCCCCACATCGACACCGCCGAGATTGACTTTGCCTGCAGGACACGCCGAGTCCGACGGTGGCAAGGTCAATCTCGGCGAGAAGGGTCAGTCCGCGGGCGGGATCACGGCCGCGCGATAGGGCGAGCGCCAGAGGTATGCCGTCGCCACCAGCAGGAGGGCGGCCCCCGCGAGCATCGCCGCACGACTCCCCCACACACTGGCGATCCACCCGGACAGGAACGACGCGATCGCCAAGCCACCCCAGTTGAATGTGCGGATCGTGGCGTTCATCCGGGCCCGCAATCGGTCGGGCGTGATTGCCGTGCGATAACTCATCATCAGCGACGCGCTGACCGCCGTGAGCCCGTCGAGCAACTGCGCCACGACAAGGACCGCCACGGCCCAGGGCCCCGGCCGCGCGAAGGCCACAAGGAGCGGCCAGAGCGGTGTCACCCATTCGACGGCCGTGGTGACCCGGCCGACGCCGAACCGCCTCCCCAACCGCGGCGCCAGTCCAGCCCCCAGCGCGCCGGACACCCCCGCCGCAGCCAGAACGAGCCCAATGGTGAGGGCATCGAGGTGCAACTCCTGGTTGGCGTAGTAGACGAGCACAGTCACGACCATCGACCGGCCGAAAAACCAGGCATGCAACCACAGCGCATAGGGCCGCAGCGTCTCGTGCCGATAGACCCACCGAGCGCCCTCACGCAGTTCCTCGACGATCCGCCGACGCTCGCCCCGCTCGGGTGCCGGCTCGGCCGTGCGGATCGTGGCGACGACGAGGGCGGACACGGCATACGAGAGCGCGTCGACGAGCACGGCGATCGGTGCGGAGAGGAAACGAACCAGCGAGCCGGCGGCCAGGGGCCCGACCGAGCCGACCACAGCGCCCATCTGTTCGAGGCGGGCGAACGCGTCGGGGAGCACCCGCTCCGGGACCAGTCGCGGGACATAACTTTGGTATGCCGCGACCGACACGCAGGTGACCGCGCCGAAGACGAAGACCAGACCCGCGAGGATCGGCACAGTGAGCCGACCGGCGAGCGCGAGGAAGCCGATGGCGCCGAAGACACTCATGCCGACCAGGTCCGAGGCCACGAGCAATGGCTTGCGCCGGACCCGTTCGGCCACGACGCCGGCAAGGAGGCCAAACAGCAGGTAGGGCGCCCACTGGGCCGCTCGCACCACCCCGATGGCCTGCTCGTCGGCGTTGAGCGTGTCGATGAGCAGGAACTGGATCGCCAGGGTCGAGATGACGGTCCCGACCGTCGAGATGGTGTCAGCGGTGAACAACCGCCAGAAGCTCGGCCCGAGGGCCCGGGGGTCCCGGTGTCGGTGGGGCCTCGGTCGGGTGAGCGGAGTCGACGTCAGGGCGTCGATTCCGCTCACCCGAGAGTCCTGTGCCGCTGGGTTCGTCGGGCGCTGGAGGTGTCACGGGCGCTGGTCGAAGACGTGGCGGCGGACCCAGGCATGCATGGCAATGGCCGCCGCCGCACCGGCGTTGATCGACCGCGTCGAGCCGAACTGCTCGATGTGCAGGACCACGCGGCATACCTGTTGCATGCCGGGCGTGAGCCCCGGGCCTTCCTGCCCGAACACGAGGACACACGCGCGCGGCAGGTCGTAGGCCTCCAGGGCGACCGAACCGGGCACGTTGTCGATCCCGATGAGGGGTATGCCGCCCGCGCCCGCCCCCTGCGCGACCTCACCGGGGACGGGGGCGGGCTTCGTGGAGTGGTGGCCACACCCGGCTGTGGGTAGCACTCCACGAACCACGTGGCCGGGGTCTTGACTGGCGGCCCACGCGGCCAGTGCGGCAGGGTCGACGTGGTGATGCTCGTGCTGATAGCGGTCGGTGACCATGGCGCCACGACGGTTCCAGCGGCGCCGGCCGACGATGTGGAAGGCGGCCGCATTGAACGCGTTAGCCGTGCGGATCACCGAGCCGATGTTGAAGTCATGGCCCCAGTTCTCGACCGCGACATGGAACGGGTGCCGGCGAGTGTCCAGGTCGGCCACGATCGCCTCGTGCCGCCAGTAGCGGTAACGATCGACGACGTTGCGGCGGTCACCCTCGGCGAGCAGCACGGGATCCCAATGGTCACCGGATAGCGGCGGACCGGCATACGGGCCGACTCCGACGGTGTCCCCCGTGCTGTCCGCGACGCCGACGGTGTCAACACTTCCGTCGCCGACGCTGTCCCCGAGGGTGTCAACGATGCTGCTGCCGGCGCTGTCCCCGACGTCGACGCGAAAGCCGTCACCAATGCCGTCGACGATGCTGCTGCCGACGCCGCGCGTTCGATGCACGCCACCGGGCCTCGGGTCCACGCGCTCACCCTAACGGCCTCACGCGACCACGCTCTGTCGGTTCGGTCCAGCCACAAGAGGTTCGAGAGAGGCTCGGCATCCACCTCGCAACCCCCTGATCTCAAAATTCACTTTACGCAAATTTGCACATTGTGCACTCATGCTGAACACTGGGCCCGTCCCCGCCCAAGGAGTCCCGGTGTCCCATCTGCTCGCCCGTCTGGCCAACCGCTCGGCCGACCGCCCCTTCGTCGCCATCCTCGGAGTGCTGTTGGCCCTCGCCGCGGTTGCCGCCTTCGTTGTCACCGGAACGCCTCGGCTCTCGGCGACCATGACGATCGACGACCTGCCCGCGCAGACCGTCCTCGATGACGTCGGCCTACGCATCCCAGCGGCAAGCGGCAGCCAAGGGTCGATCATCGTCACCGCGCCAGAAGGCAGACGGCTCGACGGGGGTTCGGAAGGGGCAGCCCTGATCGACGGCATTTCGCGCCTCACCGCGACGGGTGTCGTCGTCGACCGCGGGGCTGCCGCCCGGGAGCACGACCAGGAGATCCGAGACCGTGTAGCCGAGCAGATTCGAGCCCGCGAAGGCGAGATCTTCGCCAAGGCCGACGAGCACGTCCGCGCTCGCGAGCCGCAGATCCGCGCGCAGGTGCGCTCGACTCTCGGCCCCACGGCACCGGCGGGGCAGGTCGACGCGGCGGTCGCCAAAGCGCTGGACCAAGCGCGGGAGGCAGCCCGCACAGCGGCCGTGAAGGCAGCGACCGACCAGGCCCTCACCACGGCGCGCGCCCAAGCCGAGGCCCTGACGTCGGGCCCGAGGCCCGCTGGCCAGCCGTTCGTCGTCGACGGCAAGCCCGTCCCCGGCGTGCGGCTTTCCGACGACGGCCGTACGGCGATGATCCCGGTCCTACTCACCGACCAACTGGCCGACCTGCCTGCCGACACGTCCGAGACAATCCTGGACGCCGTCTCCGAGGCGGTGACGCCCAGCGGCCTCACGGCATACCTGAGTCAATCGCTGGCGCCCAGCGAGCCGCCGCTTGGAGGCGGCGAGGTTCTCGGCATCGGCGTCGCCCTCCTCGTGTTGCTGCTGACCCTCGGCAGCATCGTCGCCGCCGGGCTGCCCCTCGCCATCGCCGTCGCAGGAGTAGCGCTCGGAGTCGGGACGGCGGTCGGCTTGTCACCCTGGATCTCGATGACGACCTCCACCCCAGCGCTCGGTCTGATGATCGGGTTGGCGGTCGGGATCGACTACAGCCTCCTCGTGGTCCACAAGCATCGTCGGCTCATCCTTGACCGGGGCCTGTCGGCCAGGGAAGCCATCCCGCTTGCCGTCGGGACTGCTGGTTCCGCTGTCGTCTTCGCGGGCGGCACCGTGGTCATCGCCGTTCTCGGGCTGCTCGTCCTGCGGATCGGTTTCGTCACGACGATGGCCCTCACCGCGGCCGCGACCGTGTCGATCGCCGTCGCCCTCACGGTCCTCGTCCTGCCCGCCCTGCTCGCCCTCGTCGGCGAGCGCATCGTGCCGCAGCGGGCCCGGCGCGCAGCCCACCGCGTCACCGCTCACGCCGACGGCGAGGGCACTGTGGGCCGGCGGTGGATTCGCGGCGTGACGGCTCGCCCGTGGGTGACGGCCGGGGCCGTCACCCTCCTGCTCGCCCTCCTGGCGATCCCTGCCGCCAGCCTGCGTCTGGGTATGCCGTCCGGCGCGACCGCTCAACCCGGCACCGCCCAGCGGCTGGCCTACGACGCGGTCACCGACGGCTTCGGACCGGGCGCCACGGGACCGCTGCTCGTGACCGTGACCTCGGCAACGACCCCGACTCCGGACGACATCGAGGGCTGGCTGCAAACCGTGGCCGACCTTGAGGGCGTGGCCAACGTGCAGCTGGTCGGCGCCACCGAGGACCGGACCTTCATGCTGCTCGGGGTCACGCCGGCGACCGGTCCCAGCGATCCGCAGACCGAGATCCTGGTCCACCAGCTGCGCGAGCAGGTCCGGCTGGACGGGGTCACCAGCGTCGGGGTCACCGGCTGGACCGCTCTCAACCTTGACCTGTCGGCTTCCCTTGCCGCGGACGTGCCGGTCTACGTCGGGATCGTCGTCGCGCTCTCGGTGGTCATCCTCGTGATCGCGTTTCGCTCGGTGCTGGTCCCTGTCGTGGCCACCGGCGGCTTCTTGCTCAGCATCGCCGCGACCATGGGCCTGGCCGTGCTCGTCTTCAGCGATGGGCGGTTCACTGAGCTGGCGCGCCTGGACCGGCCCGGTCCGATCCTCAGCTTCCTGCCGATCATGGTCACAGGCATCCTCTACGGCTTGGCGATGGACTACCAGGTGTTCCTCACGAGTGCGGTGCGCGAACACCGGGCTCAGGGCGCCACCCAGGCCGCCGCCGTCGACCTCGGTTTCCAGCACGCGAGTCGCGTCGTCGTCGCGGCTGCAACGATCATGGTCGCGGTCTTCGGCGGCTTCGTCCTGTCCCACGACCCGACGATCATCCAGTTCGGCTTCGCCCTGTCCTCGGGCATCCTGCTGGATGCCTTCTTGGTCCGGATGGTTCTCATGCCGGCGGTCTTGCACGCCCTGGGGGACCGCTGCTGGTGGCTGCCCGCGTGGCTGGATCGTCTGCTGCCCCGCGTCGACATCGAAGGCGCGTCATTGGAACCCGGCTCGGCGCACCCTGACCCGGGTGTGCCTGGTGCAGAGTCGGCCGAGTCCAGGGCAGAGCCGGGTGTGCCCGGTGCAGAGCCGGGCGTGCCCGGTGCAGAGCCGGGTGTGCCCGGTGCAGAGCCGGCCGAGTCCAGGGCACAGTCGGCCGAGTCCCTACACTGAGCCCGATGGCCGGGTTGCGGGAAGACAAGCGCGAGCGCACGCGACGTGAGTTGGCGCTCACGGCATACGAATTGGTGACCAAGCGCGGGCTCGACCAGGTGACGGTCGAGCAGGTTGTCGACCGCATTCCGGTGTCACGGCGCACGTTCTTCAACTACTTCTCTTGCAAGGAGGAGGCGGTGGCGGCCGCCATCATGGACCGGGTCCGGGACGGCCTCGACTCTTGGACACCAACGCCAGCGGCCGACGGCTTGATCGACTTGGTCCGCGATCTGGTCCACTATCAACTCGACAGTGGGGCGTTGCGGGCGGTGTTCGACGGGGCTGGGCTAGCCGCGGCCCACCCCCACCTCGAGCCCTTCTGGCGGGCCGCAGCCTGGGAGGCGTGGCAGGCTACCGGGACCCGAGTGCGGGCCGAACTGCTCAACCGGGCCGAGCGACCGGGCGCAGAGTTCGGGCTGACTGAATGGTTGGACCTCACGGCGGTCATGGGGGCGTTGTATGCCACCGTGGTGTCCTGCGCAGCGCACTCCGCAGCCCACTCGGCACCCATGAGGACGCCCGGAGCCCCTGGCCCCGTGGCATCCACGGACGCCCTAGGCCCGATCATCGACCGAGTGCTCGACCGCCTCGGCACCGGTCTTAGAAGCGCGCCCAGCCAGGCCGGCGAGGGCGGCAGGGGCGGCGGCGCTTAGGCCCCCAGGGGAGCCAGGGGAGCCCGGGGAGCCAGGGGCTGCAGCGGCGGGTCTTAAGCCCCCGGCTGTCGGGACTGGGCCTTAACGAGCCCAGGCCGCCGGGGTTAAGGACGGAATGAAGGCTGGGCATCCCTTTGTGGAGTGCTACCCACCCCCGGCTGTGTGCAGCACTCCACAAACCGTGGGATGCGGGACACGGCGCGTCTGCTGGTGAGGATTACGGGGGAGGCGGGCGGGCGGCATACCCTCATCTGCTGTGACCCCACCTGCCCTCGGTCCCGACTGGATGGACCCCGCGTGGCTGCTCGCACGATTCGGTGCCCAGATGTTCTGGGTGTCGTGCGCGATCGTGTTCGTCGAGTGCGGCCTGCTCTTCCCGATCCTGCCCGGTGACTCGCTGCTCTTCTCGGTGGGGATGTTCATCAACCGCGCGGAGGCGGGGGAACCCGGCATTCACATGTCGATCTGGCTGGCCTGCCTGCTGCTGTCGGCGTTCGCGTTCGCCGGCAACGTCGTGGGCTATGAGATCGGGCGGGCGGTGGGGCCGGCGATCTTCCGGCGCAACGGCCGGTTCACCAAGAAGGAGTACTTCGACAAGACGCACGAGTTCTTCGAGCGCTATGGCAACAAGGCCCTGGTCATCGGGCGGTTCGTGCCGATCGTGCGGACCTTCATCACGGTCGTGGCTGGTGCCGGGCAGATGGATCGGCGGCGGTTCTTCACGTGGTCGTTCGTCGGGGCGGTGCTGTGGGCGACGGGGGTGACCCTGCTGGGTTACTTCCTCGGCGGAATCCCGTTCCTGCAGAAGAACATCGAAGCGGCACTCGTCGCGATCGTCCTGGTGTCAGTGCTGCCCATGGCCGTCGAGTGGTGGCGCCACCGCCGGGTGGGCCGCTGAGGGTTAAGTCGGCCAGCCACCTCGACACTCGCAACGGCCGTCCGATGGAGCTGGTGCATCGCGGGAGTCGGAGGGCCCCGTCGACGACTGCGCGGCCTACTGCCCCGGCGTGCTCGGCGCTTGGCCCCACGGCGAACCCGGCGCGGGCGGCGGGGGCGTCTGCGGGTATGCCGGTGCGTCCTGGACCGGGGCGGGTGCCGGTGCCGCCGGTGCCGGGGGCAACTGCGGCGAACCGCCCGGGTCGAACGACACCTTCGGCGCCTCCCGCTCGGCCGGGGCGTCCAGCTCGAAGTACTCCGCCTTGTGGACCTTGGCGATCCCGGCCACGAAGTTCGTCGGGATCGACTCGACCTTGGTGTTGAGCTCGCGGACATTGGCGTTGTAGTAGCGCCGTGCCGACGCGATCCGGTCCTCAGTGGCGCCGAGTTCTGCCTGCAGCGCTGAGAAGTTCGCGTTGGCCTTGAGGTCGGGATAGGCCTCGGCCACTGCGTTGAGCCGCACGAGGGCCTGGGTCAGCGCCGCCTCAGACTTGGCTGCGGCCGCCGGGCTCTGGCCACCGGCCATGGCCGCGGCCCGCGCCTGGGTGACCGCTTCGAGCGTGCCTCGCTCGTGGGCGGCATACCCCTTGACGGTCTCCACGAGGTTGCCGATGAGGTCGTGCCGCCGTTTGAGCTCGACGTCGATCTGCGCCCAGGCCTCTTCGACGAGGTTGCGCAGCTTGATGAGGCCGTTATAGGCCCCGAAGAACCACAGGATGAGCCCCAGGACGATGACTCCGAGGACGATGAGCGCGATGGTCATGCGGGGCTCCCTTGTTGTCGGTGCGTGCCGATCCTAGGCGAGACCGAGCTCCGCCAGCCCATAGACGAAGCGATACTCCAGCCCGGCGTCCGCAAACACCCCAGCCGCTCCCGTCGCGCGATCGGCGATGGTCGCCACCGCGACGACCGTGGCGCCCGCCTCGCGCGCCGCGTTGGCGGCCTCCAACGGCGAGGCTCCGGTCGTCGACGTGTCCTCGACAATGAGCACCCGACGACCGGCGATCGAGGGCCCTTCGATGCGTTGCTGCAGCCCGTGGGCCTTGCCCGACTTGCGCACCACGAAGGCGTCCAGCCGCTCACCAGCACCGGCCGCCGCATGCAACATTGCGGTCGCGACCGGGTCGGCCCCGAGGGTGAGCCCCCCGACGGCGTCGAACTGCAGGTCGCGGGTGAGCTCGCGCATGACCCGCCCGACGAGCGGCGCGGCCTCGCCGTCCAGCGTGATCCGGCGCAGGTCGACGTAGTAGTCCGCCTCCCGCCCCGACGACAGGGTCACCCGGCCGTGGACGATGGCCTTGGCCTTGACAATCTCCAGCAAGCGGGCGCGGTCGGCGGCGATGTCGGTCACGACCAGCCAGTATGCCGTGACCCTCGGGTGGAGGTATCAGTGGTCGCCGGTCCCGGCCGGTATCACTTCCACGCAGCGACGCATCACGTGGTCGGAGCGGCGCCGGCCAGCGGCCCGTCGGCGAAGTCGGCCTCGACGATGGCCCGGTCCTCGGGGTCAACGATCGGCACCGCCCGGGCCGTCGCCCACGCCTGGGCGGCTTCGGTATGCCGCCCCAGCCCGGCCAGCCCTCGTGCCCGCAACTCATGCGCATAGGCCAGGTCGAAGTCGCCCAGCCCATGCTCCTCGCACTGGGCCAAGGTCCGGTTGCCGTAGTCGAGCGCCTGATCGGGCCGCCCCGACGCCAGCCACGCCTTCCCGATGAGATAGCGGGCCCGCGCCTCGTTCGCCGGCGTCGCACCCCGCGCCCGCTCCCAGTGGTATGCCGCGGCATACGCCCCGCGGACCAGTCCCGTGATGCCCGCGGTCCCGGCTTTCACCGCGTCCACCTGGTCCCAGACGGCGTTGTTGATCTCGACCGCCTGAGCTCGGTGCCAGTCGGCGGCGACATCGGCCGCCGTAGCGGTCGAACCGGCGGCCCCCGCGTTCGCGACGGCTGCGGAAACAGGCGGGAGCGGCATACCCGTCTCGAGGAGGGTCTTGAGCCCACCAAGCACCCAGTCCCACCCGTCGCGAACGTTCGCCGCGGTCAAGGGGCTGCGCGCCAAGTCACCGTGGACGACCCGCAGCCGGGTCAGGCCCTCGCCGGCTTCGGTGACCGTCCACTCGACCCGGCTCGGCGGTTCGGCCGCCATGGCGTCGTCGTAGCGGACGTGCCAGGTCTGCACGAGACGGTGCGGCGGTTCGAGGACCTCGATCGTGCCGTCGACAGCCGGGCTCCCATCGGGGAGCACGAACAGATAGGGCCGACCCTGCGTCGGCATCTGGCTGTATGCCGTCCCGTAGAAATAGCGCCTCGTGAAGGTGGGATCGAGCAGAGCCTGGAACACCGTCTCAACGTCGGCGCGGATATAGACCTGGTAGACCTGCGTGCTCGTCATGTCGGATCCTTTCGGTTCGTGCGGCGTCGAATCGCCAACACTCGAATGGGTTTCACAGTGTGGAAGGCCCTCGGAGCGCGTATTCGCCACCAGTGGAGCGGTTACTCGCCGGGAGCACGGAAGTGGGCGGGATCGGTGCCGCAGGGACGCGGGGTTGGCATCCGCCGCCAGGGTGCTCAAGGTCAGCCTTGAGGCTGACCAATGCCTCGGCATACGGCTGGGTGAACTTGCCCACCCAGCGGGCGGCGATGACGGTGATGGGCACCGGGTTCAGGTAGTGGCGCTTCTCCCGGCCGGACTTCTGGGCCACGATGAGCCCGGCGTCTTCAAGCACCGCCAGGTGCTTCATCACGCCGAATCGGGTGAGGTGCGGGTGTCGTGCGGCGAGCTGGCCCAGGGTCTGGCCGTTCACGGCATACAGGGCATCGAGCAGGTCGCGACGGGTGGCGTCGGCGAGCGCCTTGAAGACGGCGTCGTCGCTCGGTTCCGGCCCTCTGGCACCCACCGGGTGACCATAGGTGACTCTTTAGTCACCTGTCAATGGGAGCAGCGTCCTTGGGAGTCGCGTCGAATCGCCAACACTCGACGGCCGTTTGTCGTCGAAATCGCCCCCGGCGCGCGCAATCGCCAACATCGAAGCGGTTACTCGGCGGGAGGGGTTAAACGGGGGGAGGGGTGG